>JBCDDR010000088.1:0-9710 GCA_039180205.1 Pseudomonadota bacterium | reverse complement strand
CTTGTAATGACCGATCTGGTTGTGAGACACGACGCGCGCGCGTTGATTATCCAAAATCAGGATCTCACCATCAAGATACGCGGCGAGCACGGCATGCGCATCATTGGTCACGCGGTCTTCCAACAGGACAATCCGCAGTTGACCCACAGGAAAACCGGCATCGACAAGCGCGCGATATTTGGTGAGGGCAAAATCTTCGCAATCGCCACCATGCAACAGAAATTGCTCAGGCGTGGCCCAATAGTCGAGCCGATTATAGAGCTCTTGATCACTGACATAGTCCATACCGTTGAAATACTGATGGACCAATGAGAGCTGGGTGTGTTGCGGCTGATTACGCAGGAGCTCAACGAGCACGCGCCACTTGTGTGCGGCGGAGGGGTCCCGCGTTCCGGCAGTGCTTGCAAGCCTCAACATCCGGCGTGGTGAGAGATGTTTGCGGGTGCTGCCCAGATAGGTTTCATTCGAACCGAACAAGGGGGAGGAAACACTCTGGCCCGCGTCCAATGCTTCCCGGTGCAGGGCACCGCTTTGCGATAACGTCAAAGGCCCGAAAATCGCATCGTCAGCCTCGGCGAGCGTGGAAAGCGCTGAAACGGACAATCCAACACCCATGCAGGCGAGGATTTTGCCAAATGATCTGGAAAGACAAGCAAGGCTCATTTAGCGACGTCCCATTTTCGGCGGATGGTGGTGCGCGGCAGAATGTCGCACAAGAATTCAACAAGCCCTTCCTTACACGAGTTTGTTAAGGAAATCTTCAGCAAGATTAAAACGGGTCAATTTTCTTTGCGTTCGCAGCATTCCTGCCACGCTAAATCGCTTGAAACACTAGCCGATGTATGTCCGCCTACCCTTTTGCACTATTGGATAGTTGGAATGTCATAGTCGAAAGCGGGGGTCCTGCATGACGAAAGTCTAAGACTGGGAAGAAATGAAAATTCCCACGCCGAATCAGTAAAAAAGTTGCAATGTGTTGCGCCAGGATCGGCTAGTTTATGATTCGAAATTTCGGGGGGATCTCCCCCTGTCCGGGCACGAAATCGCCGGGAAAACCGGTTCTCATTATTGGTTCACATTGTTCAAGGGTAAGAGCGCGTTATGCAGAAATCGCAGTTAAACACTGATGATATGGGCACATTTCTAGGACACCCCAAGGGACTCTATGTGCTCTTTTTTGCAGAGATGTGGGAGCGGTTTTCCTACTATGGCATGCGCGCGCTGCTTATCTTCTACTTGACTCAGCATTGGTTGTTTTCCGACGAAAAAGCGAATGTGATCTATGGCGCTTACACCGCACTCGTTTACATCGCCCCTGTCATCGGCGGGTATCTGGCTGACCGATATCTGGGCCAGCGCAAAGCGGTTCTCTATGGGGCGGTGCTTTTGACGTTCGGTCATTTTCTTATGGCCTTCGAAGGCGACGGTGGGCAAGCCAGTGCCTTTATGAACATCTTCTGGCTGGCACTGGCCTTTATCATAGTCGGCTCAGGCTTTTTGAAGGCGAACATCTCGGTTATCGTGGGTCAGCTTTATAATCGCACCGATATCCGCCGTGATCCGGCCTACACGATCTTTTATATGGGAATTAACCTGGGGGCCGCGACGGGGTCACTTCTTGCGGGTTACCTCGGCCAGACATTCGGTTGGGCTTATGGGTTTGGGGCTGCCGGGTTTGGTATGCTGCTCGGCCTTTTGGTGTTTATGTGGGGTAAGCCATATCTCCTCGGGCGCGGCGAATCGCGCGATCCTGAAAAACTGAAAACCTTCAAGTTCGGGGTCCGGTTTGAATGGTTGCTTTACCTGAGCGGGCTCGGCGCAGTTGTGCTTTGCTGGCTGCTCATTCAGTATCAGTCGGTCGTCGGCCTCCTGCTTGGCGTTGCGGGGGCAACCTTGGTCGGCTATGTGCTCTTCACTGCGGTCGCGAAGCTGCCGAAAGAAGATCGCGATCGAATTTTCGCAGCGCTCTATCTTATCTTCGGGTCCATCCTGTTTTGGGCTTTGTTTGAGCAAGCAGGATCATCACTCAATCTTTTTACGGACCGGCAGGTCGATCGGAATATGCTGGGATGGGACGTGCCCGCGTCGATGTTCCAGTCGATTAACGCGATTTATATTGTTCTGTTGGGCCCTGTATTTGCCTGGCTTTGGATGACACTCGGCCAAAGAGGACTTGAACCCTCGGCACCGGCAAAGTTTGGATTGGGTGTTGTCCAGGTTGGTGCGGGCTTTCTCGTCCTTGTCGCGGGTTCAGCGGCGGCTGGTGCCGGTAACCTCACCCCGGTCATTTTTGTCTTTCTTGTTTATTTGTTGCACACCACGGGTGAACTTTGTCTCTCTCCGGTTGGGCTTTCGTCGATGAACCGTTTGGCACCGGCACACATGGCGAGCCTGATCATGGGAACCTGGTTCTTCGCCTCGGCTACCGGCAATTTCTCCGCAGGGCTTATTGCCGCAGCAACGGGTGCTGAAGGTGCGGGGCCAGAGCGGGTTTTGGAGGTTTACTCCACCGTTGGCTGGGTCGCGGTGACAGTTGGTGTCCTCATGCTGGCGATCGCGCCGCTCATCAAAAAGCTGATGCATCTCGATACGCTGCAGGATGCTGATCATGCGATGGCGGGTGAAGCCGAAATCGGCGAACCCCAGGCGGCGGGTGCGCCGATGTCACCGGCAGCGATGAGCCAGGAAACGCGCTGAGGAGGCCCGCTCCGATGAATGCCCGTTTCCAGGATCAGGTAATCTGGATCACCGGTGCCTCGTCTGGCATTGGTCGCGCTGTCGCCGTTTTGCTCGGCGGTGAAGGCGCACACCTCATCCTGTCGGGTCGCCGTGTCGATGCGCTTGAGGAAACGGCTGCGGCGGCGCCTGGAACGCATATGGTTCTGCCGTTCGAAGCGACTGACTATGACCGCCTCGATGACATCACGGCAAAAGCATTTGGCTGGCACGGTCGCATCGACATGCTGTTCAATAACGCCGGTGTTTCCCAGCGCTCGACCTGCTTGGAAACCGATATGGCGGTTTATCGTCAGCTCATGGAAATTGATGTATTTGCCCCCATCGCGCTTACCAAAGCGGTGTTGCCGAAAATGGTGGAGGCGGGATCCGGGCATATTGCCGTTGTCTCGTCGGTGGCGGGAAAGTTCGGCGCGCCAAAACGCACCGGGTATTGCGCCGCAAAACATGCCTTGCAGGGATTTTTTGATGCGCTGCGCAGCGAGGTGACACATCTTGGTCTCGGCGTCAGTCTGATCACCCCCGGGTTCGTCAATACGGCGATTGCCCGTAACGCGCTCACCGGGTCAGGCGCGGCGCAGGGTCATGATGATGCCGATATTGCATCGGGCATGCCTGTTGACACAGCGGCAGGCATCATTGTGGATGGGCTTGCCAAGCGCCAGGATGAAATCCCCGTGGCGCGCGGGCGTGAGTTGGAGGCGCTCTGGCTAAAACGGCTTTGGCCATCAATGCTGACCCGGAAACTTGCGAAAATGGGTGCCGCCGCTGCCAACGGTTGAGACGGGGAACGAACTTCTTTATGTAAGGTTTTTGGTGACGCCCAACGTCATTTTGTTTCAGGACAATTCAATATCGTGGACACCTCTGCCCCCCGCCCAACCCCGATTAAACTTGCAATTCAGCCGGTGACACCACTCCAGCAGAATTGCAGTCTGGTATGGTGTGAAAAAACCAAAAAGGGTGCGTTCGTTGACCCTGGCGGGGACTTGGACGTGTTAGCGAGTTTGCCTGAAAAATACGGCATCACTATCGAGAAACTGTTGGTCACGCACGGGCATATCGATCATTGCGGGCGCACCAAGGAATTCGCTGAAAAGCTTGGTGTTCCCATTGAGGGCCCGCACCGCGATGATAAGTTCTGGATCGACCGATTGCCCGAGGATGGCGCGCGGTATGGCCTTACGGGCGCACGTTCGTTTGAGCCCGACCGTTGGCTCGAGGATGGTGACACGGTCACCGTGGGCGAGGCGGTGTTTGACGTATACCACTGCCCGGGTCATACCCCCGGCCACGTCATATTCTATCACCATGACGTCAAGCTTGCGATTGTTGGGGATGTCCTCTTCAAAGGTTCGATCGGGCGAACCGATTTTCCGCGCGGTAATCATGGTGACTTGTTGAACGCGATCCAAACCAAGCTATGGCCGCTGGGTAATAATGTTGCCTTTGTTCCGGGTCACGGCCCGATGTCTACGTTCGGGGAAGAGCGCCAGACCAATGCCTATGTTTCGGACAAGGCGCTTGGGGCTACCTAGCGAAAAACACTGCCTATGGTGATTGGGGGCTAGCTTTTGCGCTGATATTCAGGGAAACAGCATGATATGTGGCACCTGTTTCATTATACGCTCTGCGCCTATTCGCGAAAAATCCGTCTGCTTCTGGTTGAAAAATCGGTCGATTTCCAGCTTGTCCACGAAAAACCATGGGAGCGGCGCGAGGCGTTTTGGGCGATGAACCCGGCTGCGCAAACCCCGGTCCTGCATGATATGGATACCGGGTTCACGCTGTCGGATGCCGGGGCCATCGCGGAGTATATCGAAGAGACCGCCGCCGATCCGCCATTGGTGGGCACAGACCCCGAGGAACGTGCGGAAACCCGTCGCCTCGCCGCCTGGTTTGATCAAAAATTTCACGCCGAGGTGAATGAGTATCTTTTCCAAGAAAAGGTCTGGAAGCGGTTCATTGAAAAAAGCCAGGCGAACACGGCGGCTTTGCGCGCAGCACACTATAATTTGCGTACCCACCTCGAATATATTGCTTACTTGACCGACCGGCGGCGCTGGCTGGCGGGAGATCGTTTTTCCCTCGCGGATATTGCGGCGGCGGCGCATCTCTCGGTCGCTGATTATCTCGGCGGCGTGGATTGGAGCCAGAACGCCGAGGCGCGCGATTGGTATATGCGGGTGAAGTCGCGGCCAGCGTTCCGCCCGCTCCTCACCGACCGCATCAGTGGGCTCGCCCCACCGAAACACTATGAAAAAATCGATTTCTAAAACAATGAAGCGGGTAGGGCGGCAGTCCCCACCACCGGCGAGCCATCCTGGCGAGGAACCAGCCGCAGCGCGCCAAGCCCTGGAAGCGGAGGCCCGCGCTCTTGGGTTTGATGCCTTTGGCATTACGGGGGCGGTGTCGCCAAAGATCGACCGAAGGCGGCTCGAAGCCTTCCTCAAGAGTGACGCCCATGGCGAGATGACGTGGCTTGCCACAACAAAGGCGCGTCGGGCAGACCTTCAGCTTTTGTGGGGTGATGCTGAAAGCGCGGTCGTTCTCGGGATGAGCTATGCGCCACAGCAAAATCCGCTCGATCGGCTGGGGCATAAAGACCGTGCAACGATCTCGGTCTACGCCGACGGGCGCGATTATCATGATGTGCTCAAAAAGCGGTTGAAGGCGCTCGCCCGCTGGTCGGTTGCGCGCTGGGGTGTTGCGGTCAAAGTGTTTGTGGACACCGCCCCGGTGATGGAAAAACCGATCGCTGCCCGCGCCGGCGTGGGCTGGCAGGGAAAACACACCAATCTCGTCTCGCGCCGTGACGGGTCCTGGCTGTTTCTGGGCGTGATGCTCATCGCTCGGGAATTCCCCAACGACATCGCGCACGAAGATCATTGTGGCACGTGCTCGCGATGTCTGGATATTTGCCCGACCGCCGCCCTTCCCGCCCCCTACAAGCTCGATGCGCGTCGCTGTATCAGCTATCTGACAATCGAACACGCAGGGCCAATCCCCCTCGAGTTTCGCCAACCGATGGGCAATCGTATTTACGGGTGTGATGATTGTTTGGCGGTTTGTCCCTGGAACAAGTTTGCCCAGACCGCGCACGAGGTTGCGTTTCATCCGCGCCATCTTGACCACGAGGGGAAAATGCCGTCGCTGACCTCGTTTCTGGCGCTTGACGAGGCGGGGTTCCGCAGGCGCTTTTCAGGATCACCTATCAAGCGGATTGGGCACCGGCGCTTTTTGCGAAACGTGCTGATCGCCGCTGGGAATAGCGCCGATACAGGGGTCATCCAAGCTATCCATCCGCATCTCATGCATATTGACCCGGTCGTTCGGGGGGCCACGGTATGGGCGCTATCCATGCTTTTGCCGAGGCAGGAGTTTGCTAAGCTGCGTGACCTTCACCTGCCGGAGGAA
This sequence comes from Pseudomonadota bacterium, assembly GCA_039180205.1. Classification (GTDB taxonomy): domain Bacteria; phylum Pseudomonadota; class Alphaproteobacteria; order Sphingomonadales; family JBCDDR01; genus JBCDDR01. Next base: position 3,557 of record JBCDDR010000088.1, on the reverse strand, counting down.
GCGAACGCGCAGGTAGGCCAGGAATGGCGACGGGTTGGCGCAAAATACCCTTAGCGGGGGGAGGCTTTCTCTTCGTTTTCCAGATTGATTTTCGTGGTCCGCTCAAGATTAATCCGCGCACTTTTCGCAGCGAGACTCTCGGGGAAACGGCCAACCAGCGTCAACCAATCCTGTTTGGCCGCGTCGATGTCGCCACCAGCGGCGCGGGTATTGGCGCGCTCCAGAAGAATATCGGGATCGGAAGGCGCCAGCCGCGCTGCCTCGTCAATGGCCGCCTGCGCGGCTGGAATGTCTCCGGCCAAGCGGTGCGCACTCGACAAAAACAAGTATACAACGGCTGCGGTCGGATCGATAATTTGCGCGCTTTCCAGGTCTTTGACCGCTGCCGGATAATCCCGCACCGCAGCCGAGGCACGCGCCCGGTCTATCAGCAGGTTGAATGCCGTTGCTGATGTGGGTTCAACCCCTGCGAGCCCGGCGGAAAAGCTGGAATAGGCGTTGTTCGGGTCATTTGCCAGAAGCCAGGCATTGCCGCCCTGACCATAGATTTCCGCAACGAGTTGAGGGGTGATTGTGAGGCCGATATCAAAGAGACCGCGACCTGCGCGAATATCGTCGCCCACTTCAACGAAGATTTCAGCCGCACGAGCGTATCGCTCAGCTTCAAAGAGCGCGAGTGCGACGCAGTGCCGTGCGGTCACCCCTCCTCCAGATTCCCACCACCCGAGCGCATCATCGAGTGCGCGTTGCGGATCCACTGCGATTGTCTCGGTGCATTCCCGGTATCGGACGGCACCACCGCTGGTAGCGGGCGGCTCATTGCGCAGGTCCGGCTGAAACAGTTGCGGAGGTGTATATTCGGGCTGAGGCTGAGGCCGGGGGGTGATTTCGGGCGATGTGGGCAGGGCCTCTTCGGGTCCAGGCGGTGGCTTGTCATCTGCCTGCCTCGCTGCCGCATGGGAACTCAACAGATAGAGTACAATCGCACCGGCCCAGCAAATTTGCGAGCCAATCAGCTTTTTCGTTTTGACGTTCGCAACGATCTTCATGAGATACAGAGGTGTCTCGCCAATTTGGTGAAATTAGGGTTAGGAGCCATAAAATAGATCGACAATGGTGCGCACGGGTTACGAGCGGATCGTCGCTACCAATTCGTCAACAGTGCGGGTCAGCCGCAAAAGATCCTGTGGCTCTGACAATCGATGGTCGCCCGCCTTCACGAGCTCGATTGTGATATCCTCGCTTATAAGCTGATCCGAGATAATCTGGGCAAACTCAAAGGGCACATCGGTATCTCTCTGACCATGCAGTAATCGCACAGGGACATCGATCTCGATGGGGGCATCGAGCAGGAGATGCTTGCGACCATCTTCAATCAATTTACGCGTTACGATGTAGGGGCTGTCTTCATATTCTGAAGGCGTCTCAATTCGCCCGGTCTCCATAAGGATTTGGCGGGTTTCTTCATCCATATCGCGCCACATCAGGCGTTCCGTAAAATCAGGTGCCGCAGCGATACCGATCAAACCAGCCACTTTGTCTGGCCGGGCATGCGCCGCCAAAAGCACGATCCAGCCCCCCATGCTTGAGCCAACAAGAATGAGTGGGGCCTCTGTCGCCTCATCAATGATGGCGAGCGTATCCTCAAGCCAATCGCTGATGGAGCCGTCTTCAAAAGCCCCTTCCGACTGACCGTGCCCGCGATAATCGAACCTTGTGAACCCAAGGCCACGCGTTCGGCAATGGTCCTCCAGCGCGAGCGCTTTAGCGCCTTGCATGTCGGACTTGAAACCACCGCAGAACAGCAGGTGTGGCGCATTCTCATCGCCTTTATGATGATGATATGCAAGTGCAGGTTGATCTTGTCGGTTCAAATATGTTGGGGCTGTGTTACTGTTCATCACATGATCTTGTGTTTGCGTGCAGAATAGGTAAGCTCTAGCGGTTCGATGGGTAAAGCATGTTTGGTTCCCGCCCTCAATAGCGACCAGGTTGATCGAAAAGGACCCCTGATGCGATTTTTTTCCAAAGCAACGTCTTCATCGCGTGCGCTGCGCGTCGTCGAAACCGGCGAACGCGGTGCCATGCCTGCCGTGCTCATCTTGGTCACCAAGCTCACGACATCTAATCACGGCATGCACATCCTCGCCGAGCTCAAGCGTATGAAGGCAGCTCTGGGCGAAGCGGAGTTGATCGTTATGTCCGCGGGCGGACCGATGGTGAGTGATGCTGCCGCGTTGGGGGTAACGCACATTCACATGTCAGCGCTCGCCAACCCTCGCCCAGGGCCGATTGCCCGCATCCAGTTGACCCGTCGGATCAAGCGTTTGGTCGGTGACAAAGCGATCGAGTTGATTTGCGCGTTCGAGGCTGCTGGTGCTGTGCGCTGGTCCAAGATAGCCGCAAAGGCTGACGTGCCATTCGTTCTCGATTTTGATCCTTTACTCGATAAAAGCCTGACCTTGGTCGAAACAAAAAGCCAGATCAATGACCGTCCCTGGCGCGAGGCGCTTGGGGCCGCCGATCAAATTGTCTGCCATTCAAAAGCGGCTGCCTCGCTCGCGCGATCGCGGTTTGGGCTGCAACGCGATCTGGATATGGTCTCAAAGGTCATTGCGATTGATGACTTTGACCCCCACCATCTGAGCGCGCGTTCGCTCGTCCGTGCCGCGCAAATGTTTGGTGTTCAGCCTGATGCGAAGCTGATGGTGGTTGATGCGCGTGGGGATGATGGAGCCGCGGCGGCGACGCTTATCCCCGCGCTTGCGCAACTGGATCGCCAATCCATCTCGGTGTTGTGGGCGCTCGATGACGGGCGCGGTGGTGACGTTCGCCAGGCGCTGGGTAGGGAGCTCCGCGCCGCTCAGCTTGAAAATCATGTACGGTTGATCGAGTTGCCGGAGGCGACGGCAACGCGTCGCGCGCTCTGGTCGCTCGCTGACATCGTCGCGGTCTGGCCTGCCCACGCGCTCGCTATGCCTGCAACAGCGGTGGAAGCGCAGGCGATGGGGGCGACAATCCTCGTGCCGGGAAATTCGGCCGTCCAAGAATGCATTCCAGATATAGAGGGGCACCATGCGGCGCTTGATGCCGATGATATCGATGCATGGGCGAACCATCTATCTGAGCTGCTGAAAACCAATGATGCCCCGCTTTTGGCCGGCTCAACGGCGCGCGCCGCGCTCGCTGAGCGATTTGATGTTTCCGAAAGCGCCGAACAACTCGGTCGCACACTCCGCCGGTGGACCGGGCGGCCGCTCGATCCAAAGGCAGATGCGGCGGCTGAAAAGGCTGTTGAGGACGCCCAAAAAGCGGGGGAACGGAATACCGCTTTACAGCGTGCGCGCGCCGAACAAACCGCGCGCAACCTGATGGCAACGCTCGCTTCGGCAGGGGCGATGACGCACTCGGTTTTGCCGTGGCAAGCGGCCGATCACGATGTCCAGGAGGATCATGAAGGGGCTGAACTTCCGGCGGCCGCGTCGCTCACAAATGAGAGTGAGGACGCACCAGCAGAAATCAACCCGCACATTTCCATTCCAGTACCCGAGGAGGCT
>JBCDDR010000087.1:0-9799 GCA_039180205.1 Pseudomonadota bacterium | reverse complement strand
CGAGGATCAGCGAGACTTTCATGAGTTCCGAAGGCTGTAACCGCATGAATTTAAGATCAAGCCAGCGCTGGCCGCCGCCGCCCGTCGACCCCACAAATTCAACGGCAATCAACAGCAAGAGCGCGATGAGATAAATGGGAAATGCGAATTGAAACCATCGGCGAATATCAATGAGTGCCACAATGAAAAAGATACCAAAGGCCGCACCAATCCGAATGGCATGGGTTAAGGCCCAGGGGCGCCAGGCCCCGTCGGCAACCGAATACAACATCGCGCAACCGATCGCACCGATGCCTGCAATGACGAGTACGATTAGCCAGTTGATAGCCAACAGTTTGCGCAGTGGCGTCTGCGGTTCATTGCGGGTAAGCGGGGAAATGAGAGTTGCCATTTGGGGTATTGCGTTACTTAGCTTGATCGCACGAGCGGGGTGACCGGGGGCAGATCTACGAGCTGACGCCCCAGCACATCGCGGGCCTGTGCAAAAGCCAGAATATCGCGTGCCAGAGGTGCCGCGGCAGTCGCCCCGCCACCGCCGTGTTCCACCACTATGGAGATCGCATACTGAGGGTTGGCAACCGGCGCGAAACCAACGAACAATCCATGGTCGCGTTGTTTCCAGGGCAAATCGGCGTTGCTTTTAATTCCCGACCGCCGCTCGGCGATACTGATCCGGCGGACCTGCGATGTTCCTGTTTTTCCTGCAAAATCGAAAACCGGGTCCTTGATCTTTGAGCTGTGCGCTGTGCCTTTGCGGGCTGCCACCACATCAGTCATTGCCGCCATCATCAGATCAAGATGACTGCGGTCAATCCCAAGCGGCTCTGCTGCTTCGACTTTTTTCTCCCGCAAAAGCCGAGGCCGGATCACGCGACCGGTCACCAATCGTGCGACCATAACGGCAAGCTGCAACGGGGTCGCGAGGCTATCACCCTGCCCAATACTGACGTTCAGGGTTTCCCCGCCGCGCCAGCCCTCTCCGGTCATCATGTATTTCCAGTCAGGATCAGGGACACGGCCTGAAGCTTCCCCACGGACGGGGACACCAAGGCGTTCGCCAAGGCCAAACCGACGAGCCATCTTCGCGATGCGCTCAATCCCCACGTCGCGGGCCACATGATAATAATAGGTGTCGCAGCTTTCGACGAGCGAACGATGAAGATTGGTTTTGCCGTGGCCCCCTCGTTTCCAACAGTGAAAGACATTGTCGCCGAGGGGATATCGGCCCGAACAATAGACCTCATCCGCAGGGTCGATAATACCAGCTTCAAGCCCAGCAAGCGCAACGATCATCTTTACGGTAGACCCGGGCGGATACTGACCACTGATCGACTTGTGGACAAGCGGCGCTCGCGGATCACCCAAAAGAGCCTGCCAATCGTGCCGGGAAATTGAACGCGCCATAACATTCGGGTTGAACGATGGTGCGGATGCCATGGCAAGAATATCACCATTCGCAATATCCAGCACCACGGCAGACCCGGCGGACTCACCGATCAATTTGGTTGCGGTAACCTGCAACTCCCGATCAATCGTCAAGGGAAGATCATCTCCAGCCATTGGGTCTTGACGGTCGATCTCGCGCACCACACGCCCCCGCACATTCACCTCGACCCTTTGTGTTCCCGCCTTCCCGCGCAGCCGATCATCGAAGCTCCGTTCCAGGCCCTCCCGGCCTACTTTGAAATTGGGCAGGCGCAAGAGCGGATCATCACTCATCTGAGCTTCGGGGACCGACCCGACATGTCCCACCAAATGTCCAACTGAGGCCCCATCGGGATAATAGCGGCTGAGCCCGGTACGCGGCTGGATCCCCGAGATTTCAACACTTGCGACATTGATCGCGGCAAAATCCTCCCACGTCAGATTATCGCGTACCAAAATCGGCAGGAAAGACCGCTGCCGTCGTGCCTTTGACAAAACGCGCCTGCGGTCAGCCGGTGTAATCCTGATCAATTGGCCGAGTTTAGCCAAAGTACCCACAAGATCAGTCGTTTGTTCCGGTACCACATGAACCTGATAATCAGGGCGATTGCTTGCCAGTTCCGCACCGAACCGGTCTACAATCCGCCCGCGGGGAGGAGGCAGGAAACGCAGCGAAAGCCGGTTGCGATCAGCGAGTAATTTGTAGGTTTGTCCCTTTTGAACCGAAAGATCATACATCCGCGCCGCAAGACCTGCACCCAACACAGCCTGCCCGCCCAGGATCATCATCGCCCGGCGAGAAAAAATGCGTTGTCGCGCGTTATCTTTACGTTCTCTCATGGATACCTATTGGTGATGCCTATCGGCTTTTGTTTCCTGGAAACAGTCAATGATCAAATCGTTATCCGCCGCCGGCCAAGGATCGTTCCTCTTCAAGGTACCGAATATACCTTGAACAAAAGGAAAAAAGAAAGGCCACCGCAGGGTACACGAACACGGTTACCACAAGCTGCATCAGGATCATCGCTGGCGAAACAAGGTGCGCAAGCACAAGTGACCAGACGAGCCAGTGGAACAGCCCGACGACGCAAAGGACAATGGGAAGGATAAGCCATTCCAGAAAAAAAGTACCACTCAGGAACAGGCGGCGCTGGTTTGCTAATCCAATACTCAGCACGAATAATGAAAGCGCGCTCATACCAATCGGGTTTCCACAGGTAAAATCAATCACCATTCCAATGATGAAGGCAAAAACGGGACGGGTGAGCTGTGGGCGCTGGATGGTCCAGTAGTAAACGAACATCACACCGATCAACGGGGGAGCCGTGACCACGGCGCGGATCGACCAATCGACCCGGCTGACGACCAAAAGCAACAGGAACAATAGAAACGGTAGGCATTCGGCAAAACGCAGGATCAGAATGCTTGGACCAGCCGATGCCAGCGGCGCATCGGTTACGCGCGCGGTTTGGACCTTGGGTGACGGGAACTGTGCGATCATGGCGTGCCGTTCGGTCCGTTCTCGGCGTCAGGAGACACAGGCTCGGGGGAGCGCTCAGATCGCACATTGGAAAGACCTGTGGGCGCGCCGTTTTGATCATCCGGCAAATTCAGGATCGAAATAAAATCCAGTCGATCCAGGTTCGCATAAAGCTCCACCTCGATGATGCGTCCTTCAACCTTGACCACCTGCCCAACGGGATAATCGGGCGGGAACACCCCGCCCTGGCCAGAGGTTAACAGACGTTCACCCGGCCGAACGATCTCATTGATCGGCAAAAACATCAGGCGCGGACGCCGGTCATTCTGGCCCGCGAGGATCGCATTGATATCACGGCTTGCGGTCCGCACCGGTATGCGCGAGGCAAAATCTGTGACCAGCAATAAGCGTGATGCGGTCGGTCCCGTATCAACAATCCGGCCAACGATCCCATTTTGATCGACAACCGCCATCTTATCCGTGACGCCCTGTTCAGACCCCGCATCGACAAGCACCGCACGAACGAAAGGCCCGCCCCCACTGCCAATAACCCGAGCGGTGGCGACCAGTTCTGCACGACGATCGGTAGCGTTCACCAATCCGCGCAACCGGCGATTCTCAAGCGCAAGGCGCTCAGCGGTGCGGCGCCAAACCTCAAGCTCCTCATTTTCGCGGCGGAGCTTCTTATTTCGCGAGTGAACATAGAAATAGCGACCTATCGAATAAATGGTGCGCTCTGCTGCTCTCACCGGCAATTCAGCAGCGCGCAATAGTGGCGCGGCTGCACTCGCGGCCCATCCCCGCACCCCCGAAACCAGTTCAGGCTGGACTCGCGACAGCACGATCAGGGCAACGCCCAACAGGAAAATGAATACGAGACATGAATGGCGGATGATGCGAATGATCCGGCCGATGTCTTTCTGGCGGCGGTATCCTGTTGGATCACCCATGCATTGCTCGATCGCTTAGGTCCGGACGGCCAGTGTTAAAAAACAGCGAAAATGCCTTCGCCTTCCTTGATAGGCTATCACCTATGAGGGCGGAGAGAGGTGGTAATTTCGCAACAAAACGGCAGTGTTTATTGTCACGAGAAACCCCTTCAGTAGGAGGAGAGAAGAACTCCATGCAGCGCCTCATCCTCAAGTGCTCGCCCAGTGCCCAGCGCAACGCAGGTCAAACACTCTTCCGCACGTGATACCGGAAGACCTGTTGCCTCTCGCAGCACATGGTCAAGCTCACCCAGGAGCGCCCCACCGCCCGTCAAAACAATACCCTTATCGACAATATCTGCCGCAAGTTCCGGGGCCGTGTGTTCAAGCGCCACTTTCACCCCCTCAACAATCGCACCCACCGGTTCCGCAAGCGCCTCTGCGATCTGTTGTTGAGTGATTGTAATTTCTTTTGGCACCCCGTTCATCAAATCACGGCCCTTGATCGCGAGCGTTTTGCCATGCCCTTCGGTGGGGGAGGACGCGGTGCCGATTTTATGCTTGATCATTTCGGCGGTCGCCTCGCCAATCAGCATGTTAAAGTTTCGGCGGATGAAGGCGATGATCGCCTCGTCCATTTTGTCGCCACCCACACGGACCGAGGTGGCATATACGATACCCGAAAGCGATAAGACCGCAACTTCGGTCGTGCCACCGCCAATATCGACAATCATTGAGCCCATGGGTTCGGTTACCGGCAAATCCGCACCGATTGCCGCCGCCATCGGCTCTTCGATCAATTCGACTTTACTCGCACCCGCGCTTTCCGCCGCATCGATAATCGCGCGGCGTTCAACTGCGGTAGATCCCGAAGGCACACAAATGACCACGTGCGGGCTCGCAAACGAGCGCCGGTTGTGAACCTTGTGAATGAAATGCTTGATCATTTCCTGCGCGACCTCGAAATCGGCGATGACGCCGTCACGCAATGGCCGGATGGCATCGATGTTGGCAGGGGTCCGGCCAAGCATCATTTTCGCTGCATCGCCGACAGCCTTCACTTTTCGCCTGCCATTGATCATTTCGATCGCCACAACCGAAGGCTCATTCAAGACAATGCCACGGCCCTTCACATAGACCAGTGTGTTGGCCGTGCCGAGGTCAATTGCCATGTCCGAGGACATAAGGCGGAGAAATTTTCCGAACATTCTTATTCTTGATCCCTGAGCTGGCGCGCCTCGCTTTGTCGCGGCCATGCGTCATTTTTGTTTGTTGTCACACGAGCCCACTAACCCGGTTCACCCTTACGCATCAATCCCGAAAATCAGGTAAAAACGCGGCAAGAAAAGCCGACATCCGAATTCGGCTTCGCTTTTTTGGGAAAGTCGCGGCGTATCAACTTCTTATACGGCTATGCCCCGATCGCATCGGGTGCCGTACGACGCCGCTTGATCGACAGTTTGTTGGCCGCATTGATATAGGCGCGCGCGGCGGCAACCAGCGTGTCAGGATGCGCACCCTGACCATTTGCGGTCTTCCCGTTTTCCTCAAGCCGCACGGTCACCTTCGCTTGGGCATCAGTCCCTTCGGTGACCGCATGAACCTGAAACAGCTGTAAGTGCGGGCGAGAGGGCACTGCAATCGATTTAATCGCTTCGAAAATCGCATCAACCGGGCCATTGCCACTGGTCTCGATTTCGCGCTCTTCGCCATCCACACTCAATCGCAGGTGCGCGGTTTGCGGGCCATCGGTCCCACAACGGATCTTGAGTGAGATCAACCGGATCGGCTCCTCATCGCGGATGATCTCATCATCAATGAGGGCAACAATATCTTCGTCGTAGATCTCTTTTTTCTGATCCGCCAGCGCCTTGAACCGATGGAATGCCGCCTCGCGGTCATCGGCTTCAAGATGATAGCCAAGTTCGGCAACCTTTGCCTGAAACGCATGCCGCCCTGAATGTTTTCCCATCACGAGGGTTGAGCGTGTCAGGCCGACCGACTCCGGCGTCATAATCTCATAAGTCTCGGCGTGCTTCAGCACACCATCCTGATGGATCCCACTTTCATGGGCAAAGGCGTTCGCGCCAACGATGGCTTTGTTATTCTGAACTGAAAAGCCCGTGGTCGCCGAAACCAGACGCGATGCCGCTGTGATCTCGGTCGTATCGATAGCTGTCGTCAGATTGAGCGCATTCGCGCGCGTACGCACCGCCATCACAATCTCTTCCATCGCTGCGTTTCCAGCGCGTTCACCGATGCCGTTGATCGTACATTCGACCTGCCGCGCGCCCGAGGCAACTGCCGCCAGCGAATTGGCGACGGCCAGCCCCAGGTCATTATGACAATGCGTTGAAAAGACCGCCTTATCAGCATCGGGAACGCGCTCGAGAACGTGCGTGAACATCTGTGCATATTCATGCGGCAAGGCGTAGCCGACTGTATCAGGGAGGTTAATCGTGGTCGCACCGGCGCGGATGGCAGTTTCGACCGCACGGACAAGGAATTCCAAATCCGACCGGGTCGCGTCTTCAGCACTCCATTCCACATCGTCACAAAGCGACCGCGCGAGCGATACACTCTCGTGAATTCGCTCGATCACCGCATTCTCACGCATATTCAGCTTATGCTTCATATGCAGCGGGCTGGTGGCGATAAAAGTATGGATGCGCGGTCGGGGTGCGTATTGAACCGCATCCCAGGCGCGTCGAATGTCGGCTTCGGTGGCCCGCGCGAGTGAGGCGATTATTGAGGTTTTCGATTGGCGCGCGACCGCTCGAACCGCTTCAAAATCACCCTCGGATGCGATCGCGAACCCTGCCTCGATAACATCGACGCCCATCGTTTCCAGCTGTGCCGCGATCGCCAGCTTTTCGTCGAGTGTCATGGAAGCGCCGGGCGACTGTTCACCGTCGCGCAAAGTGGTATCGAAAATAATGACCCGGCCGCCGCTTCGCGGATCATCAACCGGGGCCTCAGCTTGAGCGGAAGTCATCCTTCGTCCTTAGGGTCGTCTGCATCGGGTGTACGCTAAAGAATTAACCTTAACAGACTGAAAACGCCAGCACTGACCATCTTAGGGTAAGCCGTTCTCAACAACTTAATCCCCGCGACAGCCAGAACACCCGCTCGCAATCAGTTCTTTTCTTTATCGACAAGCTTGTCATCCGCAAGCCAGGGCATCATCGCTCGGAGGCGTTCACCAACCTCTTCAATCTGATGATTTGCCGTATAGTTGCGTTTCGCTTTCATCTCCGGCTGACCAACGCGGTTATCGAGAATGAAGTCTTTCACAAACCGACCGTCCTGGATATCTTTCAGGACGCGCTTCATTTCCGCCTTGGTCTCATCGGTGATCACGCGAGGCCCGGTTTTATAGTCACCATATTCCGCCGTGTTCGAGATCGAATAGCGCATATTTGCAAGCCCGCCTTCATAGAGAAGATCGACGATCAATTTTACTTCGTGCAAGCACTCGAAATAAGCCATTTCCGGCGCATATCCGGCCTCGGTTAGCGTTTCAAAACCGGCGAGGATCAAGTGCGAAAGCCCGCCACACAACACCGCCTGCTCTCCAAACAGATCGGTCTCACACTCTTCGCGGAAATTGGTTTCGATAATGCCGGCGCGACCGCCCCCGATGGCAGCCGCATAGGAAAGCGCAAGATCATGCGCATTGCCGCTTGCATCCTGGTGGACAGCCATCAAGCAGGGAATGCCCTGGCCTTTTGCATATTGTGACCGCAAAACGTGCCCGGGTCCTTTCGGCGCGACCATGAAGACATCCAGATCATCGCGCGGTTCGATCAGCCCAAAATGGATGTTGAGCCCATGCGCAAAGGCAAGCGCAGAGCCTTCGCGCATATTATCCTTAAGATCATTGGACCAGATTTCGGCCTGATGCTCATCGGGTGCCAACATCATGACAACGTCAGCCCATTTTGCAGCCTCCGCATTGCTCATGATCTGAAAGTCGGCGGCAGCGGCTTTACTGCGTGTCTGCGACCCCGGGCGAAGGGCAACGGCAACATCTGTGACGCTGCTGTCACGCAGATTGGCGATATGCGCGTGTCCTTGGCTGCCATAGCCGATAACGGCAACTTTTTTGCCTTGGATAAGCGCCGGGTTGGTATCCTGGTCATAATAGACGCGCATGGGCATCAATCCTCTATGTTGGATGTAAGGTTGGTTTCAAGATTGGATAGGTGAGCGTTATAGCGCCCCGTCCCCGCGGGCAAGAGCGGCAACACCGGTTCGCGAAACTTCGATCAGTCCAAGCTCCTGCATGAGATCGAGAAATGCATCGATCTTGCGCGATGATCCTGTGAGTTCGAAGACAAATGAATGCTTGGTTGAATCGACAACGCGCGCGCGGAACGCATCGGCGAGGCGCAGCGCCTCAACCCGCGCTTCGCCCTGACCGACCACTTTAATCAGGGCAAGTTCGCGCCCCACAAACGGGCCATCGATCGTCAGATCAGTCACCCTTCGAACAGGGATCAGGCGATCAAGCTGTGCTTTGATCTGTTCGACCATCATGCGGTTGCCACTCGTCACGATTGTCACGCGTGAAGCATCATCCATATTCGGTATCGCAGCCACGGTAAGGCTCTCGATATTATAGCCGCGCCCGGAAAACAAACCCACCACGCGGGCAAGGACTCCAGACTCGTTATCAACGATCAACGAGATCGTATGTGCCTGCACAACCTCGGCAACTGGCTCCGCCGATGCTGGCGGTGATGAGGTGGTCATAAACGAAACCTTTTTGGGAAATCGGCCGCAACCCGTTCAGACGAGCGCTTCCGCATCTTTGGAAAGGTTCCCAATAACATCATCGGGACCGAGAAGCATCTCATTGTGCGCAGCACCCGATGGTACCATCGGGAAACAGTTTTCGAGTTTCGCAACCCGGCAATCCACCAGTACGGGGCGCGGGGTATCAATCATCGTGCGAATGCCCTCATCAAGTTCGTCAACGTGATTGATCTCCAAACCCATCCAGCCATAGGCTTCGGCAAGCGCCACAAAATCGGGCAGGCTATCTGAATAACTCGAAGAATAGCGGCTGTCGTAGGTCAGCTCCTGCCATTGGCGGACCATGCCCAGATATTCATTGTTCAAAATAAAAATCTTGACCGGCAGATGGTATTGTCGCGCTGTTGCGAGCTCCTGAATGTTCATCTGGATTGACCCCTCACCTGCCACATCAATGACAAGTGCGTCGGGACAGCCAAGCTGAGCGCCAATCGCCGCGGGCAGTCCATAGCCCATCGTACCGAGGCCCCCACTGGTCAGCCACTTATTCGGCGCCTCGAAGTCAATATATTGTGCCGCCCACATCTGGTGTTGCCCAACTTCGGTGGTGATAATGGGCGACCTGTCGCGGGTAAGCTCGTTGAGCCGCGTCAGGGCATGTTGCGGCAGAATTTCACGGCCCGCCTGATTGTAAGCGAGGCAATCACGGTCGCGCCAGCCAGCAATCGCCGACCACCACGGGCCGAGGTCGGCCTTGCGATCTGCAGAAGGGGCCGCAGCGCGCCACAATTTGATCAAGTCCTCAAGTACGTAAGCCGCGTCGCCAACGATCGATACATCAACTTCGACATTTTTATTGATCGACGAGCGGTCGATATCGATATGGATCTTGCGGGAGCCGGGCGAAAACCCACCAAGGTCGCCTGTCACCCGGTCGTCGAAACGCGCCCCGACGCACAGCATAACGTCACACTGATGCATCGCCAGGTTCGCCTGGTAGGTGCCGTGCATGCCGAGCATGCCCAAAAACTGAGGGTGTGATGCCGGGAAAGCGCCAAGCCCCATAAGGGTTGAGGTAACCGGTGCACCGGTGAGAGCAGCAAAATCTCGCAACAGCTGAGAAGCGTGTGGCCCCGCGTTTATGACCCCGCCCCCTGAATAAATGATGGGGCGTTTGGCTTGTTTCAAAAGGGCAATCGCTTGCTCG
>JBCDDR010000086.1:0-9836 GCA_039180205.1 Pseudomonadota bacterium | reverse complement strand
GTACCAGATCGACGGCGGGGTCTGATTTCAAAACCGATCGCCATAGACGTTCGCCGGGGTGCGGTTGCCCCGAGATTAGAAGCACCCGCAACCGGTCGCGCACCCCATTGATCGACAGCACTTGCTGATTATTGATCGTGGAGATTTCATCTTCGAGCGGTTCGACTGAAAGCGCAACGACGTTTCCGGCCCGGTGCGCAACCGGGATATCAAGTTCGACCTCCTCACCAACGGGCACGGTCCGGGTGCGGGTCGCTTGGCCGTCAATCGTCCATGTGAGACGAGCCTCTCCGATACCCCCTGTGCGGGCATTTTCACCATCATCAACTTTGAGGCGCACCGTGACGGACTTTCCAACCAAACCGAATTTGGGTGCGTCAATCATTTCAAGGCGACGGTCTGGCCGATACCGATCGCCAACCAAAACCGAGTGGACAGGCTTGTTGGCGCTTGCCAGCCGCCCCGCTGCATCGGGATCATGAAGGAGCCCGTCCGTCACCAAAACGACCCCCGCCAATTCGGCCTTGGGAACATCACTCAGTGCGTCTGCCGCAGCCGAGAATAGGGCGGTTCCCTGGCGACCATCGGGTGCACTGCGGCTGACAACGCGGCGGGCGGAAATGCCTGCCTCTGAGAGTTGTGCTTCAATCTCATCGGCGGCCCGGCGGGTATCGTTCAGTCGGCCGCTCAGGGTCTGGCTTTCGCTTTCATCGACAACAAGAAGCGCCGTTGCCTCGGTGGTTGCCCGTTCAACGCGCTCTAAAATCGGTTGCAGCAGAACAATCATCGCGGCCAGCGTCAGCACAAGGCGTGGCCAACCACCCCGCAGCCGTCCCAAAATTACTGCCAACGCGACCAGCAAGATCACCAGAATGACCGGTACCACAAGCCATAGCGGCAGGAGGGGATCAAAACTTAAACTCACGCCGATGAAACTCCATTATTGGTTTGCACGCGGGGTCTGAACGGGCCTGAGCTAGCGGTCCAACCGTTCGAGCAAGGCAGGCAGATGCACCTGATCTGCCTTGTAGGTTCCGGTCAGTGCATAGAGCACCATGTTGATGCCAAATCGGTAGGCGAGCTCGCGTTGGCGTGAGCGCCCTGGCAATGAGCGGACAAGCGGCCTGCCGAACTCGTCAACCGCCCAGGCCCGCGCCCAATCATGCGCGCCGATGATGACGCGGCTGACGCGCCCGCTTTGCCCCTCGGTGTCATTCTCCACCCAGACGAGTTTTCCGGTCAGCCTTCCCGGAAACTGATTGAGCAGATAAAAGGACCGCGCAAGCACATGCTCGCCCGTGAGTGACGCAAGCGGCGGCATATCAAGCGGTGCAACAAGCCGCCGTAGCGCCTCCGCCACAGCTGGATCATCGGCAAGAACAGTTCGCGAAGCGGCGGGAACACCAACCCCGGTATCAAACAAGATGAGCCCGCCTTCGCGCATGAAGGCCCGTACCTGTTCAATCGCCTGGGCGGATAAGGGTTTGGTTTCGGCAGTCACCGGCCAATAAATGAAAGGATAGATCCCGAGCGGGTCACGTGCTGGATCGACCGCAATCGCTTCAGCAGGCGACACCGCCGTGCGGAGCGAGAGATATCGCCCAAGTCCATCAAGTCCAGCGACCACCATCTCATCAATCGATCGCTGCCCGGTCGGGACGTAAGCGAGGTGTACATCCTGTGCAAGTTCGCCAAGTTCATAGGACGACGCGTCATTCTGCCCATTTGCGCCGCGCGGTCTCGCGGGCAAGCCGAGGTCGAGATCAGGAGGCGGGGGAGGACTGATCAGCTGCGCCAACTTCTGGTTTTCGGCAGCAATGACATCTGTGGAGATCACCAATCCACCAAGCATACCCGCGCAGACGACCCCGATGACTGCGGCCGAGTGCGATGTCACCACACGGCGCAACGCGGCGAATGGGGCAGCCCCCGCAATACGCGTCAAAACTCGCGTGCCCAATACCCCGCGCAGCCAAAGCGCAATCAAAAGGTCGACGAGGACGAGCATCAAAATAATCACCCAGAGCGGCGGACGCAGATCGCGCTCGCCCAGCGCGCGACTGTCGGCGCGGGCTACGGCGTCTGGCCAACCCGTTGGTGGCGCAAATGCGAAGTCCGCATCAATCGGCCCAGCATCGCCTTGGAGATTAAGAGCGATCGGACGTCCCGTGCGCCCATAATAACCTGCGGGCACCAGGGCGTTGGCCGTAACCGGCTTTCCGGTTTCGAGCGCGGCGGTCCCTTCGTAGGCCTCATCAAGTGCGCCAAAACCATCAAGATGCTGCAGCGGCTGCAACCGCCCCGCCTGGGCGGCGGGTTCCTGGCGGCGTCCGCCGGCGGCGAGCGGCATCAGGCGACCCAGCATATCCACAAAACTGCCCGAGAGTGCAAGGTTTGACCACCGTGGACCCGCTGTCGTATGAACCAGGACGAGCCAGCCGCGCCCGCGCGCCGCACCAGTGACCAAGGGGGTACCATCGACAAGCTGCGCCCATGTTTTTCCGGCCAGTCCGGGTTGAGGTTCCGCCAAAATCTGGGTGTCGATTGACACATCGTTGGCGGGGGAAAGTTCGGCAAAGGGGCCTTCTTCTGAATAGGCGCCCAGCCCTTGAGGCGCATCCCATGAAAGCACACCACCAACTGCGCGTTCAGCCCCGCGGAGGCGAACAGGTACCAAAGGATCGCCGAGCGCGTTGCCAAGCCGTGGCCCGGCAAAGCGGATCAATACGCCGCCCGCCTCGACGAATTCGCTGACCGCAGCCTCCGCCCGCACAGGGAGCCGCCCGCTATCGGTCATGATAAGTATATCAAAGGTCCCGCGGTTGATAGCTGTCAGCTCGCTGTCGCCGATGGCTTCGATATCCGCAACAGGCGCAAGCGCGCGCTTGATGTAAAATGTTCCGGATTTGAGTGGCTGCTGGGTACGGGTTTCCTCTTGCGAGATCAATGCGATATGCGGCCGAAAAGCACGGTCGTCGAGGAGATGAACAGCGCCGGCACTTTGGACACCTTCGAGCATAAATCGACGCACGTCATTACGACGACGAGGCGCAAAGCCGAGCGAAATGACTGTGGTCTGCGCGCCTTGTTCAAACAAGACAGGCTCGCGTGCAAGAACCTCGCCCGAAGCCGTCAGCGCGACAAGAGAAACCGTTTTCGTCGAATCATCAGCCTCGGCCCCTAACGAAGCGGCTTGCGACTCGGGTCCGCGAACAAGCTCAACTTTGACCGTATCGGCACCGTGATCGACGGATCGGATCGCATAGCGTGTCGGAAACACTTTCGGCTCATAAAGTGTGACCCGCCCGTGCTGTTCGAGGGTACTGAAAAGCGCCCGTGCCGCATCGATGCCCGCGCCCGAGTGAAACCAGTGAATGTCGCGCGGTTCGGACCCGTTGCGGCCTGCTATATAGTCTGCGGCAAAGCTTTCGGCGCGGATCTGATACTCGCTGGGCCAGGCCACCGGCAACCAGCCCTGAAGCTTCGCGCGCGCTTCTTCGGCCTTTAGATTATGAAGCCCGCTGGGATCAAAAGTGCGACGACCTGGGTCAAGCGCGGTGGGAACGAGATCAATCGTTCGCTCCTGCCGCTCAATCTCGTCAACAAGCTGACCAATCGCACGCATCTGGATCGACCAGCGCGATGCCGCCTGCCAACCATTGTCGACAACAATCACCACAGGTGCAGTCCCGGAAAAAGGAGCGCGGGGCCGCAAAAGCGGTCCGGCAAGCGCGATAATGATCAGCGCCGCCATCGCAAGTCGGAACAGGATCAACCAAGGCGGTGTTGTTGATGGCGGTGATTCGACCTCGGGAAGGTCTTTAATAAGCTCAACGGGTGGAAACGCCGCGCGGCGCGGTTGCGGCGGCACAGCGCGCACAAGCCAGTAGACCAGGGGCAAAGCCAAAAGCCCTAAGAGCACGAAGGGGGCGGAAAATGCGATTGCGGCGCCAATCATTGGGCGAATTCCCCAAGCGTCTGCGCGCCTGCAAATGCGGGGGCCTCCGCCGCTAACGCCATAAACAGGGCGAGGACTGTCGGCTGCATCTGACGATCACACCCGAGCGCGTGATAGCCAAATCGCCAATGTCGGGCGAGCGTTTCAATCGCCGACATGTGAGCGCCATAGCGTTGGTGATAGGACTTTCTGAGATCCTCAGCGCGACCAACATTTTCCTGGCCCTCACCTTCGAGCCCCTCGAATATCGTGCGGCCGCGAAAGGGAAACGCTGCCTCGGCAGGATCGAAAACGCGAACGATATGCCCGCGAACGCCTGCCCGGCCAAGCGGAACAACCGCATCTCTTACCGATTCAATATCATCCAGAAAGTCACTGACCAAAATCACATGCGCCGATGGGGGCAAGGCATCATCAATTTTTGGCAACGCAGTCCCGAGAGTGCCCGCGCGTGACTGGCGTTCATGCCATGCCATATCGTTGGCAAACTGATTGAGGCCAAAGCGCCCGCCCGCAGGACGTCGCCCCGCCTGCAGGTAGCCGACCCGCTCACCGCGCGAAACCACCGCGGCGGCAATCGTGAGTGATAAAAGGGCAGCGGCACGTCGTTTGCTGATGTGGGCATCGGCGCTGCGATACGCCATCGAACCCGACAGATCGCACCAGATATATACGGTCTGAGCGGTCTCCCATTCGTTTTGGCGCACATAAAGCCGGTGCGAGCGCGCCGATCGCCGCCAATCAATCGCACTGGCAGGATCGCCTGCATGATAGCGGCGGAACTGCCAAAAGCTATCGCCCTGACCTGCCCGCCGCCGCGCGTGGGCCCCTTTTACAAACCCCTGGGTGACCGCCTGGTTCCCCAGCGTTATCGTCGGCAGCATTTGGGCCGCATGCTCAGCCTGATCAAGCAGAGCCGCGAAATCCAAAGGCTCGGCTTTGACACCGGTCATCGGATCAACACCGGGATCGCGCCCCCCACCTGCCGCGAATGCCTCAGAAATCCGGCTGCGCCACCGCATCAGCCACTTCTGGCTCTCGGTACGTAAGGGGGGTGCGGTCATAATTTCGCGACGAGCTCTGCGATGATCGCCTCGATCGTCTGACCCTCGGCACGGGCATGAAATGACATTGCCATACGGTGCTTGAGCGCGGCGGGTGCGAGTGCTGCCACATCATCGAGCGAAGGGGCAAAGCGACCATCGATCAGGGCGCGCGCTCGCACACCAAGCATCAAAGCCTGCGCCGCTCGCGGACCTGGACCCCAAATCAGATCTTTCCGACCCTCTTCCGCACTCACATCGCCCCCCGCCTGTGCCACGCCAAGCCCTTTCGAGCCTGCGGCTGATGGGCGCGCTGATCGGACAAGCGACAGAATGCCATCGACAACCTGCTCGCCCACCGGCATGGCCCGCACGAGCGACTGAATGTTTTCAAGTTCCTGGGCGCTGATCGCCTGGGAAGCGGTCGCTTTTTTGCCGGTCGTTGTGGCGACAAGCATGGCGCGTTCAGCCTCAAGCGTGGGATAGGTGATGTCGATTTGCAGCAGAAACCGATCAAGCTGGGCTTCGGGAAGCGGATAGGTCCCCTCTTGTTCGATGGGATTTTGTGTTGCGAGCACATGAAACGGATGTGGCAACTCATAGCGCTTACCGGCAATCGTCACCTGCTTTTCCTGCATCGCCTGTAAAAGCGCGGATTGCGTGCGAGGCGACGCACGGTTGATCTCATCCGCCATCAGAAGCTGGCAAAACACCGGCCCTTTCAAAAAGCGGAAATGGCGTTTGCCATTTTCATCTTCCTCAAGGATTTCACTTCCCAAGATATCGGCGGGCAGAAGGTCGGGAGTGAACTGAACCCGTTTGTCATCAAGCCCCAAAACAGTGCCAAGCGTGTCAACCAACAGGGTTTTTGCAAGGCCTGGCAATCCGACCAGAAGGGCGTGTCCGCCGCTTAAAATCGCGACCAGTGCATGCTCGATAACCGCTTCCTGACCATAGATCACATGCCCGATTTCGCGTCTGGCCGCGGCAATCCGCTCAATCGCCGCTTCGGCCCGCGCAACAACGTCGCCCTCGGTGTCGACGGAGGTCGGTGTGTCGAGGGCACCCGCTGAATTTTTCGCCTTGTGATCGATCGCCATTCCCATCCCTTTAAACCTGCCCCTTCGCATCGGAATATCGCAAGACACCCGCATGGATCACGACACAACCGAAATTCCTCGTTTGAGCTTTGCACCGTTCCAGCCGAATGGCAACCGGGCGCCTTTCGGCCAAATTGCCACATTTCGGTGACGTCACCAAAAGCGGCGCGAATTCGATCGTCGAAAGCGCGACATCTGGTTTTTGCCAAGTGGCAGGCCTATATACTGCTCACAGGACAACATCATGAAGCAGGTCAGGCGCGCCGTCGAACCCACCATGTGGTCCATAAATGGGGCCAGAGACAGGCGAGGCTATGACGACCGGGGCAGTATGACCGATGGATAAGACAAATGGAGCGCCAGCATCCTTCGGCACCGGGGGGTCAGATGCGGGTCAAGCCAACCCGCTGGAACGGATTTTGAGCGCAATCAAAGGCCAATCCTACCCACCCGTTCATCTTTGGAATCCAGATTTCTGTGGCGATATCGATATGCGAATCGCGCGCGACGGCCGCTGGTTTTATAATGGCACGCCGATCGGACGGGTGCCGCTGGTCAAGCTGTTTGCAAGTGTTTTGCGCCGCGACGGCGATCAGTATTTTCTGGTGACCCCGGTCGAAAAGTTAGGCATTCGCGTCGATGATGCTCCCTTTCTGGCAATTGCTGCCGATCAGTTTCACCAAGATGGCGAGGCCGTCATCACCTTTGAAACCAACATCGGTGATCGGGCCGTTGCTTCCTCAGACAATCCGATCCGTGTGGAAATCGATCCCGAAACGCTCGAGCCCGCCCCCTACATCCATATTCGTGCGGGCCTTGAGGCGTTGATCGCGCGACCGGTATTTTATGAACTCGTCAATAAAGCAGAGGAACGTTTGACTGAAGATGGTGCGCGCGAGCTCTTCGTGAGGAGTGCAGGGGAAACATTTTCACTCGGAACCGTGCCCGCAGAGGCGGACGAGAGCCAATAAACCCCATGTATGCGATTGCCGAAGCCCAGATCGATACCATCAAGCAGGTTTTACCCTTGGCCCCAGCCAGCGCGGGGTTGATGGGTGCGCGACCACCATTCGCAAAACGGGGCGATCGCGACTTGAACCCGCACCTCGGCACAGTCGACCAGGACCGCGAATTGCGCGCGGCATCAGTTTTGATCGGCGTCGTCGCACGCCCGGCAATCCCGACGATCATCTTCACGAAACGCGCAGAACATTTGCGCGTCCACGCGGGTCAGGTGAGCTTCCCTGGCGGAAGCCGCGATCCCGAAGATGATGACGCCGTCGTTACGGCACTGCGCGAAGCCGAAGAGGAAATTGCGCTGCCACGCGCCTCGGTCGATGTGGTGGGGACACTCGGGGCCTATGTAACCGGGACAGGGTTTGAAATCACACCTGTGGTTGGTATCGTTCCCCCCGGTCTTCACTGGCAGCTTGACCGTAACGAGGTCGATGAAGTTTTCGAAGTCCCGCTCGCTTATGTGCTCAACCCGCGAAACCATGAGCGTCACACGGGCATATGGCGCGGGGAAACCCGGCATTACTATGCGATCAGGCATAAAGGGCACTATATCTGGGGCGCAACGGCGGGCATGCTGGTTGCATTGGCGGATGTCTTGAAAGACCACCTTTAATCAAGTCCAATGATGATTAACAGGCACTGACCAGGGGTAAGACGAAATCATGGGATTGTTGCTGCGCGTATTGGTTTTTCTATTGCCGCTTTTGGTTTTTGCGCTGTGGTGGCGGGCGCGGACACGCGTGGCGGATAGCGAGTCTCGTGCGCAAATCGATCGACAGTTTCGATGGGGCCTTCTTGGCTCAGCGATTTTTATGATCGCGGGCGGGCTTTATATGATGGGTCAGGGAACAGCACCGCCGCGAGGGCGCTACATTCCCCCACACACTGAAAACGGTGAAATGGTTCCGGGTGCGTTTGTACCGTTTGATCAGGACACATCTCCGGAGACTGAGACAGACGATCCTGAGACGTCGCCCGCCTCCGGTCCATGACTAGAGCGCATTTGACCAAGTCGCGCTCATTCTGACGGAGCGATTTTGGCCAGCTGACAGAAGCGAGGACGACGGACATGCCAGAGCATATTCAAGGACGATCGACGCCTCAGCCGGCCAAAAGAGCCCGGCCCCTCCGGGTTTGGTTCTGGCGGGCGCCCGTTGCGTCGCGGTCCTCTGATGTGGGGCCTGCCACATGGCGAGACCCGCTCCTGACGGGTCACCACGCCAGAACGCAAACAGAACTGAGCGCGACTTGGTCAAATGCGCTCTAGATTACCCGCCGGGTCGCTTCCTGAGGGCGAGGAAATTGCCCGTTTCTTTGATTGTTTAAGCACCGATAGCGATTTCGCTGCTACGGATACGGTCCGCTATGTCGGCGGTATGGTTCGCGATCTGATTCTCGGTTTGCCGATCAGCGACATCGACTGCGCGACTGCGCACCCACCTGAAGAGGTCGAACGGCGCTTAAAGCGTGCAGACTTTCGGGTCATCCCCACTGGCATTGCGCACGGCACCTGGACGGTTCTTGTTGGTGAGCATCAGGTTGAGATCACGAGTTTACGTCGCGATGTAACGACCGATGGGCGCCGTGCGACGGTCGCCTTTACATGCGATTGGGAAGAAGATGCGCGCCGGCGCGATTTTACGATCAACGCGTTGTCGGCGGATTATTCCGGGCGCGTTTATGACTATACCTCAGGACTTGAAGACCTTCGGGCGAAGCGGCTCAGGTTTATTGGCGATGCGCACCAACGCATTCGCGAAGATGCGCTCAGGCTTTTGCGATTCTTCCGGTTTTTCGCCCGGTTCTCGTCCGGCTCTCCGGATGAAGACGCCCTGCACGCCTGTATCAGTCTGCGGCGAACGCTGAAAGGCCTATCGCGCGAACGGATACGCGATGAACTCTTGAAACTCCTCGCGACGGACACACCCGAGCAGGCGATCCAACTGATGGATCATCATGAGATCCTGGAGGGTGTGTACCCCGAATTCAGGCTGGATGGACGGTTTCCAAAGCTGCTCGCGGCAGAGCGCATCACCGGGAAACCCGATGCTATCCGCCGCCTCTTTACACTGTTTCCCTCCGGCTTCTGGACCAATATGGCGTCGACAACCAAACGCCTGCGCATTTCGCGCGAAGAAGCGCGCCGCCTTTGTGCTATCGATGCGCATCTCCGACAGGTATCCGACGAGGAAACACGGGCGGAATTCACCGGTCACACGCAACGGTTTCTCTACCGGTGGGGGGAGACTGTGGTGATGGATGTTGCCCATCTTCTGTCACTGATGCCTGAAGACCTCGCAACGGTTACAAAAGCGACGCGCGGCTGGGCTGGACTGCGGGATACCGAACGCCCGCAGTTTCCCCTATCCGGCGATGACCTTGTCAAAGCCGGCGTTTCAAAAGGCAAAGCTGTTGGCGAGGTAAAAAGAGAATTAGAAAGCCTGTGGGTGAAAAGCGATTTCACGCTCGACCAGCAAAGCCTGCTCTCAATGATAAAGCGCTAGAGCACTTTCTCTGTAATCCGGTTCACTCTGCTGGTGCGATTTTGGCGGTTTTTATTATGCTAGTACGCTGGACTTGATTATGCTTATTCATGGACGAGCGACGCTAGATCCGGCAAAAAGCGCCCAGCCCTTAGGGGTTTGCCGCTGTTGGCCATCCGAAGCGTTGCGGCTCTTACTCGATGCGCTGCATCGCGCTGCGAACCGCGCCTTGCGG
>JBCDDR010000085.1:0-9921 GCA_039180205.1 Pseudomonadota bacterium | reverse complement strand
GCTTTACCATCCGCCGCCGCCTCCGCCACCAACACCACCGCCCGATCCGCCGCCGCCAAAAGAGCTGCCGCTTGATCGAGATTGCATGGCGGAACTTACTGCTGGTTGTAATCCGGTGTCGAGGAAGTCCACCAGATTGCCCGGTTTGCGTGCACCACCGATCGCATCGTAGGAAACCCATGTGGGGCGGTAGTGCAGTTGATCCTTGGAATTCGCCATACGCGAAATAACACCTTCAAATTGCTCAGCCCATTCGTCTCCGACGCCAAGCCCGACAGCATATGGTAAACATGCTTCAAAATGCTTTGGGGTCAATTCCGGGAGCTTTCCGCGAACGCCAGTATAGCTGCCAGGGTCTGAGGCCCCAGAAATCTGTTCGTCAAGTTCGGGGCGCTTTGTCAGCCGAAGATATTGCTGAAATCCGAGGATTTGATCGCGCACTTTGCGACCGACAGGCGTCGGGGCCTTCATCAAATAAAGGAAACAGCCAAGCATCATTCCCAGCATTCCGGCAAAAACAAAATCGAGCTGCGGGCTTGCCAGGACATCTGAACCACTTGACCGAGCTTGGTTTATGAGCACCAGAACGGGCACGCCGAAATACAGGAAAATAACAAGCGCCGGAATAATAACCGGCAACAAAGAGGGCAGTCGAGACTGACCCGTCAAAGCTCCCAGCGCCTTGAAAATAGGAGGCGAAATCGTATACGCCAACAGTCCACCGACCACAGACGCCATGACCATTGGGAGTAGGTTCGCAAGCGTCGAAGCCGTCACAACAAAGACCGCTATCGAAGCCACCGCAGCGAAAATGAGTGTCTTTCGGTTCGTACGAAAAAAATTATCCAAAAACTCCTGGCGCAAAGCGGACAGTACCGCCGATCGCGCGGCCATCAATACCTTGCGGTTTTTCTTACTGACCACGAAACGCGCGGGCTTACCTTTATAAAGGGCATCCGCCAATGCGCGCTCGGCCTTGGAAAGGCTTACGTCCTTCCAGGTGCGCATAAGGGTAAATTCTTCGCGGTCTTCGGACTCAATCGTCAGGTATCGTTTGGTCGCGAGCGACAGAATCCCTGTGGTAAGAATACGGCTGGACGCACCCATGTTATAAATAAACTCGACGGCCATCGGCCCCAACGCATGAGGCGGTTCATACTGAGGAACAACCGGGCCGGGAAGGTCGCGTCCATTCTTCATCCAGGCAACGAAGAGACCCACAAAAATAGCCAGAGCACCCATCGCGCCGAACACCAGGTTCTTATGGTATGCGATCAGTCTTTCTAACAGACTTGTTGGTCTTTCGGTAAATACCGCAGGATCAAATTCGGCTGCGAGCGTTAGTCCTTCGCCCGGGAAAAGCGGTTTCGCTAACTCGGCGATAACTCCCGTGGGTATGCTGGTGAGGGTTGCATCACTCTGCTTCCGCCCGCGTGCACCAGAATAAAACTTGTACCTCTCGGGGGTCCCTCCTGGAGGCCAGGAGACTGTGGCGCGCACCTGATCAATTGGAAATGCCCAATCGTTTCCTGTCAAATTCCAATTGATGACTAGCGTTTCGCTTTCGGTTTCACGCAAAGCACCATCGATTACATACTGGATTGTATAGCGATAAACACCAGGCTGCAGTAAGCGATTACTATTACCGATATAAAGTCGTGCACTGCCTCTATTTTTTGTCAGTTTCGAGGCCTCTGCGCTGCCATCCCGCGTGACGGCCTTGATCTCGATTGTCAGCGGGCGCGAAATGCTATCGTCTGCCAAGATAAAATCACGAAAAATGCCGCGCTTGATTTGGTCGCCCTCAGCGCGAACGAGCAACTCTTCGGTGACATCCACCTTGCCGTCGGCCCTCAATTCGAGGTTGATCGTAGATGAGCTTATGCCTTCCGTAGCATACGCAGAAGATGTCAGACAGAAAAACAAAATTCCCGCAAGCACGGCGAAAGGACGGAGGGCGGGAAACATTTCATCGAGAGCAAAACGTCGGGTTTCCATGCTTGAAACGCGCACTCAAAATTTGACCGCGACGGGATCACGTGCCGCAGACGTCTCAGGCAACTCAAAATATTCAGCCTCTTGGAACCCGAAACGACCGGCAATCAGGTTTCCGGGGAACTGACCAATCCGCGTGTTAAACTGCCGAACGGCTCCATTAAAATAGCGACGGGCCGCTTGAATTGCGGTTTCGATGTCGGCAAGCTGCGATTGAAGCGTGCGAAAATTCTCACTTGCTTTCAGGTCGGGATAGTTTTCAGCAATCGCCAGCATTCCACGTAATGCCAAATTTAATTGACCTTCGCTCGCCGCCTGTTGCGCAGGTGTTCCTGTATTGGAAACGGCTTGCGCTCGTGCTTCAACGACACTGTCGAGCGTCTCGCGCTCGTGCCGTGCGTGACCCTTCACTGTCTCGACGAGATTTGGGATCAGGTTATATCGACGTTTCAATTGAACATCGATATCGCTCCACGCTGAGTCGACCGTTTGGCGATCTGACACCATCCGGTTGTAAAGCGAGATCAGATAAATGCCGGCCAGCAGAACAATGCCGCCAAGGATTGCGAAGGTCATGTCGCCATTCCTGCCCGATTGGCTTTAATGAAACCTAAATTTTGGTCGGAGCGGCGGGATTTGAACCCACGACCCCTTGACCCCCAGTCAAGTGCGCTACCAGGCTGCGCTACGCTCCGACGGGTTGTGGTCTAAGTGGTTGCGATCCTATGCGCAAGCCCGAAGTGATCATCGGCCCGGCACGCCGCACGGGATTAGCTCGAAAGGGTTGCCGCAAAGCGCGCATTTGTTTCGATCTCCTCCCACCGTCCTTCATTGATTGCCGAACGGGTGGCGAGCCAGGAGCCACCGACGCATACAACGTTGGGAAGCGACAAAAAATCCAAGGCCTCATCGCGACCGATACCACCCGTTGGGCAAAACCGAACCTTTGGCAGCGGGCCCGAAAGAGCCTTTAGATACCCGAGGCCCCCAACCGGTTTTGCCGGAAAGAATTTAAGAACCTCAAACCCCAGTGACGTTGCCGCCATCGCCTCACCCGCTGTCGCCACGCCAGGTAGACTTGGCAAGCCACAGGCGAGTAGTTCACTTGCGAGTTCCGACGTCAGGCCCGGGGAAACCAAAAAGTCCGCGCCGGCGTCTTTCGACCGATAGATGTCCGCCGGGGTGGTAATGGTGCCCATGCCAACGACCAAATCAGGTTCCGCCGCCTTCATACTCGCAACTGCATCGAGGGCTGCCGACGTCCGTAACGTCAATTCGGCCACACGGATACCGCCGCGAATGAAAGCATTTGCAAGGGGGGCAGCGTGATCGGGGTTATCCAGCTCGATCACCGGGATGACCGTCGCCTTGGCTACTATGGCATCGATATCGAGCATTTTGGATCACTCCGGGTTGGGGCCTCAATTGGCGCGGTTAGGGAAAATGGCGGTGGAGGGCGAGTGCTGCCCCCTTCAGCGCGACATGCCCATCAGTTATCAGCCGAATAGGCACGTCATCCAAAAACCCGCTCACCCGGCCCTTCGCATTGAATTTTGTGAGAAAATCGCTCGCGCAGAACTCATTGAAAAGCTGAGGAAGTATGCCGCCGCCAAGCCAAACGCCGCGACGCGCGCCTGATAACAAAACACAATCGCCTGCGAATGCACCCAATCCATCAAAAAAAAGCGCGAATGCTTCTTTGGCCCTTAAATCCTGACCACAGTGCATCGCGCCAGCAATTTCATCGGCGCGTTCATAGGTACAAGGGACATCGTCGAGCGTGCAAAAAGCCCGGTAAAGGTTGACGATACCAAGGCCCGAAAATATCCGCTCGACCGAGACCCTGCCAAACCACTTATGAAGAACACCAAGGGCGGCGATTTCGCGCGAGCTGTGCGGCGCAAAAGCAATATGTCCGCCCTCGGTTGGGATGACTTCGACGCCGTCACCGTCCCCAAACCGAAGGGCGACGCCCAGACCCGTTCCCGGCCCCAATATAATTTCCGGCATTTTTGCGTGGCCGCGACCTGAACGGACCGAGCAAGAGCCATCTTCCTCCAAAAGATCAATGCCGTAAGCGAGAGCTTCAAAATCATTGATCAGAAAGCAGTGTGGCAGGCCGAGCTGCGCCGCGATCGCGTTTGCGTCGATTGCCCAGCTCGAGTTGGTAAAGCGAATCTGCGTATCAGCGATCGGGCCAGCCACCGCAAGTGCTACCGAACCGATTGAAGGGTTCCCGGTGGTCTCCAAATAGTGCGCGAGCGCATCATCAAACCGCGGGTAATCTTTCGCCTTTAACTTTTCGATGTGCGAAAGCGAGGGCAGCCGCGTACCACTCGTGTCCAGAGCAAAACGTGCGTTTGTTCCGCCAATATCCGCAACTAATCGCACGCGTCTCTAACTCCCAATGCCTTGATCGATCTTGACTTATTCTGCTGCGGTCTCATGCAAAGACATCGTGGCTTCCGCAAGCGCAAACGTCATCGCGCCCTCTTCTGCACCCGTCACCTGGCCACGCATCGCCGCGAATAGTTCGCGGCCCATACCCCAATGTTGCTGTTCGACCTTGGTTGGAGGAGCTATTTCCCGGGCTTGCCATGTCACTTCGTCCACCAAGGCCGCAAGCACACCCGTTTCTGCATCAAGCCTGATGAGGTCGCCGTCGCGAACTTTCGCGATGGCCCCACCCATGAGAGCTTCGGGTGTGAGGTGGATTGCAGCGGGCACCTTCCCGCTCGCCCCTGACATGCGGCCATCGGTGACCAACGCCACTTTGAAACCGCGATCCTGAAGGACACCGAGCGGGGGGGTCAGCTTATGAAGTTCGGGCATTCCGTTGGCTCGGGGACCCTGAAACCGGACCACCGCCACAAAATCCCGATCAAGCTCGCCAGCTTGAAAGCGCCGCATCAACTCATGCTGGTTTTCAAAAACAATCGCCGGGGCTTCGACCGTTCGGTGTTCAGGCTTTACCGCCGACACCTTGACAATCGCGCGCCCAAGGTTGCCATCCATCAGAACCATCCCTCCGGTGGATTGGAAAGGTTTCTCGACCGTACGCACGATCGTTTCATCGCCGCTGTCTCGCGGTGGTGGAGACCATCCAAGGGCTTGATCGATGATCCGCGGCTCGCAAGCATACTGGTCAAGCCCCGGCCCCATGACCGTTTGCACGTCGCCGTGGAGAAGACCTGCGTTCAGAAGCTCACGGATGACAAACCCGAGCCCCCCCGCCGCATGGAAATGATTCACATCAGCGAGCCCGTTTGGATAAATCCGGCACAGCAACGGAACAACAGAGGAGAGCTCGGAGACATCATCCCAGTTGATTTGAATCCCCGCGGCCCGCGCCATGGCAATCAAATGAATGGCATGGTTTGTTGACCCGCCTGTTGCATGAAGCCCGACAATCGCATTTACAATCGCGCGCTCGTCAATCACATCGCACATGGGAATTGGTTCGCCCCCAAGATGAGTGATCGCGGCCACTCTGCGCGCGGTTGCCTCGACGATCTGGGTCCTGAGGTCGGTCCCCGGGTTCACAAATGCTGACCCCGGAAGATGCAATCCCATAATCTCCATCAGCATCTGGTTGGAGTTGGCAGTCCCGTAAAATGTGCAGGTGCCCGATGAATGATAGCTACGGCTTTCTGCTTCAAGTAATTCGTCGCGGGTGGCTTTCCCCTCGGCAAAACGTTGACGCACCTTCGCCTTTTCATCATTGGGAAGACCCGAAGGCATTGGCCCCGCGGGTAAAAACATCACCGGCATATGGCCAAATCTGAGTGCGCCGATAAACAGGCCTGGCACGATCTTGTCGCACACGCCCAGCATCAGGGCGCCGTCAAAAACATTGTGCGAGAGCGAAACCGCGGTCGATAAGGCGATCACATCGCGAGAAAAGAGCGAGAGATCCATCCCGTCCTGCCCTTGGGTTACACCATCGCACATTGCGGGAACGCCCCCGGCGATTTGCGCCGAGGCACCTTGGTCTGTAAGAATTTTTTTGATGATATCCGGATATTCGCCGAGCGGCTGGTGGGCCGAGAGCATATCATTGTAGGCAGTTACAATCGCGATATTCGCCGCCGATGATTTGGTCAGGGTTCGTTTGTCACGAGGGCCGCAGGCCGCTGCTGCATGCGCAAGATTGCCACAAGATACGGTACTCCGGTGCGGACCATCCAATGCTGCTGCACGCATTTGACTCATATACCGGTTGCGGGTGTCTTGTGACCGCTCTTGGATCCGGTCGGTCACGTCCTTTATCACTTGGTCAGGCTTGGTTTGCATAGCTCTGCTCGATGTTTTCGAGTGATCCGCCGCAGAAAATAGGCGGAGTTTGGTAAATTCGAATGATCGTCATGTTGGCGCCCATGCTGGCCAAATTCGAGCGCTCAAATCGACATCGCCACAACTGAGTGAGCGCACTGGCATGTCATGGATATCTGTTTGCGTAGTCGGCGTCTTCATAGCGAGTTCATAGGTTCTGCGCTTTGCTTCCCCACTTATCATCAGCAAAATGGCACTTGCACCTCGCAATGCGCTTTTGGTCAGCGTCAGGCGCTCAACATTCTCACCTGTAACCGCACTTTCATCAGCGGTAATTGCAGCCACAATTGCGGAACGTTCATCCTCCAAAATGGCACCATCGAGACCGTGAGCATGTGGAAACCAGGACGCTGTATGCCCATCAGTTCCCATGCCGAGGATAGCAACATCAATCGGCGTCCAGGTCTGTCGCCATGCCTGGTTTATCTGAATGGCTGCGTCTTGATGTGAGAGCCCATCGCACCACAGCGTTTGCAGACTCGCCGCCTGGGCATTGTGCTGCATCAGCGTGGCCCGCACAAACTTTTCGTTCGATGCGTGATGGTCGGGCTGCACCCATCGCTCATCAACCAGCGTCACCTTGACGTGCTCCCAGCCAAGATCGACCTTTGATAAATGCTCGTAAAGCGGTTTCGGAGTTGAGCCGCCAGAGACTGCAAAGTGCGCTTGCCCGTGCTGTTTGATCGCAAGCCGCAACGCCAATTCGACTATAGATGCAAGCCGTTCGACGATCTGGTCAAGCGAGGCAAAGGCAATTGGCGGGGGTAGCGCTCGGAACATTCTCATCAGTCCCCATCGAACCAGGACCGCCCATCACGATCCATCAGCGAAACTGATTTTGCCGGGCCATCGGTTCCCGCCGCATATCCATGGATCTCGGTCTCATCTTGATCCCAGGCGGCAAGCACGCCATCGACCCATTGCCATGCGGCTTCAACCTCGTCGCGGCGCATGAATAGCCCAAGATCGTCGCGCACGACTGCCATCAACAGCCTCTCATAGGCGTCCGGATAATGCGCTGCAAACTGTTCGGCATAGGATAGGTTCAGCGGGACATAGCGAAGACGCATCCCCCCGGGACCGGGGTCTTTTGTCATAAGCAAAAGTCTGACACCCTCATCGGGTTGCAATCTGATCACCAGCCTGGTGGGGTGTAATTTCCCATAGCCATTGCCGAGCAGGTTGTGCGCGACCGGCTTGAATTGAATCACGATTTCAGAACGTCGGCCACTCATGCGCTTACCAGTGCGCAAATAAAAGGGCGTCCCTTGCCAGCGCCAATTCTGAATTTCGGCTTTCAAGGCAACAAAAGTCTCGCTTGATGAAGGGCCACCCAATTCCTCCAGATAGCCGGGGACCGCTTCGCCATTCACAGCGCCTGCTGAATAATGTCCGCGCACCGTTGTCTCGCTGGCCGCCGCCGCGGTCACAGGTTTGAGCGCCCGCAAGACCTTGATCTTTTCATCGCGGATCGTATCGGCTTCAAGATCGAGCGGCGGTTCCATCCCCACCAGGCAAAGCAGCTGCAAAAGGTGATTTTGCACCATATCGCGCAGCGCCCCTGCTTTATCGTAATACCCTGCCCGTTGCCCTGCGCCGATGGCTTCTGCGACGGTGATTTGGACATGATCAATGTTATTTGCGTTCCAAACGGGCTCAAACAATGAGTTCATGAACCGCAAAACAATGAGGTTCTGAACGGTTTCTTTGCCAAGATAGTGATCAATCCGAAAAATCGCATCTTCGGGGAACACAGCGCCGACCGCGTCATTGACCGAGCGCGCGCTCTGCAAATCGCTCCCTATTGGTTTTTCCAGAACAATCCGCGATTGCTCAGATCTGAGGCCTGCCTGCTCGATATTCCGGGAAACCACACCATAGATGCCGGGCGGTAACGCGAGATAGAATATACGGATTTTCGCTTCATCCGAGCTGTTGGAAAAATAGTGAGCGAGATCGTCCCAGCTTGCCTCGGCATTGGCCGCGTCCACCTGCGCATAGTGGATCAATTCGGCAAATTTTGACCATCTGTCAGGATCAAACGGCTCATTCGCATGAAACGTTTGAAAGCTTTCCCCAGCCAAATCGCGAAACGCCTCGATCGTCATTTCGCTGCGTGCCGCGCCGATGATACGCGAGTGATCTGCAATCTGACCATCAAGAAACCGGTGGTAAAGCGAGGGGATCAGTTTGCGAAGCGCAAGATCGCCCGTTGCTCCAAAAACAACAATGTCAAACGGCGCGACAGGCAATAGCTGAGATGTGTCTGCTCGTGCACTATCCGACACCATCTCTCCCCTTCGTTTTACCTGTGTTTCATCAGTGGTAACGTGCTGGTTAGCGTATCACAATTGATTCCGAGGGGTGCCCCCCCTGCCGATCAATCGATTGTGATTGAGCTTGGTATCAATCGCGTGACCGCGGCGCGATGAGCTTGCGAAAGGGCCCCCTAGCCGATAGCCTCAATTTATCTTGGGGAGATTGCATGCAGGCCACCCAAAAAACGCGCATAGGCGTTTTGGTCGTGATCTCTGTTGTGCTCTTGTCGTGGCATGCCACAGCATCAGCAGCAGAGACCATTCTACTGTGGCGACACCAGGCCAACTTTGAAGAAACGAATGCGAACCTTGCGGCCATTGAACGATTTCACCAAAGCCAAAACCAATGGCGCGTCCGCGTTGAGCAGCTTCCCCAGGCAAGTTATACGCAAGCCATAACGGCATCGGCGCTCGCTGGGCGATTGCCCTGCATTTTGGAAGTTGACCAGCCGATTGCGCCCAATTTTGCCTGGTCCGGGCATATCCGACCATTGTCACCGCTCGTTGGAAGCGATTTGGTTGACAGTGTTTTACCCACAGCACGGGGGCTTTACCGAGGAAAAGTCTATTCGCTGGGTCAGTTTGATGCCGCGGTGGCGATCTATGCACGGCGATCACTCCTGGAAGCATTGAACGCCCGCACCCCGACAATCTCAGAACCCTGGTCGGTCGAAGAATTCACGCATTTGCTAAAACAGGCAAAATCGCTTCCGCGCATTACCTACCCGCTTGATATGGCAACGGGCGAAGGGCAGTCATGGTGGACCTATGCCTTCAGCCCGATTTTGCAGAGCTATGGTGGCGATCTGATTGATCGATCAACAATGATATCTGCCGAAGGTATACTGAATGGCCCGCGCGCCATCGCATTTGCGACTTGGTTCCAAACGCTTTTTCAGCAAGAGCTTGTTGAAGCGCGGCCGCCGGATCGAAAATCCTTCACACTCGGGCGCTCGGCATTCGCGCTCAATGGAAACTGGGTTCTGGACGAATATCGCGCCGCCTGGGGGGATGACCTCCTTGTGTTGCCGCCGGTGGATTTTGGCGCTGGCCCGGTGATCGGCGGGGGAAGCTGGCAATGGGCGATTACAACGGGTTGCAAAACCCCCGGAGCTGCGGCCGAACTCATTCGCTTTCTACTGAGTGATGCCGAGGTTGCCGCGATTTCAGATGCGACAGGATTGATCCCGGTCACTGAAGGCGGTGCTGATTTAAGTCAGTATTACCATCGGGGCGTCGTTTGCCGTATGTCTTCACATAGTCATAGAAAATCCGG
>JBCDDR010000084.1:0-10065 GCA_039180205.1 Pseudomonadota bacterium | reverse complement strand
GCGCATACGTCAACTGCCGAGATTGCCGAAGCTGCTGGGGTAGCTGAGGGTTCTATATTTTATCATTTCGGCAGCAAGTCGAAGCTGTTGGACAGCCTTGGTGCGGTTTACGCCCATGAAAAAGTTGCCGCCATGGCGAGGGGCGAGACCGACCTTTCGAAGCTCGAACCCGGCATCATGATAGAGCGCGCCTTCGCCTATTGCGAGGCCCATGGCATGGGTGAGGCACAGGTTGGTCTGGATCAGGATAATCCGGAACTGCAACCCTTCATCGAGGTCAATCGCGAGATTGTTGTCGGATTTATCAGCAAGGTCATGGCGGCGTCGATGCCGCCTGAAAGCCCCGCCTACGCGGATATCGAAATTGCGGCGAGCCTCGCCTACGCGGCGGTAACCGACGCGCTTTGTCATGTCTTCGCGAGGCCCGACCCACTCGATCGCGATGCGGTTTTACGGGAAACGATCCGTTTCGTTCGCGCGGCATGTGGGTATGACGCCGGGACCAAGGCAATTCAACATGAGAAGCCTGATGGCTAAACGGTTCAAAAGACTTGAGAATTTAGAAAAGGCAAGCGCTATGGCAGTTGCAATTGTTCGGAAAAATCGCATGAAGTTCGGTGTGGGTGCAGCGGCTGTTATCGGTCTCGTGGCAGCACTCACCATCTCGACCGAATCAGGGGCTTCGAAGCCTGTCGAGGCGAGCAACCGGGCGGCCATCTCCGTTGAGGTGACCAGCGTAGAGCTCCAGCCGCGGTATGACGCCACCAGTTATTTCTCAGGGCGGGTGACGGCGCTGCGTGAGAGTGAACTCGGGTTTGAACGCGGCGGATTGCTGGCTAAGATGAATGTTCGCGTTGGCGACCGGGTTCGTGGAGGCGACGTTCTTGCCGAACTCGATACGCGTCAGTTGCGTGCCCAGGCAGCTGCGATTGAGGCGCGGATTAAAAGTGCAGAGGCGCAATCGCAAGAAGCCGACGCACGTTTGAAACTCGCCAAACTGACAGCTGATCGCCAGTCCAAATTGTTCAAGGCTGGTCATATTTCCGCCCAACGCAACGATGAGGCGCGGCTTGATCGTGATGCGGTTGCGGCACAAAAAGCAGCCGCACTTGCCGCCGCGACACAAGCGCGGGCTGACTTGGCGGCCACCAATGCCGCGATTGAGCTTTCATTGATCCGCGCCCCCTTTGATGGCCAGGTGATGGATCGATATGTCGATGAGGGGTCGGTCATGGCGCTCGGTGGGCGCGCCCTTCTCTTTATGGAGGATGGGCAGCTTGAACTCCGTGTCGGCCTGCCGGCGGCTCAGATGATGGGGGTTGAAGCTGGGGCCCGGTATCCGGTTGAGATCGAAGGGCGGAAGGTTACAGCGACGCTCAATCGGATCGGTGGATCGGTCGATGCGGCGACACGAACTGTGCTGGCGATTTTCCGGCTGGACATTGAGGAGGCAAGAGCGGCCGGTGTGCGACCGGGGATGATCGGGCGGCTCGCGTTCAGCCAGTCCTTTTCTCAAAACGGCGCATGGCTGCCAGTCAACGCCCTGATCGAGGGTCAGCGCGGGCTTTGGTCGGCCTATACCGTGGAACCCGACGAGGGCGGCATCATGCGTGTCGCGCGGGAACAGGTCGAGGTCCTCTATAGCGAGACCGACCGGGTGTTCGTACGCGGTACGATCAAGGATGGCGATCAAATCATTTCGCGCGGGCTCCACCGTCTGGTGCCGGGCCAGCCCGTTACTGTCACCCGCTGAGCAAGGATTAAGACCGATGACGAAAGAGCGCGATCCATTCACCATCGCCCGACCGTTTCAGACGACGCCTCGGCTTACGATCCTGGGTATTTTTCTCATTCTCGTAGCGGGCTTTGCCGCCACAATGACGATCCCCCGACAGGAAGACCCGCTCCCACGTGAACGCTATGGCCGGGTCACCACCTTCTTCCCGGGCGCGAGTGCGGAACGCATTGAAACCCTGATCACTGAAAAGGTTGAAGATGAGGTCTCCGAAATTGAAGAGGTGAAAGAGATCAATTCGACCTCGCGCACGGGCGTATCGCAGGTAATCATCGAGCTCAACGACGATGTCTTCAAAACCGATGAGGTCTGGTCGCGTATTCGCGAGAAAATGGACAATGCGGCGACATTGTTTCCAGCCGACGCTCAAGTCCCTGAATTGACCATTCAGAAATTGCCCGCAGTCACAATTCTCGTGGCTTTGACCGCCCCGGATGAGCGAACGCTCTCAACGGATGAAAACGCTGGGGACGCACGCCCGCTTGCTGAGCCAACCATACCGCTCGCCATTCTGCACCGGCTTGGAAAAGATCTCGAGACACGCTTGCGCAACATCGGCGGAACTGAGGAAACCGAACTGTATGGCGAGCCCGAAGAGGAATATCTGATCACTGTTGACCCAGCGGCACTTGCGGGCGCCGGTTTGACGGTTTCAGATCTTTCGCGCGCTTTGGCGGCGGCTGACTCAAAGTCGCCCGCGGGCCAAGTCCGTAGCGATAGAAACGCGGTGATTCTTGAAGTCACCGGTGAGCTGTCATCTGCGGAACGGATCCGCGAGATCCCGGTGGCGAACTCTACCGATGGTCGCCTACTGCGCCTTGGTGACCTTGCGGATGTTCAACGGGCGGCCCGTTTGCCCGCCCCAACGGTCGCCTATTTCAACGGTGAGCGTGGTGTTGCTGTCTCGGTTATCATGCAGCAAAACCAACGGATTGATAAATGGGCGGCCCGTGCGCGTGCGGCAATCGCCGAATTCGCGGTTGATTTGCCAAGCGAAATCAAGCTGCAAACCGTTCTCGACCAAAGTGTTTATACCCAGGATCGTCTTGTCGAACTCGCGGTCAATTTCCTGATGGGCATTGTGCTTGTCGTTGCGATTTTGTTCGTTGTTCTTGGCCCCCGGTCTGCGATCCTGGTCGGACTGGCTTTGCCGATGTCGGTCGCCGTGGTGCTGACAGCGTTCAAAGTCCTCGGTGTGCCACTACACCAAATGTCGGTGACCGGCCTCGTCATCGCGCTCGGCCTTTTAATCGATAACGCAATCGTTGTGGTCGATGAGTATAATCTCAATCGATCACGCGGGCTCAGTTATCGTGAAGCTGGCGCGGTTGCCGTCAAACATCTGCAAATTCCACTTCTCGCCTCGACCGTCACAACGGCGCTAACATTTGCGCCGATCATGTTGATGCCGGGTGGCGCGGGCGATTTCGTTGGAACGATGGCGCTTGCCGTGATCCTCTCGATTTTTGCGTCACTCGCGCTTTCGCTCACATTGCTCCCTGCCGTCGCGGGGTTCCTGGACCGCCGTGTCCCCAAAAAAGGCGCACAGGCTGTCGGTCAGTCGGGGTTTCGCAACCCTGCTCTTACCAAGGCGTATCTGAAATCACTCGGCATGGCGCTGCGTCGGCCCCGGATCACCATCGCGCTTTCGCTTGTGGTGCCTATCCTCGGGTTTGTCCTTGCCTCGACACTTGCGAGCCAGTTCTTTCCGCCCGTTGATCGTGACCAGTTCCAGATTCAGCTCACCTTGCCAGATAGCGCCCCGATCGCGGAAACTGCGGCCACAATCGAACGCGTTCGCGAGATCCTGTATGACTTTGATGAGATTGAAGAGGATCATTGGTATCTGGGAGAAGGCGCGCCCAAGGCATTCTATAATACCAATGCGATCCGCGATGGCGTGCCCTCGTTCGCAGGCGCGACCGTGATGACGACGTCTGCAAAGGCGACGCGTGCTGTTCTACCCGCTCTTCAGGCGCGCTTTCTTGCCGAAGTCCCGGAAGCCGAGGTGCTGGCGCTTCCCTTTGAACAGGGGCCGCCGATTGATGCGCCTGTCGAACTTCGCATTGTGGGACCCGACATCGATACGTTGCGTGCGCTGGGTGAAGATGTCCGCCAAAGACTTGCGGCTTCGGAAAGCGTTACCTACACACGCGCCGATATTTCGGGTGGCCGCCCCAAACTCGCGGTTCGCGCGCGGGAGGATGAAGCCAGGATTGCCGGTTTCAGCCTCACGGATATTTCCGCTCAGCTTTCTGCTGACCTTGAGGGGTCACTGGGGGGCAGCGTGCTCGAAGGTACCGAAGAGCTTCCGGTGCGGGTCAGGTTCGACGGCAAAGATCGAAGCGCGCTTGACCGTTTGCGGAGCCAGGAGCTCAGTTCGCCCGGTGTTAATGGGTCACAGGGCGGCGCGATCCGCAATATTCCGCTCAGTGCAATTGCGAAAACCGAACTTGTACCTGAGGGAAGCGTGATCAGCCGCCGGAACCGCGAGCGCGTCAATACCGTGCAGGCGTTCCTCGTGCCCTTTACCCTGCCAAGTGCCACGATTGCGGATTTTCAAAACCGTCTGGTCAGCGACCCGGTCGCGTTGCCGCGCGGCTATCGTCTCGAATTTGGCGGCGAGAGTGAAACCCAGGCGCAGGCGATGTCAAATCTGTTTTCTTCGGTTGGCGTGTTACTTGTCATCATGGTCGGGACGATCATCCTGTCATTTAACTCGTTCCGCTTTGCGCTCGTGATTTTCTCGGTTGCTTTCCTTTCGGTTGGCCTCGCCTTTTTCTCGCTGTGGCTCTTTAACCAAACCCGGGGCTTCATGGCGATCGTGGGCGCCATGGGCCTGATTGGGCTTGCGATCAACGGTGCGATCGTTGTTCTGAGCGGTCTTAGGGCTGACGCAGCCGCGAGCGCGGGCGACGAAAAAAGCATCACATCGATTGTCATGGACTGTACGCGACATATTGTCGGCACCACACTCACCACGATCGGTGGCTTTCTCCCGCTCATCATTTGGGGCGCCAACTTTTGGAAGCCGCTGTCGTTAGCGATTGCCGGTGGCGTGATCGGTTCTGCGGTGCTTGCCCTCTATTTCACACCGAGCGCGTTTTTGTTGATCGCGCGGCAGAAAGAGCGTGCCCGCCTTCGCCGAACTCGTGAGGTGCTGGAAACAGAAACCCGATCTTCGCGCGGAGAGGGCGGATCGCCTTCACCCATCGAAGACCCGAAGGGCTATGGTGGTCCGGTTCCGGCGGCAGCGGAATAGCAGCACCGGATCTGTGGTTTTTCTCACCGTCGTCTGACGCGCCCGAGGGGCGTTTGAGCGAACCGAAGCTTGCGACCCGAAAACCAAATTGATATCGTTTCATGTTGAATAGGCGGCGGGCCTTCTGGAAAGGTCCGCCGCCGTTATATTTCGCGGGTAAAGGGGTCTTAGGTATGCAGGTCAGCGTGGTAACGAAACGTCGTTTTCCGAAACCAGAAAATCGGTGGTTCAAATGGGGCGCAATCGCTCTTACAGCATTGGCAAGTCTCGGCTTAACGCTACCGTCCACAGCGCAACTGGCACCCCCCTCGACGAGTGAGGATGAGAGCAGTGGCACCCGGTTATTGCGCTATCCCGACATTAATGGCGACACTGTCGTTTTCGCATATGCAGGCGACCTTTGGCGCGTTGATAGCAAAGGGGGGGCAGCCGTTCGCTTGACTGCCCATCCTGGGCTTGAGCTTTTCCCGAAAGTATCGCCTGACGGTCGCTGGGTTGCCTTCACAGGCCAGTATGATGGCGATGAGCAGGTTTATGTGATCCCGGTAACCGGCGGTGTGCCGAAACAACTCACGCACTATCCGGCGCGCGGGCCGCTTCCGCCCCGCTGGGGATATGACAATCAGGTTTACGGCTGGACACCCGATAGCGAAGCGGTGTTGTTCCGTTCGCTCCGTGATGGATACAGCCTGACCGATAGCCGACTATATACGGTGAGCTATAAGGGGGGACTTCCGAAAGCCCTGCCTATGCCCGTATCCGGTGGCGGTAATTTGTCGCCCGACGAAAAAAAGGCGGTCTATTCGCCGTTGTTCCGCGATTTTCGTACCTGGAAACGATACGAAGGTGGCTGGGCGCAAAACCTCTATGTCTTTGATATCGAGGCAAAAACCGCAAAGCCTGTGACCACCGATAAAAGGACCGAGCGAGACCCTATGTGGGTTGGTGAACGGATATATTTCAATTCCGACCGGACCGGCACTTTCAACCTTTTTGAACTCGACCCGGACAGTGGTGAGTTGAACCAGCTGACAAGTTTTGATGATTGGGACGTCCGGTGGCCCAGTGCCGATCAGGCCGGCCAGATCGTGTTTGAGCGCGCCGGTCGACTGCATGTATTTGACGCAAATACAAAGGGTGTGCGCACGCTCGACATTCAGGTTGGCGATGATGGTCTTTCCCGGCGCCCCGAGCGGATCAAAGTCGGCAATCAAATCACAGATTTCGCCCTCAGCCCAAAGGCCAAACGCGCGCTTTTCGTGGCGCGAGGGGATTTGTTTTCAGCGCCCGTTGAAAAAGGGATCACGCGCAATCTTACAGCAACCTCGGATGCGCACGAACGCGAAGCTTCCTGGTCACATGATGGTCGCGAGATTGCCTATATTTCAGATGCAACGGGTGAGGAACAGCTCTACGCCATGGATCGTCGCGGCGAAGGCGAGGCGCGTCAGCTGACCCAGGATCTCAAAACCCGGCTTTACGGGCCGCGCTGGTCGCTTGATGACAAATTCATCGCGCTCATGGATAAGACAGGTCGGCTTCATGTGGTCAATGTCGAGACCGCCGAACGCACCGAAATTGACCGCTCGCTTGGCGGCGTGATTTCGGATTATCACTGGTCCCCGAAAGGGCACTTTCTCGCCTATTCAAAGCCCGACGAAAGCGGTTTTAAGTCGCTTTATATCTGGTCGATGGAAGACGCCAAAGTCCGGCGGATTACCGGACCTCATTTTAATGAGAGCGAACCGGTTTGGGATCCGAAAGGCGACTATCTGTTCTACCTGTCAGATCGCACCTTCGCACCGCAAATCGGCGCGATTGAGTGGAATTATGTGGCGTCGCGCCAGACAGGTATTTTTGCACTCGCGCTTCGGAAAGACGTGAAACACCTCTTCCCGATCCAAAATGATCTGGTTGAAGTGAACGGAAAAGACGAAGACAAGGATGCGGAAGACGAAGGGGACGCCGATGAGGCGAAACCCGACGAGGACGAAGACGAAAAGCCCGAGCCGACAGCGCGTGATTTGCTGAACGCTGTCGTGGAGGGGCTGGAAACGCAAGACGCAGAAACCGAAAAGGCGGTGCCTACAAAACAAGGTGCTGAAGACCCGAAAACCAATGAGGACGCGGACCAGGCAAAGACACCCGAGAAAGAGCCCAAAAAGCCGGAGTTCACAATCGATTTCGATGGCCTCGCCGAGCGTTCAATGCGGGTTCCCGTTGATGCGGATAACTTGGTCGCGCTGTCCGCGGTTCAGGGGAAGTTGATTTACGCGCGTGTCGCCCCCTTTTTCTATGGCCGCCCGGCACCCTTTCGCCCCTCAGTCTACATGTATGACCTGAAAAAACGGAAGGGCAAACGCATCGCGACAGATCTTCGCGGCTATGCGATTTCCGGCGATGGGCGTTCGGTTTTGGTCCAACAGGGAGGCAGCACCTTTAACCTCTATCCAGCAGCCGGAGGCACAGCGAAGCGTGTTTCAACGCGTGATATGGCGATGACACGTGACCCGCGCGCGGAATGGAGCGTTATTTTCGATGAGGTGTGGCGTCGGTTCCGGGATTATTTCTATGTGGAAAATATGCATGGATATGATTGGGCGGCGCTGCGTGATCAATATCGTGAGCTGCTGCCCCATGTCGCGCATCGGTCGGACCTGAACTATCTCATTGGGGAAATGATTGCCGAGCTGAATGTTTCGCATGCCTATAAATCAGGCGGTGATTTCTTTCGGCCAGTACGCCCTAATACCGGCCTTCTTGGCGCTCGTTTTGAACTCGACCCCGAGGCCAACCGGTATCAGTTTTCGAAAGTGATGGATGGGCACAATGAAGAGCCAATCTATCGCTCGCCGCTCACTGAGGTCGGCATGAATGTGGAACCGGGTGACTATCTCATGGCCATAAACGGCGAGCCTGTTACCGGCGACATGAATGTCTATGCGCTCTTGCGAGGCGCCGGTGGGCAGGCGATTGAGCTTTCAGTGGCGGACGCCCCTGACGCCGAACCACGCACCATAACCCTCCGCACACTCCGCTCGGAAACCAATCTTATCTATTTGAATTGGGTGGAAGGACGCCGCGCAATTGTCGATCGCGAAACCGATGGAAAAGTTGGCTATTTGCATATTCCGGACATGGGCGGCGATGGAATCCGCGAGTTCATCAAATGGTATTATCCGCAAATTCGCCGTGAGGGTCTGATCGTTGATGTTCGCGGCAATGGCGGCGGAAACGTCAGCCAAATGCTGATCAATCGGCTCCGTCGCGTCCTCTTGGGGACTGATTTTGTTCGAGACCAGGAATATGTCCTGACATACCCTTCCGCGGTTTTCACCGGGCCGATGGTTGCGATTCTTGACGAAAACTCGGCTTCTGACGGCGATATCTTCCCGTGGACCTTCCGCGAAGCGGGGCTTGGCCCGTTGATTGGTAAGCGCTCGTGGGGCGGCGTGATCGGTATAACGAGCCATGGCCCGCTACTGGATGGCGCATCAGTGTTTGTGCCTGAGTTCGGTAACGCAAACGCAGATGGCGAATGGGTGATGGAGGGCACCGGCGTTGAGCCCGATATCGAGGTGGAGAATTCCCCCGAGGCGCTGATCAAGGGCGAAGACCCGCAATTGATACGCGCGATTGCCGAGGTTCAGGAGCGTATGAAAAAGCAAAAGGCATCGTTACCGAAACGTCCTGCCGATCCTGTCAAAACCAAATAGTCGGATCGGAGATGCCAGGGAAAGACCGTCCGCCGATTGAAGAAATCGCTGACTTTATTGGGGATGAAGTGACCCCAGCTCGATTTCCTCAACATGTGGTGCGGTTTCGAAACGACCGCGCCGCAAAACGGATCGGCCTTGATGGGTTGGACGATTCAGACTGGGTCAGCCATTTTGGGCGGTTCGAGCCTCTGGCAGAAAACCTCGGTGCGCCGCTCGCTCTGCGATACCACGGGCATCAGTTTCGCGTGTACAATCCCGATATCGGGGATGGGCGAGGGTTCCTCTTTGCGCAATGTCGGGCCACCGATGGCCGGATTCTCGATCTCGGGACCAAGGGGTCGGGGCCGACCCCCTATAGCCGGTCAGGAGATGGCCGCCTGACGCTGAAGGGCGGTGTACGTGAGGTTTTGGCGACCGAAATACTGGCGGCGCTTGGTGTGGAGACATCGGAAACGTTCAGCCTGATCGAAACCGGGGAGGAGCTGTGGCGGGGCGACGAACCATCGCCCACAAGGTCTGCCGTAATGGTGCGGATGAGCCATAGCCATATCCGCTATGGGACATTTCAACGGCTTGCCTATTTTGAACAGACCGAGGCGATTGAGAGGCTGCTCGCCTATCTTCATAAACACTACAGTCTTGGCGGCGGAGAGACTGACCCGGCCGAACGTGCACTTTCATTCTTGAACGACATGGTTGCACGCGCCGCAAAACTCGCGGCCGGTTTTGTTGTGGCGGGGTTTGTCCACGGGGTATTGAACACCGACAATATCAATGTCACCGGCGAGAGTTTTGACTATGGCCCTTATCGCTTCTTGCCCACTTATGATCCGAAGTTCACGGCGGCATACTTCGATCACCAAGGGCTTTATGCCTATGGGCGACAACGCGAAGCGCTGCACTGGAACTGCTATCAGCTTGCGGCTTGTTTCCTGAAGTTTGCAGAGACGGCTGACCTTGAGCGCATACTCGATACGTTTCCCACCCACTTTGACACAGCGCTGAAGCATGGGTTTTGTCGACGATTGGGCGTGACACAGAAAGGCGATCAGGCGGACGGCGCGCTGTTTGCTTCGGCGGAGCGCTTCCTCAGCGTCAGCGCGTGTGATTATCAGACATTCTTCCATTCGGTCTTAACGCTGGGTGTTGATGACATGCCGCCGCTTTCC
This sequence comes from Pseudomonadota bacterium, assembly GCA_039180205.1. Taxonomy (GTDB): domain Bacteria; phylum Pseudomonadota; class Alphaproteobacteria; order Sphingomonadales; family JBCDDR01; genus JBCDDR01. The sequence continues at coordinate 120 of JBCDDR010000084.1, read as the reverse complement.
ATCAATGTGACCAACGAAATACAAGCTGCCTGGAACGAGTTTTCCGGCATTTATAGGTCTTATGAACGAAGCCTGGAAACTGGAGGCGTTTCGCCAACCAACCAGAACCTGCTGTATGAT
>JBCDDR010000083.1:0-10090 GCA_039180205.1 Pseudomonadota bacterium | reverse complement strand
GATCCGCAGATGACCCGGCGAAAGCGGACGTCGTTTATTGCCCACAAATGAAAATGACCTCACGGTTGCTTCCCCACCCGATTGGATCTGATTGGGAGCGGCGATCATTCGGGTCTGCCCAAGCGACTCTAATGGGAGACGGGTTGATAGCGTTCCATTACCGTCGAGCAAAACGAACCGTTCAGCAGGTTGATGTGACTGGATCGCTGCATCCGTCCCGGAAATACCTCGGAGTAATCGGCTAATTCGCCAGCGTCCCTCAGCGATCTCATCAGCGAACGCAAACCGTATGATCTCGTTCCCGACGAGCGCGGTGTTTGCTCCAAAAAGCACGGCGAGATCGGGACGGTTTTCGAGGACCATATCAGCGCGGACAAGGTCAATATCGATAGTATTTGACATGTCCCAAAGTGCTTGAGGACCCTCCCCGAGATTTCCGACGACATACCCCATCGTTGCTGAAGAACTGATCTCGCCAAGCCGATCGAAACTCGCCCCCGCATCGATCGATTGAAACAACTGCGCCTTGCGCCAGGTCGCGTTTTGGCCGGCAACGGCGCTGACAATCCGAGGATGCATTTCGCCGCCGCTGTCCGGGTCCGGGATATCCAGCACTTCAAGGACGGTTGGCGATGGTGGCTCGGGCGGCGCGGTTGAAATCGCTCCGTCATCGGCGGTCGCACCGCTTTGATAGAGCGCGGCGTCATATGCATAGCCTTCGACTTCAAAACCGCCGCCCACCCAACGCAATTGATCGATGAGCATCATCTGGCCTGGCACCGAAAGGGCGGCAGAGTTGCTGATGATCTGAATTGCATCGCCTGCTTGCCACGTAAAGGCGCGAGCATCGGTTCGAAAACGTAACCGAGATCGGTGGTTAATTTGGGTGTTCAAAAGGACTTCAGCGGCCTGCTTCGCCGTTTGTGCCGCCACGACCACGGGCAAATCATGCTGTTCCCGGCGCGACGTTGGTCCCGAAGTGCGGCGCGCGCGTTGAACACTTGGTCGAAAGGCTCGAGCCGGGTCGTAGTAATTGATAGCAATTTCGCGCGGTACATCCTGATCGTGCGATTGATCGACTGAAATCACACCTGCCTGGGCACCCGAGTCGATATCACGCACCATATCGACGTCATGAATAACTGCGGTTGGCGATACCGGGAGGGGGGCAATCTGAACCGCATTTGGTGTCGTCCGCGCAATCAATGGCGAAAAGATGCTGAAATGCTCATAAGCATCGCGGGCAGAGGCCGGGCGATCGAAAACAAGCCCTTCCACCTCGACGATATCACCTCCGCTACCTTCATCTGCGTCGATAGCGGCATGGAGAGTATTTTGTCGGTCGTCCAGAGCATTCAGCATGCCAATCCGGTTGAGAGGCGTCGATCCGGCTTTGATCTCAAAAGTCAGGTTTGGAATGCGGTTCCCAAACGGCGTGACATCCAGGTCTTCAAATACGACATAGGCGAGTCCCCGGTTTGCTGAAGCATTCGCGGTACCCACATCAGCCTCGACGAGGGCATCGGGGAGCTGATCCTCGGTTCCCAGATAAACGCGCATTTCACCGCCAACGGTCAGGCTGCCATCGCCCGAACGGATCAGCTTTCCATCGGCCCAAACGCGATCAATCATCTCAATTTCGTGAGCTGCGATCGCGGTGGCAAATGACACTGAGTAGCCACCCTGTTGCGCGGCACCGCCGCCTTTTGCCCCACCTTCGCCAAAGGGTTTGAGACCCGACGACCAGATGACATTTCCAGCAACGCGAGCACGCCCCATAACCATCGGGACCGTTGTGCCGAAGGCGGAGCTTTGTACCGTTAAATCTTGCAGACCCGCCCCGGTTTGGCCGCGTGGACGAAAAAGCACCCCATCGATAAGGCCGCCAACGGCTGCGCCAATCTGGGCCCCGAAAGGACCGCCCAAAAAACTGCCCGCTGCTGCGAGCACCACCGTTGCCATCAGGTTATCCCCGGAAATTCATAACGTTGAACCAGGCGCCGCTGCCACGCCTGATCGAACCGATGCTCAACCACCGAACCAGCGCCTTGCCAGGCGTGGATCATGCCAAGGGTGGCGGATGCTGATCGGTTCGGGAAGTCTGCGATTGTTGAAAGAAGAGCCAAATGCTGTGGCGCACCGTGAAACCGCATAAGGGCTATCTGCGCGGGTAGCATCGGTTCGCTTTCATCAATTGCCAACAGCCCAGCGTCGCTCATATGCTTTTCGAGCGCACCGTGCGACGGGGTTCGGTGGTACGCACGAAAATCATAGTTGCTGATGCCAGTTTGCCGAGCGCAGACAATTAAGAGACCAACACAATCCAACCCGCGCCCCGGGACTCTCCCTTGGTGCCGAAACGGTGTCCCCACCAGGCTGCGCGCCGCCGCGATAATCGCACCGCGTTTGCTTAGGCTATTCAAATGCATTTTCGTTCAATCGGGATAGTCGAGCAGGGCATCAATGCCTGGAACATGAGGCTCACCGCGAAAATTGAGCAGGTTCTTGAACCGTGTCCGACATGTCGCGAGGCGTTTATCGCAGCCGGCTTGGACCTCGACCAAGTCACCAACTACCAATGCAGGGGAAAACGGGCGGTCCAATCGAAAACGCGGGGGGCTATCTTCAGACACCGCCTTGATTTCGCGGGTGAGGCCCGCAGCGGCGCCATCAATACAACGCACTCGGCCATAAAGAAATGCTTCGGGCAGGAGTTGCTCGGGCAGGCACTCGACCTCGTACGGGGATAAATTTGCCGAAACAACCAACAGCTCGCGGAATTCACGCAAGTCGGCACGGCATCGGTGGTCCCCAAGATCAGCACGACACTCGGGTGAAAATGCCTCAGTAATCTGGTCGTTCAGAGCCGATTTCAGGCTTCGCAACTTGGCAGTAAAGCCATAGCCATCAAACTGGACATCACCAAACCTGCCCTCATGCAGGACGCGGTTCCCTTTCCAAGGCATGCGCCAGTCCACCAGAAAGAGTGTGACGCGGGCAAAGTCATAGCGGCCCGCACGCAAATCTTCGGCGGTGATCGCATTCGCGCTCAACGCGCCGGTGATCTCAACATTATCCGCCGTCAAGTCCGCCTGAGTTTCAATTTGGCTCGGTTGGAACGCAGGGTCGGCGCGATAGAGCGTATGGTCGATTTCAAGATCGCGGTCATGCATCGTCAGCGAGACGACAACGCCGTCCCGCCGCACGATCCGACAACATATGGTGAGAAATGTAAGCGGCTCGGCACTTGCTTCCTCGATCGTTTGCGACAGAGCAGATGCGGACATCAAACCAACCTCACCTCAATCAACGGAATGCTTGGCACCGTGCCAGCTCGAAAGGTTTCGAGGGTGAGTTCCAATTGGTCCTGAGCAAATCGCACCGGGACGTCAAACTCGAATCCCGCAGTAATTTGATCTCCAATAGATGGTGGTGTTGAAAACGAGATCGTGCCCCGCTCGGGCGTCACCGCGAGCGTCCAATTGAAAACTTCATCCCCATTGACAGCAACCCGAAGGCTTTGACCCACCGGAAACCGGATCCGCCGAACAAGCGGTTCAGGTCCATCAAGCTCATAGTGTTTTACGAGAGCAAATTCAGTTGTTTGGCCATCGCCCGTGCCAATCGTCTGGTCGTATGGAGACGGGCTCGTCCCGACCGCAGCGCTTGAGTAATCCGCCCAATCGCGGAACCGAAACGCATTCGCTTGACCACGTCGGGCACGATAAAAGCCGATGAGTGTAGATACATCGGTTTCTGTGACCACGCCGTAAGAGACATCATAACGCGCAAGTGGTTCTGACCAATTTTGATTCCGTTGCTCTGCCCCGCTCGCCAATGTTGTGATGTTGGTGGAAAACAGAGGCCCCCCACTCGCCCCATGCGCCAGGTTGTCAGGCAAACGAATATCGTGAAATCCGCGCATGTCAGGCTCCTCAAGTTCAAAATAGGTAAAGGCATCGCGCATCATCTGGGGATACGCCCATACGAAGAGTTCTCGAAACCCACGGGATTTGCCGGAAAGAATAGCGCGGTGAATGTTGCGCCAGATATCCTTATCCACCGCATTCAAAACAAACCCTGCGAAATAATGGCTGTCCGATGGGCCATAGCCGAGTGTCGAGGCAACCGCGTCGAGTCCCGATCCATGGGAATACCATTCGCCATCAATCACATAGTCATAGTCTTCGAGCTGTAAGAACGAAAAAGCCGGGTAGGACCACGAGGCCACGGGGAGGTTGACCGTGCGTAGCATGGGGGCCGCTGGATCCAGGATCTGAGGCGTATACAACAGCATGGTGACTTGTGTCGTCGGATAGACAGCGGAAACCGCATCGCGGAGCGCCAATGTCGCCGCCCCCAGTTTTCCGCCAAGCCAGTCGAGATAGTGTTGTTGTGCTGAATTCGGTGTTTCGAAAACGCTCACATGTTTCGTGGGCAGCGGGCGGCCTGTCTCATCCTCATAAAGGGCCGTTGTCGTTGCATCATAAAAGCATGGCCGTGCATCATCAAAAAGCTGGTACCACCACCACGGCTCCCCGATTTGGAAAACGAAATCGTTCGCGGCGTTTTCGGCGAGCCCAGAGAAGGTAACCGCTACTTGCTGGAGATATCCCATCGCTTCGGTGTGCGTGGGTATGAGCAGTGTTGACGGGGGCTGCCACCCGGTGAGGGCAGGCCGACCATCGTGGGCGCGTTGTTTCCAGGCTTCCGGCGCCACGGCATCGAAGAGTTCAAATGACAATGAGACAACCGCACGAAACCGAAACTTGGTTAGCCAGGCAAAAAAATCCTCATGCCAGCGTATGCACGGCGTGTTGAGGAGTGTCCCTTCGTTGCGGATGATAAAGCGTTCTTCGTCCTCGTCCCATTTCAATGCATAGAAATGCGACATACCCACATAGTGGTTGAACCATTTGCGATAGCCGAGCGCGATTGCATTGCGGACAATCCGTTCGGGCGTGACGTTGAACGCGTCATCATACCCACCTGCGATGCGCAGATTGTGCGCGGGAAGCATCGTCTCAGCTCGCGTGAGAGCGGCTCCCTTTCCATCGACCAGAATATTGGTGAGTTCTACCCACCCGGCACCCCCCAACGGATCATCGAACGGTTCGGTGCTTTGACCGTCAAACGCGGGGGGCACCATCGAGATGAAGAGCCGGTCGATGTCACCGGCATAGACGGGGTCCGCCTCTTCCGGATGGAGAAATCCGCCGGCAAGGTCGTCGAAGCGAAGCGTTATCATCGCATCGTCCGGCTCACCCTCAGCATAGTTCCACAGGCGAACATACCAGGCGCGCGACGCGCCATTCTGGTCGCGTCCTTCAATGGTCAAGGTTGGGCCGTGGATCTCCGGTAGTTTCCGGATGCCCTGCGAGCGCCAGCGAAACTGCCAGATGAGCCCGCGATAGTCTCGGTCGGTCAGATAAGCCGTTAGCGGGTGATCATAGCGGTCTTCGCTTTCCCAGATCAAACCAGCGAGATTCGATTTCTCATAAAAGTGGCAATCGACACGCAGCTTTTTTGCGCCTTGGGTGCGGACGGCTGCCATCATCGGACGGGGAAAATTGACGGTCCAAAGAGATGGGTCAAACCGAAGGGCCGGTGCGAGAGCGAGGGGGCGCTGCTCGTCGGTTGTGGGGGTTAAGACGTAGCTCATAGACGCCGACTGTGTTGCGCAAAGCTGCGGCGTACCGCGCCAGCGATTTGGGTGGCGGATTTTTCGAGACCTTCGGCACGACTTGCTGATCCGGTCGCGTTCACATTGACGGTGATAGAAACACCGCCAGATCCTTCGCGATTTCCCCTCGCGATCGGTTCAACCCGCCCGTGTTGCCCGGGAAAGAAAAGCTCAGGTCCGCGTTCACCAACGATAAACGGGCGGCCTGAATTGACGCTCCCCCCCGTTTCGCGAAAGCCAGCACCGTTGGAGAACAAGCCGAGGAGACCAGGAAAGCTCTTCTGCCTGCCACCACCTAAAATTCCGGAACCGGAAATGAGCTGACCTAAAGCACCCAAAACGCCACCTCCAGCAGGTCGCAGGTTTGAACCCGAAAACGATCCTAGGGTGAGTGTTGCCGCAGCATGGCGAGCATTGAGGTCAGCGAGTTGTTGGCGCACGCGCGCCATTGCCTGGTCGAACGGGCGCGTGTCCGCACGCACCTCCACAACCAGTGTGTCGAGGATCGTATCCATGAAAAACTCTGATAAAAATTGAAAAGTTAGCGGCGCCGCTTACAACGCCTGGGAATGCTATTGTCTACCGAGGTAAAGCCATACGTGCATGCCGCGACCCACGATGAACAGCAGTGAGGCAACGGCTAAAAATGGCTCATTCACATTTTGAAAGCCATCGTCGACCTTGATCAAGAGATAGAGAAGAAGGGCAAAGATACTCGCCGACTGAAGCCCCGTTGCGACATGCCGCAAACGCTTTCGACGCTTAATCCGCTCGTCATCGCCCGGCAGGTTCCCTCGTTCCCGCCGCTGACGTTCAGCAACACGCTCGCGCAGGGGTTTTCTTTGAGATGTTCGGGCCATATCCTGAAGTTCGGTTTTTTTCGCCACACGTCAAGCGGCAAGTCATGCAAAAAACAGGACTCAACCATCAAGCTTTTGTCGGAGGTCATCAAACTCGGCACGAGAAAGCAGATTTGGGTCAGGTTGGTAAGGATCAAAAACCTGGCTACCGAACGCGCGCCAGAATTCAAAGGGCGTCGCTTGCCAAAATATATCTGGCGGCCAGCCGCATACCTTTACAGCGTTAGCGGCAAGCTGGGCCCAATCCAACGAGTCTGGCTTCGTCGTCACTGAGAATGCCGCTGATCGGGCTCAGGCGGCAAGAGCCCGGCCATAACGTCAACGAATGCCGCGCATGATGCGGTTATTCCCTGGCCCGCGACAGCCGCCAGAAAACACTCTCGTGTACACTCCGGTTTTGGGTCGGCAATCGCCCACAAAAAGGGAGCCATGACACCCAAACGCACTTCACCTTTTGCAGCTGCATCAAGCAGGCTGATTATAGAACCGACCTCAGCTTCGGCGGCGACAAGCCGCTCAAAGCTGGGACGCAATCGAAACAAACCGATGGAAAGACGAAGCTCAACCTCGCCGCGGTGAGGGTTCGCGAATGGCTCAGAATCCATTCGCTTAAGCAGCTTCTATGTGCATGATTGCGCCGGAGCTTTGCAAACTTAACGAATAGGTTCGTTCGCCATTGTGATCACCTGAATATTCGAGACTGGCGATTAAAAACTGTCCTTCAAACCGGTCGCCACTTTCAAAAACCACCTGATAGGTATCGAGATCGCCCGAAAGCGCGTTGCTGCGCACCCTTTGTTCAGCTGTACTGTCGGTAAAGACACCAGCGCCGCTCAAGGCAACGGAACGGTGCCCGGCACCACTCAATAGCTCACGCCACCCCCCCGAGTTCTTATGGGTGACATCGACGACCTCTGAATTGATGCTGAGTGCTGTCGCGCGAAGCCCGGCGACGGTTTCAAAAGCAGGCGGGTTTGCGCCGTTCCCAATTTTCAGCAGAAAAGCGCGTCCGCTCTCAATAGTCATGTTCAGTTCCTTTAGTGGTGGTGGGGCAGCGATCCAGAAATCAATCAGTCATTGAAGGGCGCCGTCCGCGCCGCAAGCCGCGCGACCCCATGGTAGAGATCGGATTCACTTTCAAAAATCACATCTGAAAAGACATGTCGAAGGTGCACGAGATGGTGCCCGCCAAGTTCCAACTTTGGGTCGCAAAGCGTGTCAGAGATCGCCGTGAGCGTTGACTTTATGGTTGCCCGGCCTTCGGTTCGCGCCCACATATGAAGGGTCAGACGGTGGTCAAATCCAAAAAAGCTCTTTGTTGACCAATCCGTCACCTGATCATCCCCAATCACAATATAGGGAAGGCGCGCATCGCCCGGGACATGGTCATATACAGCTGTGACTGGTTGCAGATCAGCGAGCGCACCGGTCAGGCGATCATAAATCGCCCGTTGCAAATCAAGTGACGCAGACGGCATGTTCGGAAAAATCCTTGATCAAAAAAGGCGCTTGGGCTGTCAATTAGGGACGGCCGCCAACGCCTGGATAGCGGGCGGCAATGCGCCTTGCGGCAGAGGACAGGAATGGTTCGGCCCGCATCCGCCGTGTCCCAAATTCAACATACTTCGCATAGGGGAGCGCGGTTTTCACATCATGCCCCTCGCGACCCTTTTGATCACCGCTTGCGGAGACAACCTCGAGGCTATCCGCCAAACGGCTTGGCAGTGGGAGGTCACGATTTCGCTGACTAAGCACAATCTCCGCCGCCTCCGCACGCACATCCTCGGCGATTTGAGCTGTGACTTCGCTGAGCCGACGACGTAGTTTTTGCGAGAATTGCTGAGAAATTCGGGTCACAAGCGGAACGTTCCAGAGATGGTGCGTTTACGCGTCACGGGGTATGGCCCGGGCGTGCAGCTGCCATACCGCAGGGCCAGTGGGGCCTGATGCTGGGGCCTCAACTGAAACCAGTTGAAATATCCCCGATCGAACCCGCAAGCGTGCAGCTTGGGGGAAAGGACCCGAGAAGTAGGTGATGATAGAAATGGACTCACCATAATCTCGTCGGCCGCCTGCTGCGATGGCTAACCCTTTCTGAGAGGTAACGCGCGCCCAAAAGGCCTGTTCAACGGTATAGCTGGCGACAAAGCCGCCCGTTTCATCAGACGCGCCGTTCGGCACAAGCAGCTCGATCCGCTCGGTCATTCGACCGATTTGCTCTTTCGCTTTCCACATGATTGCTTCTTCCAAACCGAGCTAAAGTCGGGGCATACGAAAGGGCTGCCAAAGGGCGGCAACAGCAGCTGGTAAGGCAGGCACCGCCGGATCATCGCGATAGGTATAAAAGTGAGCAATCAACCTTAGCAGTCCCTGTCGGATGCCTCCGGGTAACGTGTTCCAATCCTCGGCCATTCCTGCCCTGTAATCGATCTCAAGTTGCTCATCTTCGGCAAGACGGAGAGGCGGCGTGAACAAGACTGACTGTATTTGTTTTGCCGTCCCTTGGGAAAAACGCTCCGACGGAAGCGCTACCGTGCCCGCGGTTGACACAACGCGGATCTGATTAATCGCCTTCAAAGGACTGTTTGAAACAGCCACACAGTCAATCACCCCGGGCCCGTTTGATATGAATTGCCACGTTGCCAGCATGAGACGTTGACGCAAAAAGACCTCCGCCATTGCGACAGCGGCATCAATGAGCCCTTGAACCAGCGCGTCCTCGACCTGTCCATCAATCCGCAGATAGGATTTCGCTTCCGCCAGACTGAGTGACGGTGTCGCCGCTGGCATAATGAGTGCGTCGGGCATTAACCTACACCTATTTTTATAATTATCGATCGTTCGGTTTTCTTTCCATCGGATCTTTCAACCCTGTTTTTCAGGGTATAGGCTTCCCCGGGGCGCCCGCCCATGACACGAGCAAAACTTCTCGTATCACACTGCCCTTCCCCCGTTATCTCCAGACCGCCCGCATCCTCCGGCTCTACACACCAATGACTGCTGGCCATGCGCCCGCCGGCGAGAAATGAGCCGATCCAGTCGATAGAATAGGATAACGATGCCGCTGGGCGTTTTTGAAACACGTCCAAGGTTCATGTCCCTCAAAAAATGTTGGTTTTGAAAACCGAATGAGTGAGATCACTTCCGGGGCCCATTCACCCGGCCTCAATGTGCCATGGCGAGAGCGCAACCTCGCATCCTTCAACGAGGACTTTGTCAGCGCAGCTCGTGACCAGGAGAAGCGCACCGTCGAGCGATGACGCGAGGGCAATATGAGTCGCTATGCCGTGGCATAGTGCCCTCGACGAGCCTTGTGACGCGATCCGCAGCGTTCTGCCACTGTTACTGCTTTCGATGAGTTCAACGTCACCTTGCCGCATTGTAATGAAGGCGAGCTGGTTGGACCAAAGCGACTGTGAAGACCGAACAGGCGGTCCGTCAAAAACAAGCTGGAAGCGGCAGTTCGTTTGGATATCCTCGAATGCAGAGGGTACCGGCTCTCCAACTGACATATACACGGACCTGGTCAACTACCTTCACGCCGCGG
>JBCDDR010000082.1:0-10183 GCA_039180205.1 Pseudomonadota bacterium | reverse complement strand
GGTATCGTTGTCGCCGCGCCCGTTGGTCCCGTTAATCTCATCTGTATTCATCGCACGGTAAAGCTTGGCCGACGCGCGGCTTTGGGCGCTGCTGTGGGGGCTGTCATTGGGGACGGCATCTTTGCGTTGAGCGCTGCGCTTGGTTTGAGCGAAGTTTTAACGCGTATTGGCGATCAGCAGGCCTTATTTCGCGTTTTAGGCGGCATCCTTGTCCTATGTTTCGCTGTCAGTGTCTGGCGAAGTGCACGGCAGTCACAGAGAGCGGATGGAGCAAATCACATATCAATGGCTGAACGGTCGGGGCCCGCAGTTGCCCTTATGACCTTTGGGATGACGATCTCTAACCCAGCGACAATGATGGGGTTTGCGGCGCTCTTCGCGGCGATCGGGTTTCATCAATCGGGTGGAGACGGCGCTGTCTTTGTTGCAAATGCCTCGGCACTTACAGGGGGGGTTGTCCTGGGGTCTATACTCTGGTGGTCGGTCTTAACCGCGGTTATCGATCGACTGAAGCGAGGCATTAGCGACGACGTCCTTATGCAGGTAAACCGGGCATCAGCGGTTTTGCTTGCCTTTCTTGGCGTCGGTGCTTTATCTGCCGGGTTTATCAGCTGACCTGCGGCATTATTTCGTACGCGAATTTTAGTGCCGTTGGCTCCCGAACGTTCTCGGAGATTTATTCGTGTCGACAGCGCTTGCTTCGCTTCTTTGTTCTCGGCTTTGCCACGATCTTGTTAGCCCCGTAGGCGCTCTTGGCAATGGTCTTGAGCTCCTCGATGATGATGATCTCTCCGGACAGGGCGATATTGTATCGCTGATCAAGGAAAGTGCTGCCAAAACCTCGAACCTCTTGCAGTTTTATCGGTTCGCCTTCGGTGCCGCTGCGGGCATGGGCGCATTTATTGACCCACGTGATGCCGAGACCGTCGCATCCGCCTTATTCGCCGAGAGCGCAATTTCACTCACCTGGACAGCAGAGGCTGTTTTGATCTCCAAAGACGCCGTCAAGCTCGCATTGAATATGCTGCTGGTTGCGAGTGAGACGATTATTCGGTCAGGCGAATTAAAGATAGACTTACGCTCGAATGCCGATCGGCTTGAAGTTCTTGTCGAAGCTTTTGGGGAACGTCTCATCTTCAAACCCGAGACAGAGACGGTTCTGCGCGCGGGTATGCCCTCACAAGGGCTTTCACCCAAATTGGCGCCAGCGGCACTTGCTTTCGAAATTGCAAAAACGCTTGAAACCGAGATCATGATCCATACCGCAGTCCCGGGTCGGATCGCCCTCGCCATTGCGATCCCGGGTGGCGTTCAGCGGTAACTTGTTTGGTTGCTTCCACCGCCGATCATGTGTAACGCGCAATCACTCACTCCCCCAGATTGTATAATCCAAATACGCCTCAATTCACGCGTATTTTGAAAAGTCAGAATTTGTCGTCCCTTTTTAGGGCTTGTTAACGGCTTTTGGTAACAGTGTCCCGATGATATGCGGGCATGGTTATCGGGCGATCACCCAATCCTCGACCTGCTCCAAAGTCGATTAAAGGGACGGCGGGTATTGCCATGGATGATCTTCTCACGGAATTTCTCACGGAAACAGCAGAAAGCATCGACGAGGTTGATGCGGAAGTCGTTAAGCTTGAGCAAGACCCCAACAACCGAAATGTAATCGATAATATTTTTCGGTTGGTTCACACGATCAAAGGGACATGCGGATTTTTAGGTCTTCCGAGGCTTGAGGCCGTGGCGCATGCTTCAGAGAACGTGTTGGGTAAGTTTCGTGATGGGGCGCTTGACGTCACGCCCGCCTATGTGACCGTGATCTTGCAGTCTCTCGATCAGATTAAGGCGATTCTTGCCGTGCTCGAGGCCGAAGGTGAAGAGCCGGCGGGCGATGATAGCGAGTTAATCAACGCGCTTGATGCAATTGCTATGGGCGAAGCGGATGGATCAGATGTCACTCCGGCGCCTGAAACAAATGTACCTGAAGAGCCCGAAGCCACAGATAGTCCAGACACTGAAATCGATCCCTCGCTTGGACGTGCGTTAAAACCCGGCGAGGTATCGCTTGAGGAGCTTGAGGCGGCGTTTGCATCCGCCCCAGGACCCGAAGAGAATGATGCTGAAACCTCAGTGATTGCCAATACCGAGGCACCTTTGATCGCGTCTGTTGGTGGCGGCGCGATAGTCCAAGAAATCGTTTCCTCCGCACATACCTTACTGCTGGAAGACGAGGCCATAAAAACATCGTTTGCAGGGCCATCTCCCGACTCCTGGAAACCGATTGTCTATACATTTTATCATGCGGTTTTTGCTGATGATGACAGAGAAATCTCGGGCAATCTGATAGCGCTTGAGAAGCTCGACGGGCTCACAGCCGATGTCTTGAAAGCAATCACGAGCGCACTTACGAAAGCCTCAAAAGCTTTGGAGATTGATAGCGATGTAATCGGCGAGCTTGAGATGATTGTTGATAGTCATCTGGGTGAACTGGCCGAGAGCCTGAAGTCGAAATCATCTTCGAAAAAGACGCCGGACACCCGCCCCGAATCGACGCCGACGACAGCACCTGCGGCCCCTGGAAAACAGGTTCGCCCCGCCCAGACAATTCGGGTTGGTGTTGATCTTCTCGAAGACCTGATGACCCTGGTATCCGAACTTGTCCTGACCCGCAACCAGCTACTCCAAATGGTGCGTAGGCTTGATGAGAGCGAGTTTTCGCTGCCTCTTCAACGGCTGAGCCAGTGTACGACCGAACTCCAGGAAGGCGTGATGAAAACGCGCATGCAACCGATTGGCAGCGCATGGTCAAAGCTCCCGCGGTTGGTTCGCGATCTGACGAATGATCTTGGTAAAAAAATCGAGCTGGTCATGCTTGGCGAGGACACCGAGCTTGATCGTCAGGTTCTTGAACTTGTGAAGGACCCCTTGACCCACATGGTCCGCAATTCCGCCGACCACGGGATCGAGATGCCCGAGGTTCGCCGCAAGTCCGGGAAGGCCGAAACCGGAAAAATACGTCTCAATGCATTCCACGAAGGTGGTCACATCATCGTTGAAATTTCAGACGATGGTGCGGGGATTAATGCCGAACGCATTGCCAAAAAAGTGCTCGATGTCGGTCTCGCCACACGCTCTGAACTTGAGCAGATGAGCGAAAACCAGATCCAGAAATATATCTTCCATCCTGGCCTTTCGACCGCCGAAGAAATCACATCGGTTTCGGGGCGGGGTGTCGGCATGGATGTCGTACGCACAAACATCGAAAAAATTGGCGGGACAATCGATCTCGTTTCGACCCCCGGGAAGGGAACGACCTTCCAGATCAAGATCCCGCTGACGCTCGCAATTGTGTCGGCGCTGATTGTTGAGTCTGCCGGCGAACGATATGCCATCCCTCAGATCAGCGTGCTTGAACTGGTGAAAGCGTCCGACGGCTCAGATTATACCGTCGAGCATATCAACAATACACCCGTGTTGCGGTTGAGAAATCGTCTTCTCCCGCTCATTCATCTGCGTGATGTGCTTGGTTTCCCTGTTGAAGAAGGCAGCGAGCAGGATGCCTTTATCGTTGTCACCCAAGTTGGCAATTTCAGCTTTGGCATCATGGTCGATCAGGTTTTCGATACCGAAGAAATCGTGGTGAAACCGCTTGCATCCATCCTTCAGGATCTGAGTGTTTTCTCAGGAAATACGATCCTTGGCGATGGCAGTGTGATCATGATCCTCGACCCCAACGGCATCGCAAACGCGGTGACCACAAGTGTTCAGGAAAGCGATCAAACCGAGCGCCTTGAGGTCGCAAGCCTCTCTCAAGACAATGATATCGAGACCATGTTGGTCTTCTCAGCCGGGGCGGGCGGGCCGAAAGCCGTTCCACTTTCACTTGTGGCCAGGCTTGAAGAACTCGATAGCGACAGCTTTGAAACGTCGGGCGGGCGTTCGATGGTTCAGTATCGGGATAGCCTGATGCCGCTGGTCCGTCTCGACGGCGATACGAAAACCGAGTTTGCGCCTTCACAACCCATCATCGTTTTTGTCGACGGAGAAAATTCGGTTGGTCTGTGTGTCGATGAAATCCTCGATATCGTGGATGAGGCGCTTGAGGTTGAGCTCAATACCAGCAAGACGGGTGTTGTCGGCTCAGCTGTTATCGCCGGGAAAGTGGCCGAGATCATTGATGTTTGTCACTATCAACGAAGCGCATTTCCGCCGAACCAGGCGCATCAACCCAAATCCTCTGACTTCAAAAATGCCAAACGCATTTTGATTGTCGATGACAGCGCTTTCTTCCGCAACCTGCTCAAACCCCAACTCCAAGCCGTTGGGTATGACGTCAAAACCTCGTCGCGGGTCGATCAGGCGCTTGCATTGCTCGCAGAGGGCGAAATTTTTGATCTTATCATCTCAGATATCGAGATGCCCGGGATGAACGGGTTCGATTTTGCCGAGAAACTACGCGCAGAACCGTCTTATTCTGATGTGCCGGTCATCGCAGTTTCGTCATTGAGCGAGCCGCGCAAATTGGATGCCGAACGACAAGACTGCTTTAACGACTATGTGGCAAAGTTTGATCGCGAGATGCTGCTCGAGGTTATGAACCGGTACCTCGACAATCAACGTAACGCGGCCTGAGACCGATAGCTCAAAACCTCATCCAAAACAGCGAAACCAGATCCATGAGCCTGACACCAAAATCACGAGAGATCATCCAGTATGTTACGATCAGGCTTGCCGACCAATTGCTCGGTTTGCCGGTACTGCAGGTGCAAGATGTGCTGAAAGCGCAACCCGTAACGCGTGTTCCGCGCGCACCGGGCTGGGTTGCCGGGGTTTTGAACCTCCGCGGCCGGATCGTCACTGCGATCGACCTGCGTGGGCGATTGGGTCTCACACCGCGATCAGGGGGCGCGCATCAGTCAATGAGTATCGTTGTCGATCGCGGCAAGGAACCATTTGCCTTCCTGATCGACTCGGTGGGCGAGGTTCTGCACCTGGACCGGAGTGAATTCGAGAAAAACCCGGTAACACTTGACCCCAGGTGGCGACAGGTTTCGGCGGGTGTTTTTCGGCTTGATAGCGAGCTCCTCGTCATTCTCGATATTGATGCTTTGATCAATATTGAAGGGCTTGAAGCTGCGTGATGGAGACCGAACCCATCACCACATCACAGGTCAAACATGTCCTTGTTGTCGATGACAGCCGGGTAGTTCGCCGGGTCTCGCGTAAGATGCTTGAGGCCATGGGGTTTGAGGTTAGCGAAGCGGTCAATGGTGAGGAAGCCATAGCGACATGTCACGCAACGCTCCCGCATGCCATTCTGCTCGATTGGCGGATGCCGGTTCTCGATGGACTTTCCTGCCTCCGCACCATCCGAAGGTTAGGGTTTTCGCCTCAACCCGCCGTTATTTTCTGCACCACGGAGAATGCGCCTGAACGGATTCAGGCGGCCATCGATGCAGGTGCTGATGAGTATGTCATGAAGCCATTCGATAGGGAAATCCTAGAGACCAAGCTCGTTTACGCAGGAGTATTGTAGGTGAACGCGATTCCCAAAAAGACGAGCGCGGCCGATGATCTGGTACAACCGGTTCGCGTGCTTGTCGTTGACGACTCTGCCGTCGTTCGTGGCTTGTTATCGCGGTGGATTGATGACTTGCCGGGGTGTGAGATTGTCGGTTCGGTAACGAACGGAATGCTAGCGATTTCGGCAGCCAAGCGAAATGCCGCTGAAATTGTCGTTCTTGATGTTGAGATGCCGGAAATGGATGGCTTAACGGCGCTTCCCCAGCTTTTGGAAGACAATCCCGGGATCAAAGTTGTCATGATCTCCGGTCTGAACGAGCGAAATGCCGAAAACAGTGTGCGCGCGCTGGCAATGGGTGCGGTCGAATTTGTTGCAAAGCCGAGCAATGGCGAACGCATGACGAGTGCCGCGGGTTTTCAACGCGATTTCATTGCAAAAATTGATGCGATCAGCCAGTCGTTGCGCTCGCGGACGTCTTTCGCACCGGCACAGTCGCGGCCCGAAGCTGCAACCGAAAAAGACCAAAACGCAGCCCATCTGGTGGCTGTCGGCAATCCAAAACATCGTTCGCGCCCGAATGGACGCATCAATCCGTTTGATTTGATTGGTATCGGTTCATCAACCGGCGGGCCACAAGCCCTTTTGAAGTTTTTTTCTGCCTTCACCGGACCGATAGATGTGCCAGTTCTGATCTCGCAACACATGCCGCCGAGCTTTACGACGATTCTGGCTGATCAGCTCGATCGGTCGACGGCCTACCGATGCATTGAGGCCCAGGAGGGGATGATGCCGGAACCCGGCGTGATTTACGTTGCGCCAGGGGATTACCATTTGTTGGTCGATAAACGAGGCAATAATCTCGTTCTCAGAACCCGCCAAACGCCCGCTGAAAACTTCTGTCGTCCCGCCGTTGACCCCATGTTTCGGTCGATGGCAGAGCATTTGGGCGACCGCGCTTGTGGGGTTGTCCTCACCGGGATGGGACAAGATGGCCTGAACGGCGCACGCGCACTCAAGGCCGCGAATGGCCAGGTCTTTGTACAAGATGAGCAAAGCAGTGTCGTGTGGGGTATGCCCGGCGCCATTGCCCGCGAAAATTTAGCAGATAGCCAAGCAACACCAGAGGAATTGGGGCAGCGCCTGTTCGCAGCCCTCACAGGAGAACGCCGTGCACATTGATGATTACCACTATTTTGCACGTCTGCTGAAAAAGCACTCGGGATTGGTGATAGGCGACGACAAGCTGTATTTGCTCGAAAGTCGGTTGACGCCCATCATGCATAAATGGGGGTTGAAAGATCTGGGCGAGATGGCAAGCCGTTTGCGGTTCGGCACCGATAAATCTCTGTTACAGACCGTTATCGAAGCGATGACGACGAACGAATCCTTTTTCTTTCGCGATAACACGCCTTTTGAAACTTTGCGGGACGTTATCCTGCCGCAAATGCGTGAGGCGCGGGGTAACTCGAAATCTCTGCGGATTTGGTCAAGTGCCGCCTCAACCGGTCAGGAACCCTATTCGATCGCCATGGTATTCGATGAAGATCGCGCGCGGTGGCATGACTGGAACATCGAAATCATCGGAACCGACCTGAGCCACGAGGTGATCGACCGAGCAAAGAGCGGGGTCTACAGCCAGTTCGAAGTTCAGCGTGGATTGCCCATTCATTCGCTAACCCGATACTTTGATAAAGATGCCGATCAATGGCGCGTGAAACCGGTTATTCGGAACATGGTCAAGTTCAAACAGCTCAATCTTTTGGAGCCTTTTCAGTCACTTGGAACCTTTGACATTATCTTCTGTCGCAACGTGTTGATCTATTTCGATTCTGATACCAAAGCGGATGTTCTTCGGCGACTTGGGGCTGTCTGTGCGTCCGATGGGGCACTTTTCCTGGGCGCTGCGGAAACTGTGCTCGGTTTGACCACGCAATTCCGCCCGGCGCGCGATAGGCGTGGACTTTACATCCCCGTCACGCATCCGGGTTTTGCATCAAGTGCGGCAAAAATCGCCTAATTTCAAGCAACTATCAGACTTGCCTTTCACCGATGAAGTGTTCATATCGCATTCAGGGGCGTAGGCGTATCTACCAATCACTTTTTTTCTCGCCATAGTCTCTCAAAGGTCTATGTGCGAGACGGGAACAAAAAATGGAGGACTTATGAGTCTCAAATCCACAGTTTTGGCAGCAGGTGTATTCATGGCGGCGTTTGGGGCGCAGACTTTGCCCGCGATGGCCGAAGGTGATGCGGCGAAAGGTGAGAAAATCTTTAATCGTTGCAAGGCCTGTCATGTGTTGACACCCGGGGGTAAGAAGATCGGACCTTCGCTTTATGGCGTGTTTGGCCGCACCGCCGGCACACTCGAAGGCTTCAAATATTCAGCTGCGATGTCTGCATCAAATATCGTTTGGAGCGATGAGACGCTTTCGGCCTATCTGGAAAACCCGCGTAAATACATCCCGGGCAACAAGATGGCCTTTCCCGGTCTCAGAAACCCCGAGCAACGCGCTGACGTGATCGCGTATTTGCACGAGGCGGCTGGGCCTGCTCAGGGTGCCGAAGAGGGTGACCCTGAAGGCGAGAACTAGTCTTCAATAAGGAAAACGGCACACGCGCGCTGTGCCATAAGCATACCGAAAGCTGTCCAGGCATAGTGCTTGGGCAGCTTTTTTGTTTGGAAACCGGAAATAAAGAAGGGGAGCGCAAAGCCCCCCTTCGTTGTTGTTTGGAAATTTGCGTTTGTTGGTTAGCGCGGGAAGCCCAAACGCGCGAACGGACCAAAGATCGCAAAGGTGATGCCAGGCGATTGTACGTTCACGAACATTGTGCGCCCATCGGGTGAGAAACAAGCACCGGCGAACTCAGCGGAGGTGAAGTCCGAAGGCTCGGTCACGCCAAGAGCTTCGGGGCTCCGTGCGTTGCCTTGACCATCGGTTGTTGCCGCCACCTCATCGGGGGTGAGTGTGACATTGTTGACCGCAAACGTGAAGGCATCGCCTTCAGGCGTCACACCTTGAATGCGCAGGCCACTGTCGGGCGTATCTTCGCAGAAGAAAATCGTGCCACTTTGTGGATTTACGGTGATGTTGTCCGGGTTGTTACCAACCGACTCATCGGGCGAAACAAAGACGCACTCAAGCACGCCAACGGCAGGATTGTCAGCGGAAGGCGTATAGGCCCAAATAACGCCGGCAGTGCTCTCGAAGATATTGTCGGTGTCGTTGGCGACAATGGGGCCCGCAAACGTATCGGCAAAGAAGAGAGTGCCGTTATTGTACCATGCCCCCTCAGGACGACGGAAAAGGGCGCACCCATTCTGGAACCCGCCAACGAATGGGCTGGAAACCGAACTTGTGCGCGTGAACACGCCATCCGACAATGTGGTGCTATCCGGAAGGAAGAAAGGTGCGAAGGCTGGATCGTTGACCAGGCTCGAAGGTGAAATTGGTGCCCCCGATGACTGCGCAGGTCCGGTACCTTGTTCGACTTCAACCATTTCGATGTCGAATGTTTCACCGAGTGTCGGGTTCGTCAGATTTGCGTTCGGTGTTCCTTTCACGGCAAACGCGAAGAATTTACCCGTTGCATTTTCAAATCCGTTTGCCGCGACCTCGGCAACATTATCCGGCACGAACAGGAAAGTACCTGAGAAGGTTGGGAAGTTGTCTTCGGTGATCAGAACGGCACCCGACCGTGGGTCAACGGCGATTGCCTCATGCTCCATCCGGCCGAATTGTGTGATCGGGTTCCCCGTTGCAAGCCCCGAAGCAGGAACCTCGAAACAGAAACCGTGGTCAAGGCCGCCGGTGGTGTTTGCGCCCGCGAAGTCTTCCTCGCAGGTGATCCATGAGCCGCCCGCAAATGGGGAAGGGCCACCCGCACAGTTGTCCCGCGTTCCGCCAAGTGCCGATTTCTGTGAGGTGAATTTCGCCGTACGCGGATTGTATGTGAGAAGCGAACAACCGCCGGATGCCTGGCCGTTGTTACCACCAACGGTATCGTAAACCGATGCGCCGCCGTTTGCATTGAAAAGCTGGGGCGGCTCGACGCCGGTGGGCTCATCATTGTCAATTTCGTGGTTACGTCCGAGAACCAGCTCACCTTTGCTGTTGGTGGCAATCACCGCCATGGCATCGTGATCGAGTGGGGTCAGCAAACCATCGTCGAGAACATCACCCGTCCATCCGATCGTGCTGTAGCGAAAACCGCGCGGCAATTTGAGAAGCGGCAAACCAGTGGCGAGGTCACGCTGAGTGGCCACCGGTCCAAAAGGGCTGGCGACGAGTTCGGAAACCCCTTCCGATGCCTTCGCGCTACGTGCAGTCATTGAGGCAAATGGGCTTGCCATCACGCCAGCGCTGAGCGCGATACCACTGCTTTTCAGAAAGTTGCGTCGCCCAATGATTTTTTCTTCATACGACATTCGTCGTCTCTCCTATTTTATTATCAGGTTGTTCCGACGCGTGCGGACTTGAGACAAGCCAGCCCACGGAACGGTGGTTTGAGGGTATTTATTCAGGAGCGATCAAAACGCCGCCCCCGCGGCAAGTGAATAAACAGTAAATGTGTGAGTTTTATTTCAATCAATTGATTCGATAGAGTCATAGTTCAAAAAATTCGCATTGAATAAATAAGGCGATAAAATAATATGCG
>JBCDDR010000081.1:0-10359 GCA_039180205.1 Pseudomonadota bacterium | reverse complement strand
GTTTTAACATGCAGAAAAACAAAATGGTGCCGCTGGAGAGAATTGAACTCTCGACCTCACCCTTACCAAGGGTGCGCTCTACCACTGAGCTACAGCGGCGGTGGGAGGCGATGTAACGGATGGCCATGGCCAATGCAAGCGGCAATCGGGCAACGCGAGGTGCCATTTCGCTTGCGCGGGACGCGCGCGCTTTGCCATAAGGGCCGCCATGGCCGACAACCCGAACCCGAAAGATCAGCGCAAGGCCCGCCTCGCAGAAGCCCTGCGGGCCAATTTGCGCCGCCGAAAAACCCAGAAAACCGGCGGAGATCGATCGACCGAAGGCGTCGACAGCAGCGAATCAACAACCCCCAAATCCGAACAAAACTAACTTCGTCCCTGGAGACATCAAATGAGTATCATGTCCGACCGTTGGATCCGTGAACAGTCGCAAACCAGCGGCATGATCGAGCCCTTTGTCGATCGCCAACACCGCGACGGGACGATTTCGTTCGGCTTGTCATCCTACGGCTATGACGCCCGTGTTTCGGAAGAGTTCAAGATCTTTACGAACGTCGACAGTGCCATCGTTGACCCAAAGGATTTCTCGCCCAAGGGCTTTGTTGATCGACCGGGACCGCAATGCATCATCCCGCCGAACAGTTTTGCCCTCGCCCGGACGGTAGAATACTTCCGTATTCCCAAAGACGTCCTGGTGATATGTCTTGGTAAATCCACTTATGCGCGCTGTGGAATTATCGTGAATGTAACCCCGCTTGAACCCGGGTGGGAGGGCCATGTTACGCTCGAATTCTCCAATACAACGCCACTGCCGGCGAAAATTTATGCGAACGAAGGCGCCTGCCAGTTTCTGTTTCTGAAAGGGAACGAGCCTTGCGAAGTCAGCTATGCCGACCGGGCCGGAAAGTATCAGGGCCAAACCGGCGTCACGCTGCCGAAACTATAATTACCTATGGATAAAATCATCATTGAAGGCGGCCACCGGTTGAGCGGGACGATTCCCATTTCGGGTGCAAAAAACGCCGCATTGCCGTTGATGGCAGCCGCGCTTTTGAGCGATCAGCCGCTCACACTCACAAATCTTCCGCGGCTTGCCGATATCAACACAATGATGGAGCTGCTCGTTGGTCACGGGGTAAGCGTGACCTATGAGGGAGCGGCGGGACCGGGGGTCAAGCGCCGCATGACGCTGACGGCCGGAACAATCACCGACACCGTGGCGCCCTACGATATCGTGCGCAAGATGCGGGCATCGATCCTCGTGCTTGGTCCTCTCCTTGCGCGCGAGGGCATCGCCCGGGTTTCGATGCCGGGGGGCTGTGCAATCGGCAATCGCCCCATTGACCTTCACCTCAAAGGATTGGAGCGCATGGGGGCGACGATCGAAATGGCCGAGGGCTATGTCGAAGCGCGCACCAACGGACGGCTGATGGGTGCACAGATCGGGCTGCCGTTTGCATCAGTTGGGGCGACCGAGAATCTCATGATGGCGGCGGTACTTGCCAGAGGAACGACGCGGATTGAAAATGCTGCGAAGGAACCCGAAATCGTCGATTTAGCGCGGTGCCTGAATGCTATGGGCGCGCGAATTGGCGGCGCTGGGCGCGCGACGATCGAGGTCGAAGGGGTCGAGAGCCTCTCCGCCACAACCCATCAGATCCTTGCTGATCGTATTGAAGCGGGGTCCTATGCGGTGGCAGCCGCGATCACGGGGGGCGACATCCACCTCGAAGGCGCCGAGCTTGCGGGCATGGGTGCCGTTGTCGATCGTTTCCGCGAGGCCGGGGTTCAGCTATCGGAGACCGAGACCGGCGTACATGTGGTGCTCGACGGGCGGCCCAACGCGCTCGATATCGATACACAGCCATTTCCAGGCTTTGCGACCGATATGCAGGCCCAGTTTATGGCCCTGTTGGCGGTTGCCGACGGCACTTCGGTCATTAAGGAGTCGATTTTTGAGAACCGCTTCATGCACGTGCCTGAGCTGGCGCGCATGGGAGCCGAAATCGACGTGAGCGGCAATACGGCGATTGTTCGGGGGGTCGAAAACTTACGCGGGGCCCCTGTGATGGCAACGGACCTGCGCGCATCGATGGGACTGGTGCTTGCGGGGCTTGCCGCAAATGGGACCACGACCGTCAACCGCGTCTATCATCTGGATCGCGGTTATGAGCGCCTGGAAGAAAAGCTTTCATTGGTTGGCGCGAAGATTGAACGTGTTGGTGGATAAACCATTGTCAGCGTTGGGATCCGATTGCGGCGTTCAAGCCAAAGTGATCCAAACAATACCGATCAGCGGCAAAGACTTGCTGTATCGGCAATTCATACCATGCGATAAGGCTTTCGTTCCCGCGATTTATTCAGCCATCCATACCACCGAGGATTTTCACGCATGAGCGACGCGCTGCATTTAATGGCCGCCAACCAGGAGGATGCTTCGGTGATTTCTGCAATGGTTCAGGATGCCGCGATACGGGTCGGTGATCTCGCCTATATCGAAGAAGAGCGCCGCTTTGCCGCCGTGTTCAATCGGTTCCGGTGGGAGACCCAATCAAAGCGAGGTCTTTTTCGCCGTGGACAGGCCGAACGTGTTCGTGCCGGGCTCTCCATCGGGGATGTGCGCCAAATCCGGCTCAAATCGCTCGACCTGAAACAGCGGGATGAAGTGCTGGCATTGCTTGCGATCACCGTCGAACCGCTATCTGAAGACGAAGAGGACCCGGCGACGCGGATCCAGCTCATTTTCTCCGGGGGTGCTGCGATCGCCATTGACGCCGATTGTATCAACCTTGACCTGCGCGACCTAGGCGAACCCTGGCCCGCAAAAGCACGCCCGCGCCACGCTCTTCACTAGCAGTGGGACCCGGGGCCTAAGTTAGGCTTCCCTCTGTCTTCACTGGCGCTTCACCCAGCGATGAAGCGAACTGCCCGTATTCACGCGGCTTTGGGTTGCATCCATGGCGTCGCTGTGTCTATGGGACAGCGAATGGAAAATGACGAGCTTTGCCAAAGATGACGACAATCGCCCCTGCAGGATCCCGGCCCGTACCCGAACTTGTTTTCGCCTTGCCCAAGGGTCGCATACTCGATGAGGTGATGCCAATTGTTCGAGCCGCCGGCATTGAGCCTGAGCCCGATTTCGACAACCCGAAATCAAGGAAGCTGAAGTTTTCGACGAACCAGCCTGGTATTCATATCATCCGCGTGCGCGCCTTTGATGTGGCCACCTTTGTTGCTTTTGGGGCAGCCGCATTTGGTATCACCGGCAACGACGTCCTCATGGAGTTTGATTATGAGGATATTTACGCTCCAGTAGACCTCGGCATTGGAAGGTGCCGCATTTCGGTGGCAAGGCCCAAACGAACATCTTCGGCCGATTTTGACGCGGCGCGACGGTCTGGCCATATCAGGATCGCGACCAAATACCCCCATATCGCCCGCCGCCATTTCGCATCCAAGGGTCAGCAGGCCGAATGCGTGAAACTGAATGGTGCCATGGAGCTCGCGCCTGCGCTTGGGCTTTCGGAACACATCGTCGATCTGGTTTCTACCGGGCGGACCTTGAAAGAGAATGGACTTGAGGAAACCGAAGTGATCGCGGAAATCACCTCGCGCCTTATTGTGAACCGTACCATTTCCAAAACGCATCCAACCGACGTCTCCCGTTGGATAGACCAGTTTCAGCGGGGTGTTGCCCGTGCCGCATAGGCTGAATACCTGCGAACAGGGATTTGAGGATCGCTTCCAGGCAATCATTGAGCGCACCCGAAGCGCCGATGACAATGTGGATGTTGCCGTGCGTGAGATTATCCGCGAGGTGCGTACCCGCGGCGATCATGCGCTCATTGAGCTAACTCGGAAATTCGACAAACTCACGCTAACCTCCGAAACAATGAGAGTTCCTGAGGAAGATAGTATAGCCGCCTATGGCGCCCTGTCTGATGATTTACGCGCCGCTTTGCATCTGGCGGCCGACCGCATTCGGGCGTTTCATAAAGCCGGCCTGCCGGGGGATGTTTCGTTCGACGATGACTATGGGAGTTTGATCGCAGCGCGATGGCGCGCCGTTGATTCCGCGGGGATTTATGTACCGGGAGGTCTCGCGAGTTATCCCTCTTCCGTCCTGATGAATGCGATCCCTGCGAAAGTTGCTGGCGTTGAGCGCGTTGCCATGGTTGTCCCGCATCCAGGCGGTGAGGTGAACCCCGTGGTGCTCGCTGCTGCCCACATATGCGGGGTTGACGAGATTTACAAGGTCGGCGGCGCCCAAGCGGTCGCAGCGCTCGCCTATGGCACAGAAACGATCGCGCCGGTCGATGTGATCACCGGACCCGGCAACGCCTATGTTGCCGAAGCAAAACGCCAGGTTTTTGGTCGGGTCGGCATCGATATGATCGCGGGACCTTCGGAAATCCTGATCGTGGCGGACGCAGACAATAACGCTGAATGGGTGGCTGCCGATCTTCTCTCGCAGGCCGAGCATGATCGGAGCGCTCAATCGATTTTGATCACAAACGATGAGAGCTTTGCCAATCAGGTGATTGCCCAGGTAGAGGCGCAGCTTCCTTCGCTGCCAAAAGTGGCAATCGCCGAGGCGAGCTGGGATAGGCATGGTTTGATCATTATCGTTGAGAGCTTTGATGCCGCACTCCCTCTGATTGATCAGCTCGCCGCTGAGCACGTTGAAATTCTGCTGCCGGATGCGGCAGGCTTTGCCGCGAAAATCCGCCACGCGGGTTCGATTTTCCTCGGTCCTTACACGCCCGAAGCAATCGGAGATTATGTCGGAGGGCCGAACCATGTCCTGCCGACGGGGCGGCGCGCTCGGTTTTCATCCGGGCTTTCCGCGGTCAACTTTATGAAACGTACGACCTTGCTCGGTGTTTCAAAAGCGGCGCTCGGTGTCATCGGCCCGGCAGCGGAGACACTGGCGTTGAGCGAGGGGCTCGCAGCGCATGCCCGGTCTGTCACCTTGCGTCTTGATGCTCTGGCCCGGGACGAATAGGAACCGCGTTTACGATGGCACAAAAGGCCATCGACGACCTATCGATGAGGTGGAACCGTGCAGAAAATCGTAAAGCTTGAGCTTGACCATCGCACAATCACCTATCGTAATCCCGATGTTGAGCAGGAACGACGGGTGGCGATTTTTGATCTTCTTGAAAATAACCACTTCAATCCTGTCAAAGATTATCCGACCGGTTATGCGGGGCCATTCCACCTGGTTATGAAGGTCGAGGACGGTCGCCTGGTTTTCGCAATCCACACCACCGAGGACGAACTGCTCGAACAGCTGATCCTGGGGCTTGGTCCATTTCGTCGGTTGATTCGTGAATATTTCGCCGTTTGCGAAAGTTATTTTCAGGCGATCCGATCATCGACACCTGAGCAGATCGAAGCGATTGATATGGGCCGCCGTGGGCTCCACAACGAGGGGTCGGAGCTTTTACGGGAGCGGCTCAAGAACAAGGTCGACGTCGATTTCGAAACCGCGCGAAGACTTTTCACGTTAATCTGCGTGCTTCACATCCGCTAGGGGCCGGATGTGGGCGCCCCCTCTCCTTTTTCAGGCGGTGCGCCCGGTCAGCCCGTGCGGGATTTCCCGCGCAGCGTGCTCTTTATGTGCAACCATAACGCTGTGCGGTCGCCGATGGCTTTCGCGCTGGCCAAACGCTTTTTTCGTGGACGCATTTTTACCGATGCTGCCGGTCTGGAAGCCGGGCAGCTTGACGGTTTTTCGGTCTATGTCATGGGAGAGATTGGCAGCGACATCGCAAACTATGTCCCGAAAGACCTTGAGGACGTGGATGCTGCCGCATTTCAACTGATTATAACGCTCACGCCTGAGGCGCATCACCGCGCACTGGAATTTACCCGCGACGCAGACGTGGGGGTAGAATACTGGCCCACGGAAGATCCTACCACCTATGAAGGGTCGCGCGAAACCCGCCTCACAGCCTATCGCCAAGTGCGCGACACGCTTGCGGGACGGATTAAACGGCGATTTGCTTTTTAGCTCCTGCATATTTCTTACCCGTGCGCCGCCAGGGAACACCCACGAAAACCCTTGCAATTCTCGCAAAGCTTTTTACACCCACATTTCAGTAACCAGAGGAATGGGGCTTTATGGCCAAAGAAGAACTGTTGGAAATGCGCGGCAAGGTGACCGAATTGCTGCCGAATGCGATGTTTCGCGTTGAGTTGGAGAACGGTCATGAGGTTTTGGGCCACACAGCTGGCAAAATGCGGAAAAATCGGATCCGTGTCCTGGTCGGCGATGAGGTGATGGTTGAGCTTACCCCCTATGATCTGAGCAAAGGGCGGATTACCTATCGGTTCAAGTAAGCGCGGAATCGCGATGTATTCCGGAGGTTCGGGCGCCGTATTGGTTCAAATGATCCTGTAATGGCACCAAAACTAATCCTCGCCTCGCAATCCCCTCGGCGCCTTGACCTTCTTGCGCAGATCGGCATTGTTCCCGACGAAGTCATCCCCGCGCATATCGATGAACGTCGCCAAAAGAGTGAGCCGCTGCTTGCATTTGTGGACCGCTTGGCGCGAGAGAAGGCCGAATTTGTGGCGCAGTCACACGCCAACGCGGTCATACTGGGTGCCGATACAATCGTTCACACAAAGGCGCACCACTTCGACAAGGCCAACACCCGTGCAGAGGCAGCTGCGCATCTGCACGCGCTTTCAGGGCGTCGGCACCGGGTGACAACGTCTGTCTGCTTACTGGTACCTGTGACCGAAGAGCCTCGCGCAAGACTGTCTCGCCGTGTCACCAGTATTGTCAAACTGAAACGCTTGTCCGACGCTGAGATTGAAGGCTACCTCACCACGCGCGAATGGGAAGGCAAGGCAGGGGGCTATGCGATCCAGGGGTGCGCCGCCCGCTTTGTCGCTAATTTATCGGGGTCGTATTCGGCGGTTGTCGGTTTGCCGCTCTATGAAACGAGCAATCTGCTGCAATCCGCGAACATTCTGCCACCAGCAGGACCATAAAATTTCTGCGCCGAAATCAGACGCGCTTAACGCTTTTTTCAACGCCGCCACGGTATCTAATCATCAGACGAATTCTGAGGGCCGCGTTACTCGCGAACGGTACAGGCCCTTTGGCGAACGGAAAAAAGAGGGCTGGGTTGCATGGCTGTTGATAAAGAAATGTCGATCCTGATTGTCGATGATTATAAAACGATGCTGCGGATCATTCGTAACTTGTTAAAACAGCTTGGGTTTACGAATGTTGACGAAGCAACCGACGGAACGGCAGCGCTCAGTCAGATGCGCGAGAAAAAGTACGACCTGATCATCTCGGACTGGAACATGGAGCCCATGACGGGTTTTGAGCTTTTGAAGACAATCCGAGCCGACGCATGGCTCAAGGCCATACCGTTCATCATGGTGACCGCCGAATCAAAGACGGAAAATGTGATCGCCGCGAAAAAGGCTGGCGTGAATAATTACATCGTTAAACCGTTCAATGCGGCGACGCTCAAAACAAAGCTGCAGGCAGTTCTGGGCGAATTTTAGCTCACCACGGTCCCGAACCTGAATTTAAGGCTAGACCGTTCGCAGGCGTAAGCGAAGCGAACTGCCGTGACATATAGAAAGTGGCGCGCCCCGGAGGAATTTCTTCGGACGCACCATAAGCCCGACCGGGCGCCGGGCGGTCAGCCCGCCCCATCGGAGGCGTGAGCGAAGCGCACTGCCGTGACATATAGAAAGTGGCGCGCTCGGGAAGATTCGAACTCCCGACCCCCAGATTCGTAGTCTGGTGCTCTATCCAGCTGAGCTACGAGCGCATTTCCTCAAACAGCGGACCTAAGGGACAGAACATATCGCCACCGCCAGTCGAGGTCGCGGACACTATGCGCTCTTTCCATTGCGGTCAAGGGCGAGTTTGGACCGACCGCTCGGATGTTTTCCTTATCGAACCTTATGCTATGCTATCGTCATCGACGGCGAAAATATTTGGATGAGGAT
The DNA here is from genome assembly GCA_039180205.1 of Pseudomonadota bacterium. Taxonomy (GTDB): domain Bacteria; phylum Pseudomonadota; class Alphaproteobacteria; order Sphingomonadales; family JBCDDR01; genus JBCDDR01. Next base: position 2,373 of record JBCDDR010000081.1, on the reverse strand, counting down.
CGTATGTGCGCATTCTGAGACATTGGGCAATATTGGTGGCTATGGGGGGGCTCGTCGCCGGATGCGGTGAATTTCGCGGTATTGGGTGGCCGCGCCTTGGCCCTATCAACCCAGCCCCCGAGGATGTGGATGATGATGTAATGGAGGACGCTGTTCGCCGCGCCGAAGACCCGGAGGCTGCGATGGCTGCGCTCGGCCAGATCCGCAACGACCTCGCCAAGAGTGAAACCCGATTTGTTGGGCTTCGGCAGCGGCTTGAAGAGCAGAAGGCGCTCTATATCAATTCACGCCGAGACCTCTCTCCAGCCGATCGACGAGGGTCTCCGCAATGGAATGCAGCTCAAATCGAGTTAACCCGGCTTGGGCGGGTCATTTCGGAGCTTGAGGCGCTACGCCTCACCCTCGGCGGGTCGAGCGCGACAATGGCACGGCTTGCCAAAGAGGATGTCTCCGTCAGCGATGAATTTGAAGCGGCGGGCACGATTGTCGCTGCGATCGATCGTTTACTCACCCGCGAACAGGCGTTTGTGGCTGAAGAATCCGAGACACTCGCCGCGCGCTAGTGGTTCGGCTGAAACAGATGCGTACCGTTTCAGCTTATCTCCCTACATCTGTTTCAGCCCGAAGAACCACTCGCATGAATAATGTTTCTAGTGGATTGCCCTAGTGAATTTCAGTCCATGGGATACGCCAGTATTGCGTGTCGGGCCCTTTCGACTATGCTGGCGAAACCGCCGCAGTTGTCTGCCCTCTAGCTGACCCCCTATGGAAAGGATGCGCAATGTTCACCTGGAGCCTTTTCGGCACATCGCCCCGTCGTGGGGAAACTTCGGCCCGGCCGCCCGCGATGATCATTGCCATTGCCATTGTCGCTATCGTGCCTTTCGTGACCAAAGCCGCGATTGCCAACGATAGCATTCCTGCGGAGCGGGAAATGGTGAGTGCCGCGCATCCGCTTGCGGCGAACGCAGGCCGCGATATTCTGGCCCAAGGTGGCTCTGCGGTCGATGCGGCAATTGCCATGCAGGTCGTTCTATCGTTTGTTGAACCGCAGTCTTCGGGCGTGGGTGGCGGTGCCTTCCTCATGCACTGGGATGCTGAGGACCAAAATTTACAAAGCTTCGATGGCCGCGAAACCGCACCGAAGGCGGTTACCGAAGGTTTGTTTCTGAACGAAAAAGGTCGACCGATCTCCTACCGTGACGCCGTCCCCGGTGGTCGCGCTGTTGGGGTTCCCGGCGTTTTCCGCATGCTGGCGATGGCGCATAAGCAACACGGGAAACTGCCCTGGGCCGACCTCATGCAGCCCGCGATCAAGATTGCCGGTGAGGGTTTCGCGATCACCCCCCGGCTTCATGGCCTTTTGACGAGATATGAGGCGTTTCTCACCAGGTTTTCGGCCTCGCGCGGGTTTTTCTATACGGAGGATGGCAAGGCAAAACCGGTGGGGGCAATGCTGCAAAGCACAGCCTACGCAGACGTATTGCGCCTGGTCGCCGAAAAGGGAGCCGACGCCTTTTATGAGGGGCCGATTGCCAAAGACATTGTCGATGCTGTCACAAATGCTGAGCACGCAACCGGGATGATGACCTTAGCCGATCTCGCTTCCTATTCGCCGAAAGAACGTGACGCCGTCTGTGCCCCTTATCGCGAGCATAAGGTCTGTTCAATGGGGCCGCCCTCTTCTGGCGCGACCACGATGCTCTCGATCCTGGGATTGCTTGAAGGGTTCAACATGAAATCCTATGGTCCCAATAGTTTGCTGGGGACGCATCTGTTCGCTGAGGCGAGCCGGATCGCATTCGCAGACCGGGACCGTTATGTGGCCGACCCGGCCTTTGTTGATATCCCTGTCAAATCGCTCGTTGACCGCGATTATCTGAAAACACGTCGTGCCCTGATTAGCCTCGACCGTGCGATTGAGACCCAGGTCCAACCGGGCAAACCGGGAACCATCAAGGGTGCTTTTGCCGATCATGATGGCCCTGATGTCCCCTCGACAACGCATTTCGTGGCAGTCGACAGCGAGGGACACGTCGCATCGATGACCGCAAGCATTCAAACACCGTTTGGCAGCCTGGTTATGGTGCGCGGCTTTTTGCTCAATAACGAACTGACCGATTTCTCGTTTGTGCCGCGTGTCGAAGGCGAGCCGGTGGCGAACCGCGCCGAGGGCGGCAAACGACCGCGCAGTTCGATGACACCCACGCTGGTTTTCGATCCCGAAGGTCGCTTTCGCCTGGCAATCGGCTCGCCTGGCGGTTCGCGTATTATTGATTATACAACGAAGGTTGTCGTGGGCGTTCTTGATTGGGAGCTCGACGTACAAGCGGCAATCGATCTGCCGAACATCATCAACCGGAACAGGGGAAC
>JBCDDR010000080.1:0-10519 GCA_039180205.1 Pseudomonadota bacterium | reverse complement strand
GTCCGTAAACTCTGCACCACCAGCCTCAGCCAAAACCTTCGTAATCGCCGCCGTCAGCGTCGTCTTCCCATGATCAACATGACCAATCGTTCCAATGTTGCAGTGCGGCTTGTTCCGCTCAAACTTCGCCTTCGACATGGTTTTTGCCTCTTCTTTTCGTCTCTATTCGGTTTGTCTATCCGATGTAAAAATCCACCACGGCGCGAACGCCGCCTCTATTCGCCTCTGATCAGCCGGCCAGTTTCGCGCGGACCTCTTCGGCCACGGCGCTTGGCACCTCATCATAATGGCTAAATTGCATCGTGTACTGCGCGCGGCCCTGAGTGAACGAGCGCAATTGGTTCACATAGCCGAACATATTCGCAAGCGGCACTTTCGCTTCGACTACCTGGGCATTCCCGCGAACCTCGGTACCCTGCACCTGGCCGCGACGACTGTTCAGGTCACCGATCACGTCGCCCATATAATCTTCCGGCGTCACCACTTCGACGTCCATGACAGGCTCAAGCAACTTGATCCCGGCCCGTTCGCACGCCTCTTTCATGCCACCCCGTCCGGCGATCTCAAAGGCGAGAACCGAGGAGTCAACATCATGGTAGGCGCCGTCGATAAGCTCGACCTTGAAGTCGATGAGCGGAAAGCCGACCATATGTCCAGAGGACGCGTAATCCTTGATCCCCTTCTCAACACCAGGGATATATTCGCGCGGGATATTGCCGCCCTTAATCTTGTCTTCAAACTCAAAACCGACACCGCGTTCGCCGGGCGTTACGATCATTTTCACACGACCAAACTGACCCGAACCACCCGACTGCTTCTTGTGGGTATAATCGACCTCGACCGGGCGGGCGATCGCCTCGCGATACGCCACCTGCGGCGCGCCGACGTTGGCCTCGACCTTGAATTCGCGCTTCATACGGTCAACCAGAATATCGAGGTGAAGCTCACCCATACCCGCAATCACGGTCTGACCCGACTCCTCATCGGACGACACCCGGAAGCTTGGATCCTCCTGCGCGAGGCGATTGAGCGCCACACCCATTTTTTCCTGATCAGCCTTGGTTTTTGGCTCGACCGCAACCTCGATCACGGGATCGGGGAATTCCATGCGTTCCAGGATAACGGGCTTCAGGTTATGACAGAGCGTATCGCCGGTAGTTGTCAGCTTCAGCCCGGCAATCGCAATAATGTCGCCCGTCCGCGCTTCCTTGATGTCTTCACGACTGTTCGCATGCATTTCGAGCATACGCCCGATTTTCTCTTTCTTACCCTTCACCGAGTTGGTGACCTGCGTACCGGTTTCCAACACACCTGAGTAAATGCGGGCAAAGGTCAGCGAGCCGACGAATGGATCGGTCATCACCTTAAAGGCCAGCGCGGAGAACGGCGCATCGTCGCTTGCGTCGCGCGTCATTTCCTCTTCGCCATCGACCGACACACCCTTAACGGCGGGAATATCGAGAGGCGACGGCAGGAAGTCGACGACAGCATCAAGCATTGGCTGAACGCCCTTGTTCTTGAACGCCGAGCCGCAAAGTACAGGCACGAAGTCACCGGCAATCGTACCCTTACGGATCGCAGCCTTCAGCGCCTCTGCGCTCGGCTCCTCGCCATCAAGGTATTTTTCCATGAGGTCTTCGTCCTGCTCAACGGCAAGCTCGATCATTTCGGTCCGCGCCATCTCCGCCGCGTCAGCAAGGTCAGCCGGAATATCGGTATATTCAAATTCGGCCCCAAGCGACTCATCTTTCCAGATGATCGCACGATTACCAATGAGATCGATTACGCCTTTGAGATCAGCCTCAGCACCCACCGGCAGCTGGATGACCAACGCAGTCGCCCCAAGGCGATCCTTGATCATGTCAACGCAGCGCTCGAAATTTGCACCCGTACGGTCCATCTTGTTGACGAAACACATCCGCGGCACGCCGTATTTATCCGCCTGACGCCACACTGTCTCCGACTGCGGCTCAACGCCAGCAACCGAATCGAAAACCGCTACCGCGCCATCAAGCACGCGAAGTGACCGCTCGACTTCAATGGTGAAGTCAACGTGACCAGGCGTATCAATGATATTGATGCGATGATCGTTCCAGAAGCAGGTGGTGGCCGCAGACGTGATCGTAATGCCGCGCTCTTGTTCCTGTTCCATCCAATCCATGGTCGCCGCACCGTCGTGCACTTCGCCAATTTTGTGGCTGCGCCCGGTATAATAAAGAACACGCTCAGTCGTCGTGGTCTTCCCAGCATCAATGTGCGCCATAATGCCGATGTTGCGATATCGCTCAAGCGGAGTAACGCGTGCCATGACAGTAAATCCCTTCGTCGATGCCTTACGGCAATCGAACGATTAACGTTTGTTATCCCATCGGTAGTGCGAGAAGGCCTTGTTCGCGTCGGCCATTTTGTGGGTATCTTCCCGCTTTTTCACAGCCGCCCCGCGATTGTTCGCAGCATCCATCAGCTCACCACACAACCGGTCGGCCATCGTATTTTCACTGCGCTTGCGCGCCATTGCGATCAACCACCGAATGGCGAGCGCCTGCGCGCGATCTGGGCGCACTTCCATCGGCACCTGATAGGTCGCACCACCAACCCGCCTGGAGCGCACCTCAACGGCAGGCTTCACATTGTCCATTGCCTCGTGAAACACAACAGTCGGGTCCCGCTTCAGCCTCGCCTCAACCTTATCGAACGCGCCGTAAACAATGCGCTCGGCGACGGATTTCTTACCGTCGAGCATCAAACTGTTCACAAATTTGGTCAGCGTAACATCCCCGAATTTTGGATCGGGGAAGATCTCGCGCTTCTCGGCAGCGTGACGACGTGACATAGGCTATCGACCTTTTCTTCATTCCCGGATGGCGCGCTTGGTAACGCAGGCCATCCAACATTCTTACTTCGGACGCTTGGCGCCATACTTCGAGCGACCCTGGCGACGATCACCCACGCCCTGGGTATCAAGAACACCCCGGAGGATATGGTAGCGAACGCCGGGCAGATCCTTCACACGACCGCCGCGAATCAGAACAACCGAATGTTCTTGCAGATTATGGCCTTCGCCGGGGATGTAGCTGGTCACCTCAACGCCGTTCGTCAGCCTTACACGCGCAACCTTCCGCATCGCCGAGTTCGGCTTTTTCGGTGTGGTCGTATAGACCCGCGTGCAAACCCCGCGTTTTTGCGGACATGCGTCGAGGGCAGGCACCTTATTGCGCACAACAGGCACTTTGCGACCGTGGCGAACGAGCTGATTAATCGTCGGCATTCAAACATCCTCACATCGACACTGCCTCGGCAGCGCGACCGATAAAAAACAACAAAGCCCTTGGGCGGGATGACCCCTGGTCATCCTACCAGAGCTTTCGGATCTCATTTTGTTTCGTACAAAGCCCGTACACTGGCGCGTCTAGGCTGAACCCCTACCACCACCAAGCGAGCGATTGGCGGCTTATAACGATGCCCCCAAACCCCGTCAAGCCGATTTTCTGCGCTTCACAGTTTCGTTGACATCTTTTTTACGTTTCCTTGACACGCCCGCGCCAAAGCGTGGGTATCCCGGCACTTTCGACCGTACCCCCTTCACCGGGAGCATTACGAAAACACCCTGAAACGAAAAACGACGCCGCCGTAAGGCGACGCCGTTTCCCTGGATTTTGGTGAGCCTGAGACCGTCTGAAGCGGACAAATCTCTATAGACTAGGCAACCGGTTCTTCACTTCCCGCTGCTTCACCCTGGCCAGCGGGTGGGAGAGCGGCAACCGCCGCTGCCTCAGCCTCCGCAGCCGCTTCAGCCGCGCGTGCATCCATTTCTTCCCGGTAAGCGATGTCCCGCTCTGCCGCGGTCGAGCGGATTTGCGCCATCGCAGACCCCGTTCCGGCGGGAATCAAGCGACCCACAATCACATTCTCTTTTAAGCCAACCAGCCGATCGACTTTGCCTGCGACCGATGCTTCGGTGAGAACGCGCGTCGTCTCCTGGAACGAGGCCGCCGAAATGAACGACCGGGTTTGCAGGCTGGCTTTGGTGATTCCCAACAAGACCGGCTTTCCGGTTGCAGGCTGCAGCCCCTCCTGGACCAATTTGGCGTTATTCTGCTCAAATTCTTCACGGTCGACCTGTTCACCGATCAGCATGGTCGAATCACCACTCGAGTGAATTTCGACCTTCTGCAGCATCTGGCGCACGATCACCTCGATATGCTTATCGTTGATTTTCACACCCTGCAGGCGATACACCTCCTGAATCTCACTGATCAGATAGTTGGCAAGCGCCTCAACCCCCATGACATCCAAGATATCATGCGGTGCCGGATTGCCGTCGATCAGATATTCTCCGCGCGCGATGAAGTCGCCTTCCTGAACGGCGATATGCTTTCCTTTCGGCACGAGATATTCCGCCGGTTCATCCTCGTCATGCTTCGGACGGATGATGATGCGCCGCTTGTTCTTATAGTCCTTGCCGAACTCGACCGTTCCGTCGATCTCAGCAATCACGGCATGGTCCTTCGGACGCCGTGCCTCAAAAAGCTCCGCCACACGCGGCAGACCACCGGTGATATCGCGCGTTTTGGCAGCTTCACGGGGGATACGGGCAATCACATCGCCCGCGCTCACATGGGCACCATCCTCAACCGAGAGGATCGCCTCAACCGAGAGGAAATAGCGCGCCTCGGTCCCATTGGCGAGCGTCACAACCTCATCCTTGTCATCACGCAATGTGAGTCGCGGACGCAGATCGCTACCCTTGGGCTGCGAACGCCAATCAGTCACCACTTTCGAGGTAATCCCCGTCGCCTCATCGGTCACATCGGTGAGCGAAACCCCCTCGACCAGATCGACATAGCGCGTGATGCCTGATTTCTCAGTGATAATCGGGATTGTGTAAGGATCCCACTGACAGATCTTGCCGCCTTTCTCGACCGTATCGCCTTCGTCAAAGAAAAGAAGAGCACCGTAGGGAATCTTGTGGACTGCACGGTCGCGACCATCTTCATCGACGATCACCGCTTCCATGTTGCGGCCCATCACCACCAACCGGTCTTTACTATCCTTCACAACGTTGCGGTTGCGCAGAACCAGCTTGCCTTCATGGCCTGCCTCAATCGACGATTGCTCGTTCACCTGAGCGGTTCCGCCGATGTGGAAGGTCCGCATGGTGAGCTGGGTCCCGGGCTCACCAATCGATTGGGCAGCAATCACGCCAACGGCCTCGCCCACATTGACGGGCGTACCGCGCGCGAGATCGCGGCCATAACAGGCCGCACAAGCACCGGATTTCGTCTCACAGGTCAGCACCGATCGGATTTTCACCTCGGTGACCTTGGCCGCCTCGATTTGTGCAACCTCTTCTTCGTTCATCAAGGTACCAGCCGGAAACACAATATCCTTCGTGACCGGATTGATGACATCTTCAGCCGTCGTCCGCCCGAGAATGCGATCTCCGAGCGAAACGATCAGGTTACCGCCTTCGACAATTTCGCTCACCAGCAAGCCCTGCTCGGTACCGCAATCAAGTTCGATGATCACACAGTCCTGGCTGACATCCACGAGGCGCCGGGTCAAATACCCCGAGTTCGCGGTTTTGAGCGCGGTATCGGCCAGACCTTTTCGCGCACCGTGGGTTGAGTTGAAGTACTCAAGCACGGTCAGGCCTTCCTTAAAGTTGGAGATGATCGGTGTTTCGATGATCTCACCCGATGGTTTCGCCATCAGCCCGCGCATACCTGCAAGCTGTTTCATCTGCGCCTGACTACCCCGCGCGCCCGAATGCGCCATCATGTAAATCGAGTTAATATCACGCTCGCGACCCGTATCCTTGTCGACGCCGGTGGAGGAAATCCGACCCATCATAGCGTCGGCCACCCGGTCGCCGCATTGCGCCCAGGCATCGACGACCTTGTTGTATTTCTCACCCTTGGTGATCAGGCCATCCTGATACTGTTGCTCGTATTCTTTCACGAGCTCCTGGGTTTCTTCGATCATCGGGGCCTTTTCGTCGGGGATCACCATATCATCCTTCCCGAACGAAATCCCTGCCATGCAGGCATGGCGGAAGCCGAGCGCCATCACGGCGTCCGCAAAGAGCACGGTCGATTTCTGACCGCAATGGCGATACACCACATCGATCACGTCGGAAATTTCCCGTTTCGTGAGCAAACGATTGACGAGGTCGATCGAAATCTTGCTGTCTTTGGGCAGCGTACCCGCGAGTAACATACGCCCTGGCGTTGCCTCAACGAGCTGAGTGATCGGGTTGCCCTCGTCATCAACCGTTTCAAACCGGGCCTTGACCCGCGCATGCAGGCTGACGGTTTTGCTGTCGAGCGCCTGTTCGATTTCCTCGGTCGAACCAAACACCATGCCTTCACCAGGCTCGTTTTCCCGCACCATCGACAGATAATAGATACCCAGAACGATATCCTGACTGGGAACGATGATCGGCTTACCGTTGGCCGGCGAGAGAATATTATTCGTCGACATCATCAGGACACGTGCTTCAAGCTGTGCTTCGAGGCTGAGCGGCACATGAACCGCCATTTGGTCGCCGTCAAAGTCGGCGTTAAACGCGGCACAGACCAACGGATGAAGCTGGATCGCCTTGCCTTCAATCAGCACGGGTTCAAAGGCTTGAATGCCCAACCGGTGAAGCGTGGGCGCACGGTTCAGCATCACAGGATGTTCGCGGATCACCTCATCAAGGATATCCCACACCTCGCGACGTTCTTTTTCGACCCACTTTTTCGCCTGTTTCAGCGTGGTCGAAATGCCCTTTTGGTCAAGGCGCGAATAGATGAACGGCTTGAAGAGTTCGAGCGCCATCTTCTTCGGAAGCCCGCACTGGTGAAGCTTGAGCTCGGGCCCGGTGACGATCACCGAACGGCCCGAATAGTCGACCCGTTTCCCGAGGAGGTTCTGACGGAAACGGCCCTGCTTGCCCTTCAGCATATCCGAAAGTGACTTGAGCGGACGTTTGTTGGCACCTGTAATCGTGCGGCCGCGGCGACCATTGTCGAACAGCGCATCGACCGACTCTTGCAACATGCGTTTTTCGTTACGCACAATGATATCGGGCGCTCTGAGTTCAATCAGCCGTTTCAGACGATTATTCCGGTTGATGACGCGACGATACAGATCGTTCAAATCGGACGTCGCAAAGCGACCACCATCAAGCGGCACGAGCGGACGCAGCTCCGGCGGGATCACCGGAACCACGGTCATGATCATCCACTCGGGGCGGTTCCCGGACTCGATGAAAGCTTCAATCACCTTCAAGCGTTTGACGATCTTCTTGGGCTTGAGCTCAGACGTCGTCTCTTTCAGCTCCTGCAGAAGCGTTGCGCGCTCGGCTTCAAGATCGATATTTTCCAAAAGCTCGCGGATCGCCTCGGCACCAATTTTTGAGGTAAAGGCGTCCTCGCCATATTCATCCTGGGCGCGCATGAAGTCTTCTTCAGACAACAGCTGATTGGGCTCCAGCGGGGTCAAGCCCGGCTCGGTCACCACAAAGCTTTCAAAATAGAGAACGCGCTCAAGGTCCTTCAGCGTCATGTCGAGTAGCAGGCCAATCCGGCTCGGCAGCGACTTCAAGAACCAGATGTGGGCAACGGGTGCCGCCAGTTCGATATGGCCCATACGCTCGCGACGGACCTTGCTGAGCGTAACCTCAACACCGCATTTTTCGCAGACGACGCCCTTGTATTTCATGCGCTTATATTTGCCGCACAAACACTCATAGTCTTTGATCGGGCCAAAAATACGCGCGCAGAACAAACCATCACGCTCAGGCTTGAATGTCCGATAGTTGATCGTCTCGGGCTTTTTAATCTCGCCAAACGACCAGGAGCGAATCCGCTCCGGTGAAGCGACCGAGATTTTGATCTGGTCAAAGGTTTCCGGTTTTTGCGCGGGGTTGTAAAAATTCACCAGTTCCTGGTTCATGCGGATCCTGCTCCTTCACAAAAGGGGGTCGACCGATCTGCTTGCTCTTCCGTGACAAGAAACAAACGGGGGATGGGCCAGACCTCTTCGTGCGGTTGGGGTTGCGTATTCTCTATCGTTTCGTCCGACGGAAAGACATCGCCTTCCGCCGGGTCGGCCCTTTGATCGCCGCTAACCGACGATCGAAAAGCCCTTACTCTGCTGCCTCGGCCTGCGAGGTTGATACGTTGGTCAGTTCGATATTCAGACCCAGCGACCGCATCTCTTTGACGAGCACGTTGAAAGATTCTGGTATCCCGGCCTCAAAGGTATCGTCACCTTTGACGATCGCCTCGTAAACCTTGGTCCGTCCGGCCACATCATCCGACTTCACTGTGAGCATTTCCTGCAACGTGTAGGCGGCGCCATAAGCCTGCAGCGCCCAGACCTCCATTTCGCCGAAACGCTGACCACCAAACTGCGCCTTTCCGCCCAGCGGTTGTTGGGTGACAAGACTATAGGGGCCGATTGAGCGCGCATGGATCTTGTCATCAACCAGATGATGGAGCTTGAGCATATAGATGTAGCCCACGGTGACCTTGCGATCAAACCGCTCCCCGGTGCGCCCGTCATAAAGCTCAACCTGGCCAGAGCCATCGAGCCCGGCTTTCTCAAGCATATTGACGATATCGGCTTCCACCGCGCCATCAAACACCGGCGTCGCCATCGGCACCCCATTGAGCAGATTGTTGGTCAGCTCAAGGATTTGGCTTTCATCAAGGTCGGAAACATCGCTTTCAAATTGCTTGTCGCCATAAATGACCTTCAACCGGCTCCTCAGCTCCTCAACGTGGCTCTGGCCAGCGCGATACGCTTCGAGCATGTCACGAAGTTGCACGCCAAGACCACGACTTGCCCACCCCAAATGGGTTTCCAGAATCTGACCCACGTTCATCCGGCTTGGCACCCCAAGCGGATTGAGAACAATGTCAACCGGGGTCCCATCTTCCAGATATGGCATGTCTTCTTCGGGCATGATCCGTGAGATCACACCCTTGTTGCCGTGACGCCCAGCCATCTTATCACCGGGCTGGAGCTTCCGCTTCACGGCAACGAAAACCTTGACCATCTTCAGGACGCCCGGAGGCAGCTCGTCCCCACGCTGCAATTTCTCCACCTTGTCGTTGAAACGGCTCTCGAGCTCCTTGCGCGATTCTTCGAACCGCTCCTGAAGGGCCTCGATGGAAGACTGCATCGTATCGTCTTCAACCGCACATTTCCAAAGCTCGATCTTGGGCACTTCGGCAAGCATCGCCTCAGTCACCATGTCGCCCTTATTCAGCGAGCTTGGTGCGGCCACCAGCGTTTGCCCCACCAGCATTTCCCGCAGGCGACCATAGATGTTCCGATCGAGGATCGCGCGCTCATCTTCACGGTCTTTCGTAAGGCGTTCGATTTCCTCACGCTCAATCGCGAGCGCACGCTCATCTTTTTCCACCCCGTGCCGGTTAAAGACGCGCACCTCGACGACCGTGCCCGCGACACCCGGCGGCAACCGCATCGACGTATCACGCACATCAGAGGCCTTTTCCCCGAAGATCGCACGCAGGAGCTTTTCCTCCGGCGTCATTGGGCTTTCGCCCTTCGGCGTAATTTTACCGACCAGGATATCGCCTGGATGAACTTCGGCCCCGATATAGACGATACCCGCCTCATCGAGGTTCCGAAGGCCTTCCTCACCAACGTTCGGGATATCCCGGGTAATCTCTTCCGGCCCGAGTTTGGTATCACGGGCCATCACCTCGAACTCTTCGATATGGATCGAGGTGAAGACGTCCTCTTTCACCAACCGCTCGGAAATGAGGATGGAATCCTCGAAGTTATACCCCATCCAAGGCATAAACGCGACGAGCACATTCCGGCCAAGCGCCAAATCACCAAGATCGGTCGACGGACCGTCGGCAATGATATCGCCTTTCGCCAACACATCACCCACCTTCACCAGCGGCTTCTGCGTGATGCAGGTATTCTGGTTCGAGCGTTGGAACTTGAGCAGCGTGTAGATATCCACACCCGGCTCACCCGCGGAGATGTCTTCCGTGGCGCGGATCACGATCCGTGTGGCATCCACCTGATCGACCACACCCGAACGACGTGCCGCAATTGCAGCACCACTATCGCGCGCCACAACGCTCTCCATGCCGGTCCCGACAAACGGCGCCTCGGCGCGCACCAACGGCACCGCCTGGCGTTGCATGTTCGAGCCCATGAGCGCGCGGTTCGCATCATCGTTTTCGAGGAACGGAATGAGCGCTGCAGCGACCGAGACCAGCTGTTTCGGGCTCACATCCATAAGCGTGATGTTTTCAGGCGATGTGAGCAGGAACTCGCCCGCCTCGCGACAACTCACGAGTTCAGCGGTGAAGCGACCGTTTTCATCGATTTCGGCATTGGCCTGCGCAATGATAAAGCGGCTTTCTTCCATCGCCGAAAGGTAAACGACCTCGTCGGTAACGGCACCATTTTCAACTTTCCGATAGGGCGCTTCAATAAAGCCATATTTGTTCACCCGGCCAAATGTGGCGAGCGAGTTGATGAG
>JBCDDR010000079.1:0-10581 GCA_039180205.1 Pseudomonadota bacterium | reverse complement strand
TGATCAAATCGGGCGGTGAATGGATCTCATCGATCGACCTTGAGAATACAGCAGTGGGGCATCCACAGGTTGCAGAAGCAGCTGTTATTGGGATTTATCATCCGAAATGGGACGAACGCCCTTTGTTAATCTGCGTGCCAGAGACGGGGAGCGACGTGACCAAGGAACAGGTGCTCAACTTTCTCGAAGGGCGCATCGCCAAATGGTGGATGCCCGACGATGTGGTTTTCGTTGAAGAACTTCCGCACACCGCGACGGGCAAAATCCAGAAAACCAAATTGCGCGAGCAATTTAACGACTACCGCCTGCCCACCGCAGTGTGAGACTGCAGACGGTCTGTCTATCCAAACAAGGGATGGCCGCGGTGGGACAATCGCGGCTTAAACCGGGGCATTTGTGCCTGAGATGCCGCCATCCACGGGAATGATAACCCCAGTCACATAGGCCCCAGCGCGCGATGCGAGATAAAGGCTGGTCCCCGCCATATCCTCGGGTGATCCGATGCGCCCGCGAGGAACCTGCGCCTCAATCTGTTTTTGCATCGCCGTTAGCGTGGCGGCCATCATTTTCGATTCAAACGGCCCGGGCGCAATAGCGTTGACGGTAATCATATCCCGGGCCAGTCGTTTCGCCATTGCTTTCGTTAAATGATGAACCGCCGCCTTCGAGGCCGCATAGCTGTAGGTTTCGAGCGCGCTGGTGCGAATGCCGTCAATCGAACCGATGTTGATGATCCGAGCGGGATCTTCTGCGGTTGCCGCGTTGCGTAGAAGCGGCAAAAATCGTTGGGAGAGGAAAAACAGGCCTTTCACGTTGACCCCCATAACTTTATCCCAGCCTTCCTCGGGAAACTCATCGATCGCTGCCCCCCAGGTGGCACCGGCGTTATTGACGAGGACATCAACTTTTTCGGTCTTTTGGGATACGCCCGCAAAAAGGGTATCCATGCCTTCGGCGGTCGATAAATCCGCCGGGAACGAGTGACAGTCTCCATATTGGCGAAGGTGTTGAGCCGCCCCATCACAGGCCTCGGCCTTGCGCGCGGAGATGTAAACGTGCGCGCCGTTTTCAACAAAACCCTGCGCGATCATCAAGCCGATCCCTCGCGATCCGCCCGTGACGACGACGTGCTTCCCTTCGACTGAAAACAGATTTCGCATATGCCATTTCCTTGTTGTTGCGTGGTCAACGCGTGAAATCAAAAAAGCTCACCATGGGCTCGCGCGCGCTCAACCCTCGTGGCCTCGGCTCTATCAATCCGTCTTGAGGCCAGAACCAATAGCAGGATCACCACAAAACCAAGCGAGAATGCACAACTTATCGCGAGACCCCGGTCGCCAAATGCCTGCGAGAGTTTGCCGACTGAATAGGGGCCAAGTGCCAACCCGATAAAAGTCGTACCAAGAACATACCCCGCTGCGGCGGCGCCGCGCATGCGCGGTAGCACCAGATCCTGGCACGTGGCGGCGGCGACCCCGATCCACATCGTCGAGACAACTTGCTTAGCTGCGACCAAAACGTAAAATGTGCTGGGATTATCGGTTTGAAGCGCCAGGAACCCAATCGGCATCGTAAGAGCGGCAGATACCATGCCGAGATATAGGCGACCCTGCGGCGTTTTTTTGCGCCAAAGGTCAGCGACAATCCCCCCCGATGTAACCCCGAGCCAGCCACCAATGGCCGCTGCTAGCCCTATCACCAGCCCGACCTCGGCAGCATCAAGCCCCAATTCTGCCCGCGCATAGGGAACCAGCCAGAACGACGTAGAATAGGTGACGAATGACATCGTACCGAACCCGACGACAGTCAGCAAAAAGGCCGGCGTTCCCCAGATGAGATGGTAAGTTGCCGGGTCACGAAGCTTCAGTGACTGAATCCAGGAAAAAACCGCATAAGCGCCAATGAAAAAAGCAACCCACTGCGCCATGTCACCCGTCAGTAGTGTGAGAAAAAATGCGCTCACGATAAACAGAACAGCGAACACTATATTGGTAACGAAGATCTTCCGGGGAGCCCCCTGACGAATAAGACTCCAAATCGTGAGGCCGGGAAAGACCGAAAACAGTTCTTCCCAAAAGCGAGCCCACGGCTGATCTTGTCGCTTTGAGACCATTCCGTCGGCAAGCCCGCGTACCGGTTCTTTGATCGTCGCGACCAGTACCGCCAAAATAAGCCCAGGCAGGCCAACTGCGAGAAAGGCTGCTTGCCAGCCCGCAAGACCAAGCGGGGGCGCAGTCACCGCAAACCAGCGGTCCCAACCTTCGACGATCACACCGCCAACGAATAAGCTCACCCCGCCGCCGATATAAATCCCGCTCGAATAAATTGCGAGCGCGGTGGCACGCATCGACCGCGGGAAATAATCGGAGAGCATCGAAAAAGCAGCGGGGGCGGCACTTGCTTCGCCAACCGCAACACCAAAACGCGCGACCGCCAATTGCCCGAACGTCACTGTAAGACCCGAAACAGCGGTCATCAAACTCCAAAGGGCGAGGCCAATTGCCATCAGTCTGCCGCGCAGCCAGACATCGGCGAGCCTTCCTAACGGAATTCCAAAAATGGCGTAAAAAACCGCGAAAGCCGTGCCGTACAAAAAGCCGAGATCCTGATCGCGCAGATTGTAGGCGGCCTTGATATCAACAGCGAGGATCGAGATGATTTGGCGATCAATGAAGTTGAAGGCGTAAACAAGAACGAAAACGCCCAGAACATAATAGGCATAAGGCCCGCCGATCCGCGCTTCCGCACGAGCGAGATCGGCCTGTTCATCGTTTCGCGATGAGCCCGCGACGGACGCGTCACTGCGATCCAAGTCCCCAATCCTTTTTTATCTTTGGATAGCTGACAGGAGGAAAGCTTGAATTGCAAGCATTAGATCAGAGATCGCGCCGAGGCAAACCGGGCAGACTAACCGCTTTGGTCTGCCGCTTCTCGCGCCGCCGCCGCAATCTCAGCCGCACGCAAAACGGCCTTACGAACGCGCGGATAAGTGCCACAGCGGCATAGGTTGGTGATGTTTGCATCAACATCGCGGCGGGTTGGATCGGGTATATCGCGCAAAAGCGCATGCACCGCCATCACCATACCAGGCTGGCAATAACCGCATTGCGGCACATTTTCGAGCGCCCAGGCCTCGATCACAGCGTCCGACGTATTGGTGGCGACGCCCTCAATCGTGATGACCTCACTTTCACCGACCGCAGATACAGGCAACTGGCAGGACCGGATCGCTTCCCCATCGACATGGACCGTGCAAGCACCGCAAAGGCCGATCCCGCAGCCATATTTCGTTCCGGTCAAATTCGCGTCATCTCGCAACACCCAGAGAAGCGGCGTCTCCGGATCTCCTTCGAAAACCATCCGGCGACCGTTGACGAGAAGTTTGATCATGATCTGATCCTATGTTCACGGGAACCGACATTTCCCCCGTTTTGAAGTCCATTTGACCGGTTGGGTAAGCTCTGCAATATTCGCTTACTTTAATTGCCAGTGCAAGGATCTGCCGTGACATACCAAACCTTCGATCTCAGCGTTGACCAAGCCATTGCGACGATCCGATTGAACCGACCTGACGCGCTCAATACGATGATCCCGGCCTTTTGGACCGAGATGGTGGAGGTATTTCAAGAACTTCAGGATCGATTTGACGTTCGCGCGGTTGTCATTGCCTCAAGTGGAAAGCATTTCACGGCCGGGCTCGACCTCGGCGTTGCCAAGGATCTGTTTGGTAAGCCTGGTATTGATGAAGGGCGGAAGCGTGAGAAACTTCATCGCAAGATCCTTTCGATGCAAAATAGCTTCTCGGCGATTGAAACCTGCCGCGTGCCGGTCATCAGCGCAATTCAGGGCGGATGCATTGGCGGTGGGGTTGATCTCGTCACCGCTTGCGACATGCGGGTTGGCGCGCGCGGGTGTTTTTTTACCATTCAGGAAATCAATCTCGGCATGGTGGCAGACGTTGGCACGCTGCAACGCCTGCCCCACCTCCTCCCGCAAGGATTGGTGCGCGAGCTGGCGTTCACGGGGCGCCGCTTTAGCGATGAAGAAGCGCTTGCGCACGGGTTTCTGAACCGATTGGAAGAGAGCGCCGAAGCTGCTTTTGATGCCGCGATGGCCATGGCCCGCGATATCGCAACGAAATCCCCCTTGGCGATTGCCGGCATCAAGCATGTGCTCAACAAAGGCCGCGCGCAAACCGTTGAACAGGGGCTTGAATATGTCGCTGCCTGGAACGCGGGCATGATACTCACCGAGGATGTGCAAAAGGGCGCGATGTCAATCCTTCACAAACAACAGGCCGAATATGACGATCTGATCGCATGAACGATAAGTGGTTGGGTATTTGCCGCCATTCGACCTACTTTTTGTTTGCAAGCGGATGGAGCGCATTTACCGCTTCCTGCAGTCTTTCCGTCAGTACATGAGTATAAATCTGCGTTGTCCCGATATCGACGTGCCCAAGCAGTTGCTGGACCGCTCGTAGATCTGCCCCCCCTGACAGCAGATGGGTTGCAAAGGCGTGGCGCAGGACATGGGGTGAGATCTGGTCAGCAGGCAGCCCGGCCTCAGCGGCGAGCGCCTTCACGATCTGAAAGAGTCGAATTCGTGTGATGTGACCCGATCCGCTGCGTGAAGGGAATAGGAACGCCGATCGCGGCTGATCTTTTCGCGCTGCATCAAGCGTTTGCAAATAGGCCCCCAACGCAGCGACTGCGCGCCTTCCAAGCGGGGCCAATCGCTCGCGCCGACCTTTTCCGATAATATGCATGTAGGGTCGGGAGGGATGAAAGGACCGCCGGGGAAGAGACACCAGTTCAGTCGCCCTGAGACCACTCGCGTACAGTGTCTCCATCAATGCCAATGTCCGTAAGGTCTTTAAGGAGGGGCTGGCGTCAGCCGCCTGTCTTGCCGTTTCCAAAAGCCTATCGACATCGGCGTGGCTCATAACCCGAGGCAGCGATGATTGTGCTTTCGGCATATCAATATCGTCGGCAGGATTATCTTTTCTGCGCCCCTCGCTTTGCAGGAATTGAAAGAAGCCGCGTACGGCCGAAAGCTTGCGTGCTTGGGTACGCGCGGCGAGTTTGCGTTTTGCGAGGCTTTGAAACCATTTCGTCACCTCATCACGGGAGAGCTTCACCAGCGGGTTTGATGACGCCTCTGCCAGCTGCGCAAGGTCGGTCCGATAGGCTTGCTGGCTGGCACCCGACAAATCACGTTCGGCCACCATCGCCTCCAAAAAAGCATCGATGGCATCATAATCGCGTGGGTTGCTTCGGCGTTCCGCTGCCGCCATGGAACCTTAAAACCCGGCGTGGACGAGGGCTTCTGCCGCAAGAATCCGCGCTTCCGCTGTCAGCCCGACGCGATTGAGCGCGCCAACCACTTCGCCCAACATATTGATATCACGGGTCGCAGTACTGTCCGGCCCAAGTGCTGCAAGGGCGGAGAAAAGCGCCTCAGCCGCCGAACCACGCTCCGATGCTTGCAACATGTTCCGCCAATCGGGACCACCAAGGGCGTCGCCACTGCGCTCAACGCTTTCAATATCGACAAGCGCCCAAAGGTCAGCACTTGGTTGGTATCCAAGCCGATCGAGCAGCGTTAAAAACAAAAGACCGCGACGATGCATATCCGTCCCGCCCAGTTGCGTTTGCCGTTCCCACCACAACCGCCAAATCTCATCACTGTAGGGGACGCGGGCCGCCGGATTGCTGATCAGCGCGAGCGGCCAAACAGTCAGCAAAAGGTCTTCGCCCGAGGGGCCCGATCGGGCCGCCTCACGTCGCGCTGTACGATACCATGCTGGCAGTGCCGCGATTGCATCGGCATGAACAAGCGAGCGCGCGAGCGTCGGAGCAAGAGTGATGGTGACTTCGTCAGGCTCGGCATCTGCGAGCAACGGCGAGGCTGCGCGCGCAACACCAACAATCACCCCATCGCGATCAGCCGACAACATCAATCGATGCAGCAAGCGAACACGGGTCTCGTTATCATCGGCATAGGCGATTTGCCGATAGAGCGATGCCCGTTCCAATGTACCGGGCAGTTCAATTTCAGCTTCAGCTATGGATGGTAGTGTCGCTGTTAAATAGGCTTGCGCGAGTGCCTCTTCGGGAACAGCCCCAATCGCTGCCGCCCTTTCGCCAAGGGTCAGGCGATAAAGCGGATCGATTTCAGGGCGAGACCATACGGCCGCTGCATGGCCGAGCGACAGCGCGTCATCCGGTTCTTCGCTTTCAAGCCCGACATTTTGAAAAGTAAGTTGCCCAATATCTGCAAGGGCAAAATCCAACGCTGCTGTTTGAATATCGCGTGCGAAGGGAACATCCGCGATGAGGCTCGCGTCACTTCCTCGCCCTGCGGCAAGGTTCAACAGAATTGACCGGCGCCTGCGGTCGGCCTGCCCCGCCTCTTCCCAGATTTCAAGGGCAAGGCGAGCGGCTTCAGGTTCTCCCCTTAAGCCGTGGCATAATGCGACAACGTCCAGAGACCCATCGAAACCTTGATTGCGCGCAGCATCCAACCGGCGACACGCTCCTGCCAGGTCCTTCAGCAGCAGCCTGTCCTCAAGCTCGGTGCGAACAAGCGGCCAGCCGGCATCTGTCAAGCGCGCCTGATCAATAAGCAAAAGCGCATCGGAAATATATCCGGCATTACGCAACGCCTCAATACGGGCCGCAAGGAAGGTCGGCATGTCGAGCCCGACAGGCGGGGTTGTTGGAGAAAGGATCAAACTGCGGGCAAATCGCGCCGCAGAAGGGCTTATCGAACCGATTTTGATGGCCTTGAGAGCGGCAAGCCAATCATCCGCGGACATATTCTCCCAAGCATTTGGCCCCACCGGACGGTTTTCAAATGCGACGCCTACCGGAACCAAAGCCGTTTCATCCAGCCGATCGACTTGAATTCCCGCCTCGCTTGGTCGTTTGAATGATTGGTCGTCCTGTTGATCATTTTCCGCATTGGGAAACAGCTCGCCCCGGGGCACACCCGATGGACCAATCGGTAGCAGCGGCTCAGCCCCATCCCCTGGCAAAGATGAAGACGGCCCTGGCAAAGATGAAGACGGCCCTGGTAACGGTGAGGACGGCTTTTCTTCGACCGAAGGCAGTTTATCTCCGGTTTGTTTATCCTTCGCCTCTGACTTTAATCCCCACTCGTCGGTCGGGAGGGGTTTCGGAAAAATAGACTGCGGAGGACGATCAGCCGGGGGTAAAGGGGTAATTCGCGCAAGCGGTTCGGGTTTCGAGGTCGCTTCCGGCGATGGCTTTACCGCCTCTTCGCGCCACCCGGTCGAGGTTTTGGGTGCTTCCTGCGTCACCGGCTCGGTCACCTCGGCGGCGGGCGGGGATGCGGCTTCCTGAGCCACCGCGGCACCAACAAAACTCATCGCCCCTAAGGTGAGCAGGATACTCAAGGTCCCAAGCGAACGAAAAATCATGAGACTTCGCAGCGGGTTGAAATGCCGGGATTTGCGGGTTTTAGTCCGGGAAACGATCATCGGGTAAAACCCTTTCCACCTCTTGGCTTGGCGCCGGGATATCCCATGTCAAAAGGTAAATCGCCCCTGCGGCAGCGGCGAGGATTATCAAAGCAAGGAGGATGATTAAGACGCGCCCCATAGAGATTCCTACTTATCGCCATTTTTGAGCATGGATCTTTGTTGGCAATCGCTTACACAACCAAATCCGCTCGATCGACGATTGGGATACTCATCCCACCCACGATAAGCAACCAGGTCGTATAAGATTTCTCAATCATCCGACAGAATTTCGACGATTTGATGCCTCGGATCGCTTTTTTTGGTGGTGCGCCAAAATCTTTTGGCCCGCTCATTGGGTGAGCATGTCATCATTCAGAGGACTTGAGTAAGACGACTTCGGCCGTATTCGGTCTGGAAAGCCGCACCAGATCGCGTTAGATTATTGAAGATAACGAAACTATTAGATGGGTAAAATTTCGTGGCCAGGGTCGACAACCTGAATGAGCATCGCGAACAGAGCGAAATTCTGGCGCATCTGGACCGCCCTATTGTTCTCGTCGGGCTTATGGGAGTTGGCAAAACGACGGTAGGACGCAGGCTCGCTGCACGGCTTGGCCTGCGGTTTTGCGATGCTGACCATGAGATTGAAAAGGCCGCGGGCTGCTGTATCTCGGATATCTTCGAATGCTATGGTGAAACCGCTTTTCGTGACGGCGAACGGCGCGTGATTGCCCGGCTTTTGGATGAAAAGCCGCAGGTCCTTGCAACGGGAGGCGGCGCGTTCATCAACAACACCACACGTGAAGCGATCCTGAGCAAAGCCTTTTCAGTCTGGCTCAATGCCGACATTGATGTCCTCGTCGAACGTACCTCTCGCCGCGACACCCGGCCACTCCTTCATTCTGGAGATCCCCATAAGATCTTGAGTGAGCTCGCCGCAAAACGAAATCCCATTTACGCGGAGGCGGATATAAGTGTGCGCACGGGTCACGAACCCCATGAGTGTGTCGTGAATGATATCATCCACGCACTGAGCTTGCATGTGAAGCTAAGCGAAACTTCAACTCTCAATGACTGATATCATACCCGATGAGTGGGAAAAGGTTTCGGTAGATCTCAGCGATCGTCGGTATGATATTGTAATCGGTGAAGGGGTTCTCGGACGTTGCGGAACGCTTATCTCATCGCATTTGAAGCGCGCAAAAACCTGGATCGTAACCGATCTCAACGTGGCCGAACATCATCTGCAAACGGTCACCTCAAGCCTTGATGAGGCGGGGGTTGCCTCCGCCACCTTACGCCTGCCCGCCGGGGAAGCCACCAAATCATTCACGCATTTAGAACATTTGTTGGACGAGTTGATCGTTCATGGCGTCGAGCGGTCCGACACAATCGTCGCGCTCGGCGGCGGCGTGATTGGCGATTTAACCGGCTTCGCAGCAGCGATTTTAAGGCGCGGCGTGCGGTTTATCCAGATACCAACGACACTGCTGGCCCAGGTCGATTCAAGCGTTGGCGGGAAAACCGGGATCAATGTGCACCATGGCAAAAACCTAATCGGTGCATTCCATCAGCCCCAAGCCGTTCTCATCGATATTGACACAATAGCGACACTGCCGAAGCGCGAGCGATGTGCAGGCTATGCTGAGATCGTCAAATACGGATTGATCAATCGACCTGATTTCTTTGCCTGGTTGGAAACAGAAGGCGCTCATATTCTGAATGCAGCGCCTTCACCCACGCGGCGGGCGATTGCGGAAAGCTGCCGTACCAAGGCCGAGATCGTTGCTCGGGATGAGCGCGAATCGGGTGAACGCGCGCTGTTGAATCTGGGCCACACTTTCGGTCATGCCCTGGAGGCTTTGGGTGGGTATGATGGACGTATTCTACACGGCGAAGCCGTTGCACTCGGCATGGTGATGGCAGCCGAATATTCGGCGCATTTGGGGCTGTGCGGCACCGAAATATCTGAGCGAATTCAGTCGCATTTCGAAAGCGTTGGGATGCGAACCAACGTCAGCACCTTCGGCTTGCGCCCCACAGCGGAGGCCATGATGACTCACATGGCTCAGGATAAAAAAGTTGAGCAGGGCGCGCTTTCGCTGATCTTAATGCGTGGTGTTGGCGCGAGCTTTGTCGCGCACGGCGTTGACCCGGCCCCCCTGGCTGACTACCTGAACCTGTGGGCAGCGCGAGCGCATTAAATCCTTCGGCCTGCTTTGTCGGCTTGCGAGATTGCCCGAACTGCAAACTTTCACAAACGTATTCTTATGAGCATGTCACCATGGATATCCTGATTACCCTGGGCTTTGTTGTCCTCCTCCTCGGCCTTTCAGCCTTTTTTTCCGGGTCTGAGACAGCTCTGACGGCGGCATCACGCGCGAACCTTTACCGGCTGGCCCGTGAGGGCAACACCCGGGCACAGAGTATCGAGCATTTGCTTGATGATCGCGAACGGCTGATTGGCGGAATTCTACTCGGCAACAACCTGGTCAATATTCTTGCATCCGCCATAACCACGAGCCTGATGATCACGCTGGTAGGTGATGAGGGCGTCTTTATCGCGACCATCGTGATGACGGCGTTGGTGCTGATCTTTGCCGAAGTCATGCCCAAAACATTTGCCATCGCGCGTTCGGATGAAACAGCGATGGCGGTTGGTCCGATTATAGGGGCGGTGGTGTTTCTACTTGGCCCGATTGTGCAAATGGTTCAACGCATCGTACGTGCCACCTTGAAGTTGCTCGGCGTCGATATCGACAGCACGACAAGCTTTCTCTCATCACATGACGAGATCCGCGGAACGATCGACCTTCACGCTAGCGAAGGAACCATTATCAAAGAGCATCGTGATATGCTCGGTAGTATTCTCGACCTCGATGATGTGTATGTTGAAGACGTGATGGTGCATCGCAAGGCGATGAAAATGGTCGACATTGCATCGCCAAGCGCCGAAATCGTTGCCTTCGTTGTTGACAGTATTTACACGCGGATCCCCGTTTTCGAGGAAGACCCTGACAATATTATCGGCGTCCTCCATGCCAAGGATGTTCTGCGCGCGGTTCAGAAAGCGGGCGCGTCCCCGGATACGATCG
>JBCDDR010000078.1:0-10651 GCA_039180205.1 Pseudomonadota bacterium | reverse complement strand
CGCGGTGAGAACCGGCGCACCGCGAACGCAATCACGAACGATGACACTTTAAGCTGAGCGTCACCGTGGAATAAGGGTAAAAAACCGTGGCGAAACCGACCAGCATAAAAATAGCCGGTGTCCGCTGTGCTGACGAGGCGGATCTTGATGCTGGTCGGTTTCGCCACGGTTTTTTACCCTTATTCCACGGTGACGCTCAGCTTAAAGTGTCATCGTTCGTGATTGCGTTCGCGGTGCGCCGGTTCTCACCGCGCCACTGGTCAACCAGTTACATTGAGTCCACGAAACGCTGAAATAGATCGCGGTGGGTCGCAAACCAGACAGCGAAAGTCAAGCGGAAAACGCAACCGTGATTGCCGGTTTTCTAATCGCAAAAGGGGGCTGTGAACGGTCCATAAAGCCTTGCCATGTTACTCAACGCAATATGGAGTTATTGAAAACGGACATGTTCAATGGATGCAGCCCTCTTCTCCAATAGCGAGTTTGATCAGGAATATGAAGCGCGTGTTGCCGCGATGTTGGCTGATATCGGAAACGCACTCGACCGTCCTGGTGCTACAATCGGGAAGGAAGGTGCCGAAGTCCTCAGGGTCCTGCATTCTTTGAAAGGGCTCGCCGCAGTCTATGGCGACCAACAAAGGGTTGCGGTGTGTCACCGCTTGGAGGATGAGCTTGCCGCGACAATCACCTGGCGAGGGTTTCGGGACGTGTTCATCTCAAATCCATTATAACGCGATCAGAGGCGGTCGCATTTTCAAACAAAACGCCCGCTGCGTGCGCCTGCGTTTAAGCGATTTTAATCAACTTTGCCTAAAACTTTGCTCGATTGGGTGAAAATGCATATGGTCAGATTCCGGGAACGGGAACAGATCAATCGATAGCCATGGTTCGGCGGGAGCACGGTAAGGGTTCCGGCGTTATCCGGCTCATGCCAATTTGATGAAAGTCGGGGCACAGGTATCATGTCAAACGCAACCTCATTCTCTTCCTCAATGGAACATCTTCTCTCGCTTGCCCAGGATCGATCTATCGAGGCCCGCAAACAGCTCTCGGAGACCATTGTCGACTTTTTTTTAGAGCCTGACTTCCGGCTGAACGAACAGGAGCGTTCGTTGATGTCGGAAATCCTGATCAAACTGATTGGCGGTATTGAAAGTGACGTCAAGGCCCGACTTGCGAACAATTTGACCCTGTCCGGCATTTCTCTTCCCGAACTTGAAAAACAGCTGGCGGCCGATGAAATTGACGTTGCGGCGCCGATTCTCAAACGGTCCAAGGTTTTACGCGATCCTGATCTCATCGAGATCATACACCGGCGTTCGCACGAACATCGTGTGGCAATCGCCCAGCGCCAGTCGATCAACGAAGAACTTGGCGATGCGCTCGTCAAATATGGCGATGAAGATGTCATTGAGACCCTTCTGCGCAACGAAGACGCCGACCTGTCATCAAGCGCCATGCAGTATCTGGTGGCCGAAAGCCGGCGCGTGGGACGGTACCAAGAGCCGCTTCTGAACCGTGATGATTTGCCGGCTGAGCTTGCTTATCGAATGTACTGGTGGGTGTCCGCAGCACTTCGTGCGCATATTCTCGATAGCTATGATGTTGATGAAATCACACTCGATACCGGCATGGAGCGCGCGACCAAAGAGGCGCTGAGCGAGTATGAGGAAAGTCACAGCGCGGTGGGTCGTGCGATCAAGCTGGTCCGACGTTTGAAAGATCAGCGCGAGCTTAATGTGTCGTTCCTTGTGCGTTCGTTGCGCCAACAGCGGATCAATATCTTCGTCGCGGGGATTGCCGTTTGGGCAAACATCAGCTTCAAGATTGCCTGGCGGATTATTTCCGATCGTGGATTTGAAAGCCTGACCATTTTAGGGCGCGCGATCGATATCGAACGCAGCGATATGGCGACGATCATTCTGCTTCTCGCCGATGCGCAAAATCCAACCGCAGCACGCCGCCCCGATGTTCTCAATAAAATCATGGACATGTTCGATAATGTTGACGCGCGAAAAGCGCAGCGCATACTCTCGTTCTGGCAACGTGATCTCGACTATGAAGCGGCGATTTATGAGGTTGAGAAAGCGGCCAACGGCTAATAGAGGCGTATCACCAACGGTGAGATTGGGACTTCTGGCAAGTCGTTCTGATGCGGTCGCGTAAAGGGTTTTATCCTTGTCTGGTTATCCTGATCTTCATCGTCAACTTGCCGATTGGTCGTTCCGGCTTGATGAGAGCATGTGCCTGGTCAGCATTGCTCCCGATCCGGTCGCAGTCTTTGGCCAGCCGGTCAGCGCTCTTGCAGGTTTGCCACTTGAAGAAGTCGGCTGTTTTCTGCGCGCCGCTGATGGGAGTTTTCCAATCCAATCGGCGTTTCGGGGGTATCGTTCGGGGGATCCATCAGAGTCAAATCCGACCCTGCCCCGATCCTTTGTCGGGCAGCCCTTTTGTGTCCGCTTGAACGGTCAGGAACGGCTTTTTGCCATTAGTGGTGTCCCGATCCAAAATGGTGCCGGCGCCTTTCAGGGGCTTGAGGGTTATGCCTTCGAATTGGCCCCCGGTTATGCTGCGGTTGCCGGTCTTGCAGAATTGAGTGCCGAAGACGTCCTTGCGAAGGGTTCCCCTCATCCGGATGTTCAACAATCTGATGCCGATCCAAACGAAATCTACCGTTCGGATATCAGGCCCGGGTATGCGCGTCTGCCGCGTGAGACGAGTGCGCCAAGCCAAACGATCCGACCTGAGTTTCGGGAACCTTTGGAGACAATCGCCCGGCTAAGCGATGTTATGCGCGCTGAGGCCTTCGGTGAACTCGGCGAGCGCTATGTCAGTTATTGCGACCACATCATCGAGGCGAGCCAACATCTGTCTGGCATCATTGGGCGTTATTATTCCGAGCTTTCGGCAGAGTTGCCGCCTGGCCCGTCTTCGCAGGATGCTGAGGTTGTGCGCCTCGTCGACCGGGCTGTGGTGCTTGTAAAGCTGAAAGCCTCCGCGCGCGGGGTTACCATCACCCCGTTCCGGGCACCGAAGAGGCTGGCGCTCGATGCAGAGCCTGATCGGGTTTTGCAGATTCTCGTCAATCTTCTATCGAACGCGATTAAATTCACCCGCAATGGGGGTATGATCGGGGTCGATTGCTTTTGGCATCCGGCGGCACTTGCCGCAGGGGGAGCAGCCGAGCAACTTTCGCTTGATTTGAACGCGGTTGAAGAGATTGAACGCCCCGAACGAGATCAACTGACACTTACCGTATGGGACACCGGCATCGGCATATCCGCCGTTGATCAGGAACGCATTTTCGGTCGGTTTGATCGTGGCGATGACCAGGAAGAGAAGAGCCCGATCACGGAGGAAGACACGGCTGCGATGGGATATGGCCTTGGTCTTCACATTTCACGGCGTCTTGCCCGGGAAATGGGGGGGGATCTTCGGGTGTCTTCACAAAAGGGGCGCGGCAGTCGTTTCGCGTTGGTGCTTCCGCTCAAAACTGATGTGGACCTCGATTCCTGAGACCTGCGAAGCAAGGCGGGCAAGGCGTTCCAGAGCCTAGTTGGCAAACTGCTCAAGCAGGATACGCTCCGCAAGGGTATGTTCGGGGTCGAACATAACCTCCATCGACAATCCAGGTGCTTCTTCAACCTTAACGCAAGCGACGTCGCGGATTTCTGTCTGGTCGGCAACTGCGCTAACCGGCCGTTTCGATTGTTCATTCACATGAAATTCAACGACTGCACCATGCGGGAGTAGGGCACCCCGCCAGCGCCGGGGCCGAAAGGCACTGATGGGGGTGAGCGCCAGTATGTGCGAATCGAGCGGAAGAATGGGGCCGTGGGCAGAAAGATTATAGGCGCTAGACCCAGCGGGTGTCGCCACCAGAACACCATCGCAAACGAGTTCCTCCATGCGTATCTTACCATCAACAACGATCTTGATCTTGGCGGCCTGCCGCGTTTGGCGCAGCAACGAGACTTCGTTAAAAGCCAGGCTCTCGCAGACGGTGCCATCCATTCGCGTTGCGGTCATTTTGAGAGGATGCAGCGCAATCCGTTCGGCTTTGTCCAGGCGTTCATATAGGTCTTCAGCCCGATACTCATTCATCAGAAAGCCGACCGTCCCGCGATTCATGCCAAAGATGGGTACCTGTCGCGGTCTTAAGTCATGAAGGGTCTGCAGCAAAAACCCATCGCCGCCTAAACAAACGATGATTTCGGCGTCCTCAACCGAAACGCCCCCGTAGAGCTCGCCAAGCGATCGCGCCGAGGCTGCAGCTTCGTCAGTCGGGGCGGCAAGAAAGCTCAGCCGACGCGTCGGTGCGCTCATCCACCGGTCTCGCTCATCCGGCGGGAAACACCGCGTCCGCGTTTGTCATTGTGCCCGATATGGAAGTCATGTCCTTTGGGTTTTCGCGAAATCGCCTCATCAATCGCATCAAACAAGGGCGTGTCATCATGCGGGTTTGCCCGTAGTACGGCGCGTAGATCGGCATCATCATCCTGGCCAAGGCACATAAATAACCGCCCGGTACAGGTGAGCCGCACGCGGTTACAGCTTTCACAGAAATTATGCGTCAGAGGTGTTATGAAGCCGAGGCTTTGGCCGGTTTCCCGCACGGTAAAGTATCGCGCTGGGCCGCTCGTTTTATGGGTGCTTGGGATCAGCTCGTACCGCTCGGATAGTCTGCGGCGAACTTCGCTAAGCGGCAAATACTGGTCTGATCGTGCGCCATCAATTTCGCCCATCGGCATGGTTTCAATGAAGGTGAGTTCGAGCCCCTCTCGTGCGCACCATTCGAGCATATCCTTAAGCTCATGCTCATTTTCACCTTTGAGCGCGACGGTGTTGATCTTGACCGATAACCCGGCGGCCTTAGCCGCCTCAATCCCACCCAGAACCTGTTCAAGCCGGCCCCAGCGGGTGATTTTGCGGAACCTGTCGGGATCTCGGGTATCGAGGGACACGTTCACGCGGCGCACACCCGTGGCATACAGGTCTTCAGCAAAACGGGAGAGTTGGCTTCCGTTTGTTGTCAAGGTGAGTTCGTCCAGGCCATCTCCGAGTCGGCTGCCAAGGCTCTCGATCAACCACATGACATTGCGGCGCACCAACGGCTCGCCACCGGTGAGACGGACATTCCGTACCCCGCGGGTGATGAAGGCGCCGACCAGTCTGTCAAGCTCTTCAAGCGACAGCAGCTCAGGCTTCGGCAGAAACGTCATCTGCTCGGCCATACAATAGGTGCAACGAAAATCGCAGCGATCAGTCACTGAAACGCGCAGATAACTCACCGTTCGACCAAAGGGATCAACCATCGGTGCCGGTGCGGAGTGAGCCGCCGACGTTGGGTCGGGGAGGGGAGAAAGATCTGCCATACCGCCGTGAATATAAACGCCTGACCAAATGGCGCAATGGTGATGGAATCATTTTTGAATCGTGTGGACACAATTTAGGCCGTGACCGGTCTTGACGAGACACACCGTGAGGGTGAGACTCATGGCCGATAAAATTTTTGACCGAGGACAGGTATCCCCATGGCAACACAACCCCAGTTGACGGCTTCTGTGAAAGATCAGGTAAGTGAGGAGGAATGGGCACAACGATGCGATCTTGCGGTCGCCTATCGGCTTGTTGCCCATTTTGGCTGGGATGATCTGATTTTCACACATCTCTCGGCGCGGGTGCCCGGCCCAGATGCGCATTTCCTCATCAACCCGTTCGGGCTTATGTTTGAGGAGATTACCGCCTCAAGCCTTGTGAAGGTGGACCTCAAAGGAAACCTTGTGATGCCTTCGGAATATTTCATCAATCCGGCGGGGTTCATCATTCATAGCGCCGTTCATGCTGCGCGCGAGGATGCGCACTGCGTCTTACATACGCATTCGGTTGCAGGCGTTGCGGTTTCGGCTCAAAAAAAGGGCCTGCTACCGATCAGCCAGATCGCGCTCAACATTTTTAATGATGTTGCCTATCATGATTATGAGGGGATCGCGTTGAACCCCGAAGAAAAGGAGCGGCTCATCGCGCATATGGGTGCGCGTAATACGTTGATTTTGCGGAATCATGGGCTTTTAACTGCGGGCGGCAGTGTGGCGGAGGCGTTTGTCCGGCTTTTCTTTATCCAGAAGGCATGCGAAATTCAGATTGCCGCGCAAGCCGGGGGAGAGGTTGAGCATCTAAGTCAGGACATGTGCGATCTGGTGGCGCGCCAGTCGGCAGGTGGATTTGCAGGGGTCGCCCCTATGTCGTGGGCACCTCTCAAGCGAAAGGTCGAGCGCCTCTATCCCGACTATAGTTTTTAGGGAAAGCTGAACACCTGACTCGTTTTGATCGGTTCAAAGCTCAGGAAGCCCGTCATTTGATGCCGCGCGTTTCAGGTCGCGTAGGGCGTTAGAGAGGCGCTGACTCGCCGGGCCTTCGCTGATCAGCGGAAGCTCGTCAAGCTCGCCGCGATCTTCCCGCGGTACAGCAGACCTGCTGATTTCGCGCATCCGCTCAGCCAGTGTAATAAAGCGCTCAACGGTTTCACGCGAAACCTTCGCCGCCTCGCCAATCTCGGTGGCACCCGCATGGATTTGCGTGCTTGCCGATTGGCCCTCCGCCATCAGGCCGAGGATTTCCTGTTGTTGGCCGGCAATATGCGTGAGCGCAGAACTCAAATCTTTCACCAGATTGTCCATCTGGCCGTGCAGGCGTTTAAGCTCAGCAGTGCTTTCCTTCGTAAACTTTTTGAGCGTGCTCTCAAAGGTGCGTGAAATATCATCGACCGATTGCGATGTTTTTTCCTGAGCGTTGACGGATATGCCTTTGGTTTCTTCGATCGCTTTCCCGACCGCAGAAAGCTCCGCGCCATACCGCTTGTCGAGCGAAGACAAAAACTCACTCAAAGCGTTTTCGATAAGCTCAGCTGATTGTTCGGTGGATCGTGCGCTCAGATCCTTCGCTGCGTCGCCGAGTGCTTTTAGCGGCGCGTCAAGGGTGGCTTCCACTGATTTACTCAGGCTCGCCCCGGCGTCGCTGGCGATGCCACCCACAACCTGAACGAGTTTTTCACTCGCCGTGCGCGCGCGGTTTTCAACCCCGTCGAGCCGTTCGAGCGCGGCTTCGGCAAACGCAGACACATCGGAACGCAAACCTTGGGTACCTGCCGAATAGAAAATAGCGTCGATGTCTGCGGCGAGTGACTGGCTTTCACGCCCCAGAATGGCAAACACAAAACGGGCGGTGGCCCAACAGAACCCAGCTGCGGTGAGGCAGATCAGAAATGCTGCCATGCCATTGAGCGCGCCGACCGACAATCCATCTGAGCCTACCGTTTCTGTGATCCGGCCCACACCCTGTGCGGTGCCATGAAGGAGCGAAATCGTTGCCAGCGCGATCCCAGCCAGCAGCAGGATCGCGGGTAGGATTGAAAAACTCACCCGAAAGAGACGGCTATCGACGAGCGCGCCCGGGCCAAAGAAATGATCGGCGGAAAGGCCCGAGGATGCATACTTCAAAAGATTGCCGCCGCGCTGCACACTCACATCACGCAAGCTGCCGGCATAGGATTCAGCCTGGCGGTAAATCGGTCCGGCATCCTCGAGGCCGACCAGGAAATCCCGTTTGGTGACCGATCGTTCGTTGCGCCTTTCAATCAGAAGGCGACTGATTTGCGATTTTCCTTCTCTCAGAAAAAAGGAATCGACAAGGGCCATTGCCACCAGCGAGAAAAGTACAAACAGGATCCCCGCAGCGGCTGTCACGCTCGCAAGCCTGATAACGGGCGAATACGTCAATGCGTCTCGGATAGGGGTGGGCGTTCCCCCCGGCAGGAGCGTTGAATAAAAATCTGCAAACGCCCCTCGCAATGCATAGGCGAGTAGGCATGCAGCAAGAGCGGCAATCGCCAGCCAAAGTCGTCTAATCATCGTGTTTTCCGTCCCCCGTTACGGCCCTGTACTTATCTGCGTGGTCGCAAACGGTCAATTCTGTCTAATTTTTCTGGTTGCCAGTTGGGCTTAATCGATCCTTATAGCCTTTCGGAGTGACCGAAAAATAAAGGAATCTCTGTGATTGTTCTGTGGCGCTGTCCTTGGCCGCGATATCCGGGCTTTGGCGATGGCGCAATGAATGTGTTCTGATCTCTCAGCTGGAGACCATTTTATGGCCGCCCGCCGCTTCCTCCATGTGTTTCCTAATTTTGATCCCGGCGGGGTTCAGTTGCGTTCGGCAACATTGATGAATGCACTTGGCGAGGATGTTTCCCACGAAGTCATCGCACTGGCAGGCGATGAAGGTGCGGCCTACGCGATTGCTGACGAGGTTGAGGTCAAGTTTCGCACACCTGATATTCCGCCCGGCGGGAATGCGGTGAGCCGGATCCTTGCCATCCGGAAGTGGCTGCGTGCGGCGGCACCCGACCTGTTGCTGACCTATAATTGGGGCAGCATCGAGTGGGCACTCGGGGCGATGCTCGCGGGGTGCCCGCATATTCACCATGAAAGCGGTTTCAGTGTTGAGGAGGCCGAAACGCAGTTGCCGCGCCGCGTATGGTTCCGGAGAGTGGCGCTATTGCGCACCATTGCCGTCATTGTGCCTTCGCAAACGCTGGCGGAAATTGCGACGAAGACCTGGCGCCTGCCGTCGCGGAAAGTAAAGCACATTCCTGACGGTATCGATCTTGATCGCTTTTCGGGAGAGGCCGATCCGGCAGTTCTGAAGATGCCGGAAGGGTGGGGGCGTGAGGATCATATTATCGTTGGAACGGTGGCACCGTTGCGGCCTGAAAAGAATATTGGCCGGATGATCCTCGCCATTCGAGCCTTGCGTGATCGCGACGTTCCGATCTCATTGGTGGTTGCCGGGGATGGTCCTGAAAAAGATCACCTGAAAGCGGTTGCAAAGCAGCTCGAGGTGGAGGCGCATGTCCACTTTGCCGGATATGTCACCGACATTGAAAAGGCCTATGGTTGCTTTGACATCTACGTAATCACATCGGATACCGAGCAGCTCCCAAACGCGGTATTGCAGGCGATGGCAAATGAACTTCCCATTTGTGGGCTCGGTGTAGGCGATGTCCCGCACATGGTGTCTGAGGAAAATCGGCCCTTCATTGCTCCCCAAGGTGACGACGACGGGTTTATCCGCCGCTTGTGGCGGTTAAGCGGAGACGTTGGTGCGCGGCGGTCGATTGGGGCCAAAAACAAAGACAAGGTACATAGCGTGCATGATATGGTGGGGATGATTGCGGCCTATCGCTTGGTCTATCAGGCGAAAACATGATCAATATTCTTGTATTCTCCACGCTTTACCCCAACGCGTCGATGCCCGCCCATGGTGTTTTCGTGGAAAACCGGTTGCGCAACCTCCTGTCAAGTGGAGAGGTCACCGCCCATGTCATCGCGCCGGTACCCTGGTTTCCATTCAACTCTCGCCGATTCGGAAGTTACGCGCAATTTGCAAGGGTGCCCATGCGTGAGGTACGCCACGGTCTCACAATTGAACACCCGCGCTATCTCGTAACTCCCAAAATCGGCTGGACATTCACCCCCAACGCCATTTACCGCGCAGGTTTGAAGACCGTGCGCGCCCTGATGGCAGAGGGAAAAAGCTTCGATATGATCGACGCGCATTATTTCTACCCGGATGGTGTGGCTGCGGTTCGTTTGGCAAACACATTCGACCTGCCCGTAACGGTGACCGCCCGGGGCACCGACATCAACCTCATTCCGCAAACACCCAGGGCGCGGGCGCAACTCGTTGAGGCGTCAAGGGGCGCGAGCCATATGATCGCGGTCTGCCAGGCGCTCAAGGACACCATGATCGAAATCGGTATGGACGGGGATAAAATCACTGTTTTGCGCAACGGTGTCGATCTGGAGCTCTTTACGCCGCAAGATCGCAAGATGGCGCGCAAAACCTATGGGATTACCAAAAAAGCGGTCGTTTCGGTTGGTGGCCTGATTCAGCGGAAAGCGCATGACATCGCCATCCGTGCGGTGGCCGAAATGCCCGATACCGAGCTTTTGATTGCGGGAAAGGGCGAGGAAGAGGGGGCGCTTAAAACGCTTGTTCGCACGCTTGGCGTGAAAGATCGCGTTCGTTTCCTCGGCCTTATCCCCCATGAACAGCTGCCCGTGCTTTATAGTGCTGCCGATATCATGTCGCTGACATCGAGCCGCGAGGGATGGGCGAACGTGCTGTTGGAAGCCATGGCATGCGGCACCCCCGTGGTTGCATCCTCGGTTTGGGGCACGCCTGAGGTCGTCGCGGCACCTGAGGCCGGGCGGCTGATGCGGGACCGAACACCCAGGGCCTTTGTTGAGGCGGCGCAAAATCTACTCAATGACTATCCCAACCGGGCGGCAACGCGCCGCTATGCCGAACGCTTCAGTTGGGATGAGACGACCCAGGGTCAGCTTGAACTCTTTCGCCGCCTGACCGGTAAATCCTAGCCAAAAACCGGCTTCAACACCATGGACGCCTTTGTCGCTTGCAATTTGCGGGCGACGAGGATAAGGACGGCGCACTTCACACATGGGCCTTGTGTCGGTTTGCAAATTCAGATCGAGACATTCCGGTGCGCGGATACCTAATCCACGTCACAGCCGCCCATGGAGGTTTGAACCGGAAGATAAGGAGAAAAAGGCATGACCATGCCAACCGTCGG
>JBCDDR010000077.1:0-10824 GCA_039180205.1 Pseudomonadota bacterium | reverse complement strand
GGGAAACCGGTGAACTCTTGTCCATCGATGCATATACCTATGACAACGGGAAGTCATTCACCGTTAAAGGCGAGCGTACTGCCGAAGGGTTCAGTGTGGCCGCGACGCGCGAAGTTAACGGTGAAATGTCTGATCTGAGTTATGTGACTGATCGAGAGATCGTATCCTCGACATACTGGGATCCTCGTTTGCGTGAACAGTCGAAAGTATTGAATACGCAAACCGGTAAGCTCAGCGAAATCACCGTTACCGAACTCCCACGCGAATGGGTCGAGATTGGCGACAGTCGGTTTCCTGCCACGCCCTACCGGCTTGAGGGCGGGCTTAATATCGACATCTATTATGATGACGAACTGTGTCTGGCCAAACTCGCCTTTAAGGCGCCGAAAGATCAGTCTGTGATTTCGGGAAAGCTTGAAACCCACTTCCAGAAAGACTTTGTCGATGTTTCGATGAATGATCACCCTGTTCTCGGCCGCTGTTTTCAGGAAGAGACACCCGGTATGGTGTCAGCCTCTGCGAGGAAATAAGCGCCATGAAAGGGGAACGTATTTGGGTGATTGGCGCAAGCTCAGGGATTGGCGCAGCGCTTGCGAAAGCTCTCGCAGGCAAAGGCGCGAAGGTTTGGATCTCCGCGCGTAGTGAGGATGATCTCAAACGTGTTGCCGAGGAAGATCCCGATCGGATTATCCCGCTTCCCCTCGACATCACAAATCGGGAGAATGTCGACGCCGCGATGTCCGAAATCGACAAGGATGGTCCAATCGATCGCGTGGTCACTTCGGCCGCGCTTTGGGTCGAAACCAATTGGGATGATCTGCATGAGGGCGGATTTCGCCCGACCATTGAGGTCAATATCCTCGGTACGATCAATGTGATTTCGGCGGCCTCGCGCGCTATGGACCAGCAAGGTTGTGGCCATATCGCGGTCTTGTCCTCGGTTGCCGGATTTCGCGGTTTGCCGCGTGCGGCAGCCTATGGGAGCAGCAAAGCAGCCCTCACTCACCTGTGTGAGAGCTTGAGATTCATGCTGGAGCCGCGCGGCATCAGGCTGCAGGTCATTCACCCGGGGTTTGTGGACACACCTGCAACTCAGAAAAACGACTTTGACATGCCTTACCTGATATCTTCGGACGAGGCGGCCGACCGTATCATTGAGGGCCTACAGAAAAAGCAGTTCGAGATTACCTTTCCCAAACGATTTACATTTCAGCTTAAGTTCCTGCGGATTTTACCCTATGCGGTCTATTTCTGGCTGGTGGGTCGCATCACAAAAGGGGGTGGTAACGCAGACGAAACCGCGGGTTAGGCGCGCCAGAATGTGCGTGTAAACAGCACGAGTACGGTAAAAAACTCCAGCCGCCCCAGCAGCATCGCAAAAGCAAGTACCCATTTTGCCGGGTCTTCCAGCTCAGAAAAGCTCCCGGCCGGTCCGATGGTAGGTCCTACGCCTGGGCCAACGTTTGCAAGCGCTGTCGCCGCGCCGGAAAAGGCGGTAAAGGCGTCGAGCCCCATCGCCGATAAAACGCCGCCAACGACGAAGAAACTAATCCCGAAAAGAAAGAAAAAGCTCATCACCGAGCTGATGATGTCCGGCCGGAGGGGTTGACCATTATAGCGCGCGATAAAAACGGCATTCGGGCGCCTGATTTTGGTAACCTCTTGAGCGATCACTGAAAACAGGACATGAAAACGGAAAATTTTCGCCCCGCATGAGGTGGATCCGGCGCAGCCCCCGATAAAGGTAATCAAAAAGAAGCCGGTCGCGGCGAATGTCCCCCAGCCACCATAATTGGTTGATGAATATCCTGTTCCGGTCATCACCGAAATTATGTTGAAAATCCCGTAGCGCAGTGCGTCTCCAAGCGCGAAATCCTTAAAAAAAATCAGCCAGCTGATCACCACGACGAGGATAGACCCGAGCATGAACATGAAGAGCCGAACCTGATCATCGCGCCAGAGGGCGATGGGGTGCCCACGTACCGCCTGAAACACGAGAACAAATGGCAGGCTTGCGACAAACATAAAGAAGGCAATGATCATCTCGATTGTGACCGAGTTGAATGCGCCTATCGACTGGTCGTAGTTGGCAAACCCCCCCGTCGCGATCGTTGTCATCGAATGGCATACGGCATCAAATATATCCATGCCGGCAGCCCACAGGGCAATGGCGGCCGTGAGGGTCAAAAGCATATAGATATTGCTTAAAATGCCCGCAATCTGGGCGGCGCTCGGCATAACTTTGCCAAAGGTCTCAAAGCTTTCGGTGCGAAAAAGCTGCATGCCGCCGACTTGCAGGATCGGCAGGATCGCAACCGCCATCACCACGATGCCGAGACCACCAAGCCACTGGAGGATCGCACGCCACACCAGAATTCCGGGGGGCAACCCGTCCAGATAGGTGATCACCGTGGCCCCAGTGGTCGTTATCCCGGAAACCGCTTCAAAGAAGGCGTCCGTATAGCTTAGCGCCCGATCGGAAAAGACAAAAGGCAGGGCGGCGAACGCTGGCAGAACGATCCACGCGAGCACAGTCATGATGAAGGCTTGTTTGAGCGACAAATGGTCTGCGGTGCCGCGTGTTGCGAGGACCAGCGACACCCCGACAAAAATCGATAAGACCGCGGATAGCGCAAACACCACCCAATCTTCGTTGGCAAAGACAAGGTCAACCGCGGCGGGGATAAACATCGCCATCCCTAGTATGGCGATCAGCAGCCCGATCACAAAAAGGATCGGTTGGATCGCGAGCCTGCCAGCCTCGCTCGCCCGAGGTATCGGTTCCGCGCCCTCGGCTCCCCTTGGAACCCCGCTCGCAGCTGTGGGGAGGCTAGGGCCGCCAAGCGAGGAAAAGCGTGAGCTCATAAGGTTGGCAATGTCACGGGTTTAGCGCTTGGTACGCAGGCTTTGCGGACTTTCCAGTCGAAAGGCCGGAACATCAACGGGGAACATCCGGCCATAGCCTTTTTCGGAAACATCCATCATTTCATAGTCCCCAACCATCATGCCCGAGGATGTGGGAAGGGGGCACCCCGACATATATTGGTGGTTCATCCCGGGTCCGATCAATGGCTGCTCCCCGACAACGCCCTCGCCCTTAACGTCTTCGCGGTGTCCATTGCCATCGACGATAACCCAATGTCGCGAAATCAATTTAATCGGAAACGTCCCGATATTCTCAATACCGATACGATAGGCCCAGGTGAAACGGGGAATGCGCGGGTCCGATTGGTTTTCCAGAAACGCAGACCCAACACGCACCACAACATCGTCGGTGCGGGCTTCATGCTCAAAGGGGATCATCGATTTTTCGCTCCCTTACACGGGTGGCCGGGCCCCGCCTTACAATCCAGCCGCATGCAACGCACTCGCCAGATCATCAATCAAATCGGCCGGGTCTTCAAGGCCTACGCTCAAGCGCAACATTCCTTCGGAAATGCCAAGCTCTTCGCGTCCCTCCTCGCCGAGGCCCCAATGGGTCGTCGATGCCGGATGCGTAATGAGCGATTTCGAGTCGCCGATGTTATTTGAAATATCGATGAGCGCGCAGCTATTCATCAAGGAAAACGCCTGGTAGCGCCCCCCATCGAGGAAAAAGCTCATAATCGAGCCGCCCGCTTCCATCTGCCTCATCGCAAGCTCATGCTGCGGGTGATCGGATCGCCCGGGGTAGAGCAAGCGGGGGACGCGCGGGGCCAACCAATCGGCGACTTCGCGCGCATTCTCACTCATCTTGCGGACCCTGAGGTCAAGCGTTTCGAGCCCTTTCAGCATGATCCAGGCATTGAAAGGGGACATGGTCGGCCCGGTATTTCGGGTAAACGGCAACAGTTCCTCGCGGATGAAATCACGCGTGCCGAGAACAATCCCGCCAAGCGCGCGACCCTGGCCGTCGATATGTTTGGTGGCACTGTAGGCGACGATATCAGCGCCCATTTCCATGGGTTTCTGCAAGATGGGTGTCGCGAACACATTGTCGACGACGAGGCGGACATCATAGGCTTTGGCAACCTCGCCAACCGCTTTCAGATCAATAACGTCGAGGGTCGGATTGGCGGGGGTTTCAAGGAAAAAGACCTTCGTATTCTCGCGCGTCGCAGCCGCCCATGCCTGGGTGTCGCGCCCATCGATACAGGTGGTTTCAACCCCGAATTTAGGCAGCAGATTGTCGACGAGCCAGCGGCATGAGCCGAACAATGCCCGGGCAGCCACCACATGATCCCCGGCCTTGAGTTGACACATGAGTGCAGCCGTCATCGCGGCCATACCCGATGCCGTCGCAATTGCATCTTCGGCCCCCTCGATCAGCGCCATGCGTTCTTCGAACATTCTAACGGTAGGGTTTGCAAGCCGTGAATAGGTATATCCGTCGTCTGTTCCTTCAAAGCGTGCGGCCGCAATTTCAGCGGCGTCGTAGGCAAAACCGGACGTCATGAAAATCGCCTCGGCGGTTTCATCCATACCGGTACGCGCGGTTCCGCCGCGCACCAATTGCGTCGCAGAACGCCAGTTCGTCGAACGGTTACGGTCTTGCCCGGCGTTTTTCTTCATGGCGAAACTCTTTCAAACATCAAATGGAAACAGGTTTATGGGCACCGCTCGTGCCGCTCATCGGCCAGCGAATGGAATGCTCATATAGGGTCGATGACACAGCCATCGGCGGCTTGGCAACCGCGTTCATCGTCACGTTTATTGATCGCCTTTGTTCCACCCCTTGCAGCGTATGGCACGCGCCCCTTGTTCTCCGGTGTGGACATCATTGTGCCGAAACGCCCTTTCTTGACTTGATCATGTTTTGAAAACGCAGCATGAACCGGGCGTTCCATAGCCAATTCAATGAGTATCAATTGTTATGACTGATTTTGCCCCGCGCGTTTTCTCCGGCATTCAGCCGACCGGAAACCTCCACCTTGGGAACTACCTCGGTGCGATCAAAAATTACGTCAAGTTGCAGGATACGCACGATTGCATCTACTGCGTCGTCGATCTTCATGCGATCACTGTTCATCAGGATCCGGCAGCGCTTCGGGCATCCATTCGTGAGGTTGCAGCGGCTCTCATCGCGGCGGGTGTTGATGTGGAGACATCTATCCTATTCACGCAAAGTCGGGTGTCCGCGCATGCGGAACTCGCCTGGATCTTTAATTGCGTGGCGCGGATGGGGTGGCTCAATCGCATGACCCAGTTCAAAGATAAGGCCGGTAAACATCGTGAGCGGGCGAGCGTTGGATTGTATGTATATCCAAATCTCATGGCGGCAGATATTTTGGCCTATCACGCCACGCATGTGCCGGTAGGCGATGACCAAAAGCAGCATCTTGAGCTTGCCCGCGATATTGCGCAGAAATTCAATAATGATTTTGGTATCGAGTTTTTCCCGATTATCGAGCCGGTCATCCAGGCAAAGGGGCAGGGCGCCAGGATCATGTCCCTACGCAATGGGGCGGCAAAAATGTCCAAGTCCGACCCGTCTGAGATGTCGCGCATTCACATGACGGATGACGCCGACACGATTGCGAACAAGATCAAAAAAGCAAAAACCGATCCGCATCCTTTACCGACCAGTTCGGAGGGGCTTGAAGACCGGCCCGAAGCGCGCAATCTCGTCGGGATTTATTCAGCGCTTACCGGCGAAACCCCTGATGACATCTGCATGCGGTTCGCAGGGCAAAACTTCTCACCTTTCAAGTCGGCGTTAACCGAGATCATGACGGAGGCGCTAGCGCCCATGGCTGCCGAGATGAACCGCCTCCTTGCCGATCAAAGGTATCTGGATAGCGTTCTCACCCGGGGGGCGGAGCGTGCTGCGGAGAAAGCCGCGCCCGTTCTTGCCGAGGTCAAACAGATTCTGGGTCTTGGGTGAGGTGACTGCGAACGCGGCCGCAGGTGAGGCTCTCCGCTCAATAGGGCCGCTCAAAAACACGCGCGAACCTTTCAGCGCCCTGGATTTCGAGCGCGGGGCAGCTCGCCGCAGGCCCGGCTTCGGTCTCACACTTGATCTCACGAATCTGGACGGTAACTTCGCTGCAGCTCTTGTCGGCTGAGGCTGTAACGGCGAAGGTTTCTCCGCTCAAAATGCCATCGTTATCGAGATCCATCATGCCAAACCCGTTTCCTGACCCCACTTCACCCGCCCAGATCATGTCGGTGTCGAGCCGAACCAGATTTGTTTCGGGTTTTGCATAAAAGACTGCTTTTGCCTTGCATCCTGTTTCGGCGGGCTCTTCTACCAGAACCAGCAAAAGTCCATCACCAGGATCGACCGCCGCTGTCTTTGTCTCTTCGACGGCCCCATTATCATTGCCGCATGCTGACAACGCGACGAGATATATGACGCTAAAAACCGACCATCGTTTTCTCATGTCTTCCCCCTCATGTCTGAAAAAATTACCAACCAGGATTATAGCTGGTCAGGTGTCGGCTGCAAAGTGCGACAGAGAGGTCGCAGGGAAAGGGGAGACTTTGCGCCGAAAAAATGTGATTTTATTCGCGATGGAGCTTGCGTTACCCTCAATTCAGTTTGGGTTCAGCTTTATGAGTTTATCTACGTATAAGGACGATTGTGTCGCTCGATGACATTCCGGCGATACAACCTAGCTCAGATGGGAACAAATTTATGAAGAGACGCCAATCGATGATCGCAAATTCTATCCATTGGGGCGCGCGCTGTCGCACCACTTTCAGGCTTTTGGCGGTTGCCTCGCTTGGGTTTTTAGCCGCGTGTGCGACCACGATTAAGTCTGATGTTGCGCGCTTTCATAATATCAGACCGGATTCTGGTGAAACATTCGCCATTGTCGCCGCCGATCCCGATAAAGTGGGAAGCCTTGAATTTGAGCAGTACGCACAGCTCATGAATATTGAGCTTACAGATATTGGTTTGCGCCGCGTTGATAGCCCCGAAGCTGCCGATCTGATTGTATCGATGGATTACAGCGTTGCCGATGCGCGCGAGCGTGTCCGGTCTACCGGCTCTTTCATTGGTGGATTTGGTACCTTTGGCCGTTTTGGCGGGTTCAACCGGTTTGGTGGCTTTGGCCATGGCGGCGGGTTTGGCGCCGGGTTCAACAGCCGCGTCGATTCAGTCACCATTTATGACCGCGTGCTTGTCGTTGAAATGGATAGCGCCGGCGAGGATGGTGAAAGGGTTTTTGAGGGCCGTGTTGAAAGCACCGGGCGTAACAAGCGGCTTCCCGAGGTGATGCCATTTCTTGTCGAGGCGATGTTCCGGGACTTTCCAGGGCAATCTGGCGTGACCCAGGAAATTCGCGTGAAAGAGAACGAATTAAGTCAATTGCCGCCTCCCAAGCCCTTTTCGCGGAGCCGTTTTTAGCGGTTATCGAAACTTACAGAACTGATTTTCAAAGGGCTGGCACGCAATGCGCCAGCCCTTTTTGGTTGTCCATATCGTTCCCCATAAGTTGTCGATGGTTTTTTCATATGCTTGAACCAGCCTCCCGCGATTGCCATATGCGACAATGTTGCGAGAGCGCGCAGATCATACTCTTAAAGTGACGCTGTGCGGAAAGTCAGTTAACACATAAGCGCGCGTGCCGAGCGTGCGATCAAAACGGGGGGCGTCCATGTGGGAACATCTCAAAGGGCTCATTTCCGCGCTATGGGATCACTTCACCTCAATGATGGGCCCTATTCTGCGCGGGATGACGTCTCGCATGTGGGCACTTGTTGTCTCGATTTTCGTGGGCCTCGTCATTCTTTACTATCTCGTCGGCATGGCTGTCGTTCACGTCATTGACGATGATCCAACCTTTACCCCCGGCACGCGTGACTTGGTGGAGAACGGAAGCCAGACGGTGGCCATTATCTCCGGCCTGATGGACCGCGAGGTCAACCGGAATGGCTGGGTTGCCAACGACCCCTTTTTCTATGCGTCGTCCGCGCTCGATAATATGCCAAATTTTCAACAGGGTATGCGTGCGGCACTCAATCAGGTTGTGTTGGAATTGCGCGACCAGATCGGCAGAAATCGCGGCAGTTCGGCAGCAGACCCTGATTTGGAAGAGGCCGTGGGCGACTTCAACTACCAGGGGACAATCTGGCACTTCAAGTTTCCCAATATCTTCATCCCACAGCCAACCTCGGAAGAGCTGTATCGTCGCGGGATCAAGGCCTTGCG
Organism: Pseudomonadota bacterium; assembly: GCA_039180205.1. GTDB lineage: Bacteria > Pseudomonadota > Alphaproteobacteria > Sphingomonadales > JBCDDR01 > JBCDDR01. The sequence continues at coordinate 2,687 of JBCDDR010000077.1, read as the reverse complement.
CGCTTATAACAAGCGGGTCGCCTCTGGGGACGCGGTGTTTGAAACCCGGGTCGATAATCTCCTGGCAACGGTCGACAGGATCGCGCTCGACCTCGGGAGTTCAGCGGCAGGCGTCGATCAATATGTCCGCACACATGCGGGTGGCCTCGGGCCGGATTTTGGGGCCGATGACCTTTTCTATAATGTCAAAGGCCGCGCCTATGCGATTCTCATGGTGATGCGCGGATTAAAGGCGGATTTCCCTCGTGTGATCGAGGCGCGTGAACTTGAGAGCGTGTGGCAAAATCTCGATGATAGCCTTGCCAAAATTGTTCGCATTGACCCCTTTATCGTTATGAATTCGCGCGTCGATGGTCTGGTTTTCCCTAACCATCTGGCGGTGCAAGGGTTTTACCTTATGCGCGCGCGCGGGCAGATGCGTGAGCTGACGGGAATTCTTGAAAAATAGCTCCCGGGGCTGCTGGCTTATGCGGCGCTGCACAATCACCGGCGCTTGATGCCGGGCGAAGTTGCTGGCACTCTCACAGCTATGAGCACACGTCCCCTTCTCGATCAGGTACAGGCCGAACGCGATGCGTCGTTCCGCAAATTCCTCGTTGTGGTGGATGATAGTGACGAATGTCATCGGGCAATGCGTTTTGCATGCGGACGCGCAGCGCATACGAAGAAAGGCCATATCAGCCTGTTCTACGCCATCGCACCCGTCGCATTTCAGCATTGGCTGGGCGTGGAGGATGTGATGAAAGAGGAGGCCCGCCAGGAGGCAGAGGCGCTGTTGCGTCAAACCGCCGACGATATCTACGAATATGTGGGGCTGACCTCGGAATATATCCTTGTCGAGGGCGACCCTTCGGCAAGCCTGCAAAAGCATCTTGAGGCCGACGAAGATATTTTCGCACTGGTGTTGGGGGCCGCCGATGCAGAGAGCCCTGGCCCACTTGTCGAGCATTTTTGCGGCAGTCAGGCGGGCCGGTTAAAGTGTCCCGTCGTGATTGTCCCGGGGGGGTTGAGCCGCAAACAAATCGATATGATCGTCTGATCGTCAGGCCTTCAAAAACCTTCGCTATCGTCCCGCCAAGTGCGCGGCTACCGATTTAACAGGCATCCCTACCCATGCGTCGTCCTGCTGGCGCCACACCTTTGCAAGGACATCACCATTCACCGATAGTGCGAGTGGCTGGCCGTCTCCCCCCAGTTTCGCCCGGTGACCCGCTTCGGGGTCGTCATCGTTCACATCCAAAACAATGAGCGCCTGTTCACCGGGGACAAGGTTGAGCCGATACAAAAACGAAATCGTACGTAGCTTGATGACATCATTAACCGCGGGCGAAGCGTTTTCCGTCGGGGGGTCGAGCCGTTCGAGGACTTTTAGTGTGAACAGCTGACCGCCATCCTTGGCGAGTTCTGATGTGACGCTCATCACCCGCGCGCGCACTACAGGTGATTTGTAGAGGTCGGAAGGCATCAAACGATCGAGCACCTGATATCCACTCCGATTTTGATTCGCCAGTGCGGGTGTTGCGGTGACAAGTCCGAAATTCAGACCAATTCCGATGATCGCCAGCAAGCGGCGCACCTGCGATCGATTTCCACTGAATAACATGCATCGGCTCCCCGTTAGTCGGTGGAACAAAGAGGGCTTGGTTGAACGTTCAACCAAGCCCCATGTTTCGTCATTGATTGTGAACCGGTCCTGAATTAACGGCGACGGCGACGCAGCCAGCCAACCAGAGCCACACCAAGACCCATCAAGGGGAGTGCAGCAGGTGCCGGAACCGGTGTGGGGTCCGGATCAGGGTCTGGGTCGGGATCGGGATCTGGGTCAGGATCCGGGTCCGGATCGGGATCTGGGTCCGGGTCTTCCTCAGCGAGATCAAAGAGTGTGAAATACAACTCATATCCGCCCGTATCGGTTGGATCGCCAAAGAAAGTCGTTGCTGACACCTGAATGAAGTATGTGCCCGCCTCTTCAAGCAAGAGATCTACGATGATCGAATCGAGGGTTTCAAACTCATCGTCATTGAAAGCGTCGGCCCCAAAATAATCGACGAAGTTTCCGAACTCATCAAACACAGACAGCTCTGTATCAAACACATCGTCAAAACGGCCATCACCCGAAAAAACGAGCGATTGAAGCTCAATATTCAAAAGGTCGCCTGCTTCGGCTTCGAAAGAGTAGATATCGAAATCGCCTGCCGTCGAAATTTCGCCAATCACAACAGCCGCTTCAACTTCAAAGGTTTCACCGAACAGCGCATCATCGGGAAGCGATAGGTTAGGAACCGCAAGTTCGGTCATTTCCACGGCCTGGGCAAGCTCGATCGTGTCGCCTGCGTCGTCGATTTCGAATTGTGCGACACCCTGCTCATTGAACGAGAGTTTCATTGACGAACGAGTGCTGAATGAAAATTCTTCAGTTGCCGCTATCGCGATGTCAGAACCAACGCTGGCCGGTGAGGAAATGATGTTATTGCTGTTTTCAGTCGCGCCTGCTGGACCAGGATATCCGGGAAAGAAACCGCCTTGGCCAGGCGAAATTCCCGAACCAATTGGCCCGTTGGAGTCGCCATGACGCAGTCCGACCAGATGACCCAGCTCATGCGCACCGATGAAAGCCGACAGACCAATGATCGTATCATTGTTTTCAACCAGACCGGGGATGCCAATGCCGAACAGTCCGCCCGCAT
>JBCDDR010000076.1:0-10913 GCA_039180205.1 Pseudomonadota bacterium | reverse complement strand
GTGCTCGCCACATGTGCACCAGTCCCTTATATCGAGGGCGTCACTTGACCGATCAAGGCAACCACGGGCAGCGCGCTTATGATCACGACCAATCCGTTTGACGACGACAAGCTTCGCGAAGAATGTGGTATTTTCGGTGTTTTTGGCAACGATGACGCTGCGGCGCATACCGTTCTCGGCCTTCATGCGCTTCAGCATCGCGGGCAGGAAGCGGGCGGCATCACAAGCCACGATGGGAATGGCTTCAATAGCCATCGAAATATGGGGCATGTCGCCGACAATTTTTCATCAAAGAAAATCATAGATCAGTTGAAAGGCCATTCGGCTATTGGCCATGTGCGCTATTCGACGACTGGGGAAACGGCGCTCCGCAATGTTCAGCCGCTCTATGCTGATCTCGCCACTGGCGGGTTTGCGGTGGCACACAATGGAAATATCACGAATGCTGGGGTTCTGCGCCGCGATCTTGTGCGTTCAGGCTCAATCTTTCAGTCGACAAGCGATACCGAGGTCATCATCCATCTGGTTGCGACGAGTAATTATCGCACACTACTCGATCGCCTCATTGATGCATTGAAACGTATCGAAGGCGCTTATTCGCTCGTTGTGCTCACAAGTGAGGGAATGATCGGCGTGCGCGATCCGCTTGGCGTGCGTCCGCTGGTTCTTGGCGAGCTTCCCGATGGGGCGCACATCCTCGCATCTGAGACGTGCGCACTTGATATCATCGGTGCGAAATTTATCCGCGATATCGAGCCTGGCGAACTCGTGATTATCAGCGAGGGTGGCCTCAGATCGCTCAAACCATTTCCCGAAAAGCGCGGCCGACCGTGTATCTTTGAATATGTCTATTTCTCACGCCCCGACAGTTATCTTGGGGGGCGTGGCGTATATGACGTTCGCAAACGCATTGGTGCAGAACTCGCGAATGAATCTCCGGTCGATGCTGACCTCGTGATCCCGGTACCTGACTCCGGAACGCCCGCATCCATTGGCTATGCCGAGAAGGCAGGAATTCCTTTTGAGCTTGGCATCATCCGCAATCATTATGTCGGGCGCACCTTTATTGAGCCTTCCGACCAGATCAGACATTTGGGGGTAAAACTGAAGCACAATGCCAATCGCTGGCAGATCGAAGACAAGCGCGTTATTCTCGTGGATGATAGTATTGTGCGCGGAACGACCTCGATCAAAATCGTCGATATGGTGCGGCAGGCCGGTGCAAAAGAAGTCCACATGCGGATTGCAAGTCCCCCCACCCGGCACTCATGCTTCTACGGGGTTGATACACCCGAACGCTCTAAGCTCCTAGCCGCCAAAATGGATGTCGACTCGATGAACCAACACATCGGTGCCGATAGCCTGGCCTTTCTGTCAATTGATGGACTGTATCGCGCGCTTTCCGAGCCCGCCCGAGATGAGTTTCAGCCGCAATTCTGCGATGCTTGCTTTACCGGGGATTATCCAACGCGGCTCACCGACCTCGATGAGCGCGAACGCCCCGACCAATTGATGCTCTTGAAAGAGCGGGTTGGCGCGTGAGCGAGCCGACGACGCCGAACGATCGGCTTGTCCTTGTTACAGGTGCATCGCGCGGTATTGGTCGTGCCGCGGCGGAGGCATTTGCCGCTGATGGCGCCCGTGTCATAGCCGTTGCGCGAAACGCCGCGTCATTGGAAGACATGGACGATCAGTTTTTAGCCGCTGGCTGGCTGCGGCCCACACTGGTCCCGCTTGATATTAACGATGGCCCCGGCGTCGATCGGCTTGCTGCTGCAATCTATGAGCGGTGGGTATGTCTGGATGTGCTCGTGGGCAATGCGGCAACGCTGGGACCGCTGTCGCCCCTGACACATTTTAAGCCAAAGGACTGGGACCAGGTGATCAATACCAATTTGACCGCGAATTGGCGTTTGATCCGATCGTTCGACCCACTTCTGCAAGCCGCTGATGCCGGGCGGGCGCTCTTCCTCACCTCGGGTGCCGCCACAAAATCGAGGCCATATTGGGGAGCATACGCAGCTTCAAAAATCGCACTCGAAACACTGGTGAAGACTTACGCGGGCGAGGTTTCAAATATCAGTCAGGTCAAAGCCAACCTCCTTGACCCAGGGGCCACCCGCACCGCCATGCGCGAGGAAGCCATGCCAGGCGAAGACCCCAACACCCTTCCGCCTGCTGAAGCGGTCGCACCGCTCATTCTGGAAATGTGCGCGCGAGATTATCGTGAAACCGGACAGGTGGTTCGGTATCGGGACTGGGCAACAACCCAATAGCCTGGTTTCCAGAGACCTCTTCACACAAGTTAGGTACGCTTTTTTCGCCGTCCTTCGTAAGGGTTTTCGGTTTTTCTCAGTAGCAGGCGCAGCGGGGTCCCGCCGAATTTGAAATCCCGTCTGAGAGCATTGGTCAAATAGCGGCGGTAGCTCATTGGGAAATCCTCAGGCCGGTTTACGAAAACCGCAACCGTTGGCGGCCTCACCTTGATCTGGGTCGCATAGCGCGCCTTTAGTCGGCGCCCCGAGACCGCAGGTGGTGGATGCTCGTCCACCGTATCCCGAAGCCACTCGTTAAGTCGTGCCGTCGAAACGCGCTTATTCCATTCTTCGTAAAGCTTGAAGACGGCTGGCATCAGTTTTTTGGTGCCCTGCCCTGATGCCGCAGAGAGTGTGATGAACGGAACGTCCTTTGCCTGCGCAAGCGAAGTTTCCAGTTTGTTTCTCGTCTTTTTCAAAACGGCTTGAGGGTCCTCTACAAGATCCCATTTGTTGAGCGCAATCACCAGCCCACGCCCCTCTTCCCAAACCTGATTCGCGATGCGCAGATCCTGGCTTTCCAGCCCCAAAGTCGCATCGATCAGGACAACAACGATTTCGGCAAAACGAACTGCGCGCAGACCATCGGCAACCGAGAGTTTCTCGAGTTTGGCCGTCACGCGGGCGCGCTTTCGAAGCCCGGCAGTATCAAAAAGCAGGATCGCGCGACCGTTATAGACCCATGGCACGCTAATCGAATCGCGCGTAATTCCAGCTTCGGGCCCCGTGATCAACCGGTCTTCATTCGTGAGACGGTTGATCAGCGTTGATTTCCCTGCATTGGGGCGTCCGACGATGGCGAGCTTGAGCGGACCCGATGCGTCTTCCTCCGCCTCTTCGGTATCCTGATCCAGAAACCGAGCCTCAGCAATTTGTACGAGTGCTTCAAAAAGATCGGCCATGCCCTCGCCATGCTCGGCCGAGAGGGCAATCGGGTCACCAAGACCCAACTGAAAGGCGTCATAGAGCCCTGCCTCACCGCGACGACCCTCACTTTTATTGGCAACCAGCACGTATGGGACATCCTGCTTGCGCAACCATTCTGCAAAATAATGATCCATCGGCGTGATACCCGCACGGGCATCGACAAGCATAAGGGCGACGTCGGCATCCGAGATAGCGACCTCGGTTTGCGCGCGCATACGACTGCTGAGTGCGTGATCTCCATCACGCTCGAGCCCCGCGGTATCAATGATGGTGAGGGGGAGATCGCCGAGCCGCCCCTCACCCTCGCGGCGATCCCGCGTCACGCCCGGCTGATCGTCGACCAGGGCGAGACGCTTTCCGACAAGCCGATTAAAGAGGGTTGATTTGCCGACATTCGGGCGGCCAACGATTGCGATTTTTAAGGGCATGAGACGTGCAATTTCAAAAAGACCGGTGACCGATCACAAGGCAAAACGCTCTTCTGGTCTGCGCGGATATTCGCTTTTGGCAGAAAGCATCACCGGTAAGCAATCACATCGCCATTTTGACTAAGCAAATATACGGTCTGATCCGCCACCACGGGCGGCACAAACGTGCCCGTTGAGAATTTTTCACCACCCAGAATCTCCCCGGTATAGGGCGAGATCGACAAAAGATAACCATGGGAAGAGGCGACGAGCAATCGATCAGAGACGAGAACCGGTCCTTGCCAGGTAATCGGTCCCTTTTTCTTGCTCACTTTTGCAAAGCGCTGCAATGGACGCACCCATCGCACGCGTCCATCACGCCGGGTCAAGCATACAAGCGCATTTTCGGTGGTGAGAACGTAAATATAGTCGCCAGCGACCCACGGTGTCGAAACGCTACCCACGTTGTTTTCCCAAAGGCGTGCCCCCGAGGTCAGATCAATCGCGGCCATCCGTCCTGCATGGCTAATCGCAAACACCTGTCCGCGGTCAACAACGGGGTTGCCGTCGATATCACTCAGCGTCGAGAGCGAGGTCAGCCGACCGGTGCGCGAAAGCGTATCGGACCATGCCACACGTCCGTTTTCTGCTAACAGGGCATAAAGCTCACCGGAGGAGTAGGCCGTGATGATGGTCGAACCCGAAACCGCCGGAGTGGCTGTCCCCAAGATGCCAGCATTTTCAACGATACCCACGTGATCCCAGATGATATTTCCGGTATCAGCATCCAGTGCGAACAGCTGATTGTCCTGGGTCACCACGAAAAGCCGACCGTCTGCGTATCCGGGCGATCCCCTAAGCGGAATGTTCAAATACTGACGCCAAACCTCTTCGCCCGAGTTGATATTGATCCCAACCACAAAACCATACCCGGTGGTGGCGAATACGAAGTTCGAACCAACGGCGATCCCACCACCAAAGGCTGACGCTTTTTTCTCGCGTTCCGCAGAGAGACGCAATTTCCAGACCTCACGACCATCAATGGCATCGAAAGCCGAAACGGTTGCGTTCGAGTCAATCGCATAGAGGGTGCCCTGGGCAATGACAGGTGCGCTGACATACCGTTTCGTTCGACTTGCGTTGGCCCCAATGGAACGGCGCCATGCAACTTCAAGATCGCGCCCGACGGCAAGATGATGGTGGACATTGGAGGAATTACCGCCGCCCTGCGACCAGTTTCGGTTCACATAAGGCGGTGGCAGAACCACCTTCACATCTGAAATGCGCGGATCAGGGCGCAGTTCCTGTTCAAACGCGAGAACCGAAATCCGTTCACCACTTAATGGCGTTTTCTTGGTGCTGCTGGTACCCGAACAGGCGATCACCAGAGCCGATAATCCGATCAGGAAGAATAACTGTGAGGAGCGCCGGACCCCGGCGAAATCTATCGTCATTGGTCGAGGCCTTCATGATCCTGATCCTCTTGATCATGGTTATGACCTTCGTGGTCATCGCCTTTCTGATCCTGAGTATCCGCCTTGTCAGTCTGATCTGACACCGCGGACTGATCTGGGGCCTCGAGTTCTTGTTTTTGGCGGACGAGTAAAAGCAGCGCTCCGGTTCGTTCCCGGACGGCGGGCGGAGAATTGGGGCTTGCAAAGGCATTGTTGAGGTAAAGCTCTGCATCCGCCATACGGTCTTCCAAGAACATCGCCGTTCCGATCAACTCATTGGCGCTGCCAAACCATGGCGAGCCTTCGTTCGCCAGGTCTTCGAGCGAGGCGCGGACCTCATCCGCGTTCATCGTGTCAAACCGTTCGACCGTGGCGAGAAACCGACCAAGCGACTTGAACTCTTCGGGGGCGTTTGAATTTGCCAGTGCGTCAAGCGCCTGAAGTGCAGCAGGTTCATCATCAGCGTCCAGACGTTTCTGTGCCTCTAGCAGATAGGCAAGCCCTGTATATCCGCCAATATTTCGGGATTTGACCTCTTCAACAAGGGCATATCCGGTGTCGAGGTTTCCGGCGTCAAACGCTTGTTTCGCATCAGCCAGTTGCTCGGCCGTACCTGCTTGCAAGTCCTGCTTGCGGCGGTCCAGCACTTCCCCCACCGCAACTGCCACGATCAGGCCCAATGCCGCCGCAATCATCCAACGCCCATATTTCTTCCAGAGGGCCGTGAGTTGTTCACGCCGCAGGTCCTCATCAACTTCACGAACCAGATCAGACATAAATTTGTGTTTCTTTCATCACCCACCGAGGGCTCGGGTTACCACCACGAATAGAGGCGAAAGCTGCGCGCCATTTCGCCGCGACAGACCATATCTCATGCTAAAACGTCAATAGGTCTCGCTATCACTTGGGAATGTGCGTGCGCGAACAGCGTCGGCATACATACGCGCCGCTGTGTCAATATTTTGGCCAAGTTCACCAAATCGACGAACAAATTTGGGAATACGTTCGAACATGCCAAGCATATCTTCGGTCACAAGGACCTGGCCATCGCACAAATGTGAGGCGCCAATTCCAATCGTGGGGATCGCGATTGACGAGGTAACTTCACGCGCAAGTGGTTCAACCACCCCCTCGATCACAACCGAAAAGGCACCGGCTGCTTCAACGGCGGCGGCATCTTCACAAATCGCCTGATATTCAAGGTCGGTCTTGCCGCGCGCACCATACCCGCCAAGCATATTGACCGACTGCGGCTGCAGCCCAATGTGCGCCATTACCGGAATCCCTCGCGATGTCAGGAACTCGATCGTTGGTGCGAGGGCACGCCCACCTTCGAGTTTCACAGCGCCTGCGCCGGTTTCCTTCAGGATATGAGCGGCGTTATCAAAGGCAAGCTCCGGCCCCGCCTCATATGACCCAAACGGCATGTCCACCACGACAAGCGCCTGTTGCGAACCTCGCACAACCGCAGCGCCATGGGCACACATCATGTCGATGGTAACGGGCAGGGTCGAGGGCAGACCATAGACCACCATCCCAAGCGAATCCCCGACCAACAGAAAGTCGCAATACGCATCCAGTTGTTCAGCAAGGCGCGCGGTATAGGCGGTCAGCGAGACGATCGTGGTTTCGCCCTTCATCGCCCGGATTTGTGGTGGCGTTTTTCGGCGCACCTGTTTTTGTGCTGACATGGCTCAATGATCCCCAATGGTTTCCATTGAGGGTCAGAGCTATCACGCAAAAACGGGTTCGGCTAGCGCCGCCCGTGACGGGAACCGAGGCGCTTCAGAGCGAAAACAAACACGGCAACACCCAAAGCCACAAACCAGAAGGTCAAATCAGCGGGCATACCAGCTGGATCAGCACCATGCCCTTCACCGACGTGAAAATGACCAGGATGCGCATACCCGGTTTTTGTGATCAGAAATACTGTGGCAAATAAAACTGTTAGGTAGATCCATACCTGGCGCATCTCGCCCCCCTCTTTAATGTTCCTTGTGTCTAAACCGAATTCCTGTGCGTCTTCTGTGCGTCCAAACCAATATGTCCAATCCAAATGGTGCCGAGTGGCCGAAACCTCCGAAGATCACTTTGACTCTATGCTCACAGGTTTTATCACCGAGCGTGCTTGGAAACGAGCCTTTCGATATTAGACCAAGGTCTGATTTCAGCACCTTGTGATCTTCATTAGATTGATTGTAGTCGGTGGAGACCAATAAAACATGGGGTCGCGTGCAAGCTGCAGGCCGCGACCGCTTCTTCAAAATGAGACGCATGTTGGGATGCTAAAGCAATCCGCTCTCCGCCTATGACTGACGGAGTCTTTTTCGGACGCCGTTTCAGACACTTGGGGAGGGGACCAGCATGCCCGATACATTCTATGATCTTATTCGACGCCAAGGTGTGAGCCGTCGATCATTTGTCAAATTCTGCTCCCTCACCGCAACATCTCTTGGCCTTGCCCCGGCGATGAGCGGCAAAATCGCCCATGCGATGGAAACCAAGCCCCGCACACCCGTTGTCTGGCTGAACGGTCTGGAATGCACATGCTGTTCGGAAAGCTTTATCCGCTCGGGCCACCCACTCGTTTCAGATGTCGTGTTATCGATGCTGTCACTGGACTATAGCCATGTCTTGATGGCCGCCGCCGGGCATCAAGCGCAGCAAATTCTCCACGATGTGCGCGAAGAGCATGACGGTAATTACATCCTTGCGGTTGAAGGGAACCCGCCGCTCAACGAAGACGGGATGTATTGCATCATCGGTGGTAAGCCGTTCCTCGAAGAACTTGAATATATGGCCGAAGGCGCCAAGGCGATCATCGCGTGGGGTTCATGCGCTTCGAACGGATGTGTTCAGGCAGCGGCCCCGAACCCGACGCAGGCGACGCCGATCCACAAGGTTATTCGCAACAAACCAATTATCAAGGTTCCCGGATGCCCCCCCATTGCGGAGGTCATGACCGGGGTGATCACCTATATGCTCACCTTTGATCGGATCCCGCCGCTCGATCGGATGGGCAGGCCGAACATGTTCTATGGCCAGCGAATCCACGATAAATGCTACCGTCGGCCACATTTCGATGCTGGTCAGTTCGCCGAGACCTGGGACGATGAAGGCTCACGCAAGGGCTATTGCCTCTACAAAATGGGGTGCCGCGGGCCGACGACTTACAATGCCTGCTCAACAATTCGCTGGAATGGCGGGGTCTCCTTCCCCATTCAATCGGGCCATGGATGTATCGGCTGTTCCGAGGAAGAATTCTGGGATAACGGGCCATTTTACGACCGGCTGGCCAAGGTGAATACGCCGCTGGGCGCCGAATCGAATGCGGATCAGATTGGGATTGCTGCTTCCACAATTGTCGGCGGATCAATCGCAGCGCATGCGGGACTGTCCGCCCTCAAACGTGCACGTGAAAAATCGGTTGATCAGAACGCACCGGCCGATCCGGCTTAAGGGGGATAGAGCGATATGGCGATCCAAACTCCAAACGGCTTTACGCTCGACGACAGTGGTAAACGTGTCGTCGTTGACCCGGTCACCCGTATCGAGGGCCATCTGCGTCTTGAGGTAAATGTCGACGACGATAATGTCATTCGCAATGCGGTTTCGACAGGCACCATGTGGCGCGGTCTGGAAGTGATCCTCAAGAATCGGGATCCGCGTGATGCCTGGGCCTTTACCCAGCGGATTTGCGGGGTCTGCACCGGAACTCACGCGCTGACCTCAGTGCGCGCTGTAGAAGATGCACTCGACATCTCAATCCCGGAAAACGCGAATACAATCCGCAACATCATGCAGCTTGCGTTGCAGTGTCACGACCATATCGTTCATTTTTATCATCTGCATGCGCTTGATTGGGTTGACGTCGTTTCCTCGCTTTCGGCTGACCCGAAAGCAACGTCTGAACTTGCACAATCGATCTCGTCCTGGCCGCTCTCTTCACCCGGATATTTCCGCGACCTTCAGGCTAAGCTGAAACGCTTTGTCGAGAGCGGGCAACTTGGTCTTTTCCGAAATGCCTATTGGGGTCATCCTGCCTACAAACTTCCGCCTGAGGCCAATCTCATGGCGGTCGCGCATTATCTCGAGGCGCTCGATTTCCAGAAGGAAATCAAAAAAATTCACACCATTTTTGGTGGGAAAAATCCGCACCCCAACTGGTTGGTGGGTGGAGTGCCCTGCCCGATCAATATCCAGGATGTCGGTGCGTCGAGCGGTGTGATCGGTATGGAACGTCTGAGCATGGTCAAGAGCATCATCGACCAGACCATCACCTTCACCGAACAGGTTTATGTGCCTGATCTTCTTGCCATCGCGTCCTTCTACAAAGACTGGACGCACGGTGGAGGGATCTCGTCACAATCGATCATGAGCTATGGCGATATCCCCGATAATGCCAATGACTATGGCGCTGACAACCTGCTGTTGCCGCGCGGTGCCATTGTCGGCGGCGACTTGAGCAAAATCCATAGCGTTGACCTGCGAGACCCTGAGGAGATCCAGGAGCAGGTTGCGCACTCCTGGTACAGCTACGACGATGAAAGTATTGGCCTACACCCCTGGGACGGTGTGACAGATCCTAACTTCGAGCTTGGCCCCAATGCCAAAGGTACCAAGACAAATATCGAAGCGCTTGACGAAAACGCCAAATATTCCTGGATCAAAAGCCCCCGCTGGAAGGGCAATGCGATGGAGGTGGGCCCGCTCGCGCGTTACATCATCGGCTATGCCAAGGGTGAACCCGAGTTTAAGGAACCCGCGGAAGCAGCACTTCGACATCTCGACCTTCCCGTGGCTGCACTCTTCTCCACCCTCGGGCGCACAGCGGCACGCGGGCTCGAATGCCAGTGGGCGGCGCATAAGATGAAGTACTTCTACGACAAGCTCATCACCAACATCCGCAACGGCGACACGGCAACGGCAAACGTCGAGAAGTGGGAGCCGGAAACCTGGCCGAAGTCATGCAAGGGGGTTGGCTTTACCGAGGCCCCACGCGGCGCGCTTGGGCACTGGATCCGCATTGAAAACGGTAAGATCGATAACTACCAGTGTGTTGTGCCAACCACATGGAACGCCGGGCCACGCGATAATGATGGCAATATCGGCGCCTACGAAGCAGCTCTTATGAACACCCCGATTGCGGACCCAGAGCGGCCGGTCGAAATCCTGCGGACGGTTCATTCCTTCGATCCCTGCCTCGCCTGCTCCACCCATGTGATGAGCAAAGACGGCGAAGAGCTCGCCGATATCAAAGTACGCTAGGGGAGAGCGAGATCATGACCGATTCGGTATCCCCCGAGCCTCCCACCACAAAGCGGCGCAAGTCGTCGTTCCTCGATCGGATCGTTGAGGAATCGACAGAGGCCCCTTCAGTTGCTGAAAAGGTCTATGTCTATGAGGCGCCGCTCAGATTATGGCACTGGGTGAATGCGCTCTGCATCACCGTTTTATGCGTGACGGGCTATCTCATCGGCGCACCGCCGCCAAGTTTGCCGGGAGAGGCCTCAAACAGCTTTCTGTTTGGCAATATCCGCATGGTGCATTTTGCTGCTGGGCAAATCATGGCGGTGTTTTTCATCGCGCGGATCTATTGGGCCTTTGTGGGCAACAGCCACGCCAAGCAGATTTTTCTGCTTCCGCTATGGAGCAAGAAGTGGTGGGGCGAAATCGTTCACGAAATCAAATGGTACGGCTTTCTCACACGCGACCCGAAAAAATATATCGGCCATAATCCGTTGGCGCAAACAGCCATGTTTTTTCTCATGGTTCTGCCGCTCATCGTGCAGATCTTCACCGGATTTGCG
>JBCDDR010000075.1:0-11004 GCA_039180205.1 Pseudomonadota bacterium | reverse complement strand
GTGATATTTGTGCCCGTACGCTCAAGTCTGGCGCGGATTTCGGTTGGGCGGGGCAACAGCTGCAGCGCGATACTATCAACCCTGCCGCCCCCGGTATCTTTTCGTATGCGCCTGATCGCCGCCTGAGACGTAATCGCCCGATTTGGCGAATGGCGCGCCACCATGCGCTCGAGACGCCGTTCCATTTGACGACGATTGCCGTCAAACATATGCATCGCGGTCATGATGCACCCAAGAATGACGGCCATCGCGATGAAGATGCCAAACATCACGATATTTGGATCGGTCGCTGTCATTTGATCATTCCTTGTCTTTGTGGGCCTCGTCTTTATGGGCCTCGACTTAGCGCGCCGCCTGCCTTGAAGATGGCGCCGTCATGCCAAAAGGCCTGTCACTCGCCTTGGTCTACATTGCTTCCATAAGCGTGCGGCCAAGACCGTAATATTCGGCGCGCTCATAAAAATTCGGTCGAACGCCGCTTGAAACGAACTCACCGGTCAGCTCGCCATTCGCGTCTTCCCCGGTAAATTTGAAAACGAACAGGTCTTGTGTGGTGATGATATCGCCTTCCATCCCCACGACTTCGGTCACCGCCTGCACACGGCGTTTGCCGTCGCGCATCCGCGCCACCTGCACAATCAGATGCAGGGCGTCTGAAATCTGGGTTCGGATCGCTTTTGATGGCAGGTGCATGCCGGCCATGTTGACCATATTCTCAAGCCGGGTCAGCGCCTCGCGCGGACGGTTTGCGTGAACCGTGCCGAGAGAGCCGTCATGACCCGTATTCATGGCCTGCAGCATATCAATCGCCTCGCCACCCCGGATCTCACCCAGAATGATGCGGTCAGGGCGCATCCTGAGGGCGTTCTTCACCAGATCACGCATCGTGATCTCGCCTTTGCCTTCAAGGTTGGGCGGGCGTGTTTCTAACCGCACGACGTGTGGCTGCAAAAGTTGAAGTTCGGCGGCATCCTCAATGGTCACGACGCGTTCGCCGGGATCAATCATCTGCGAAAGCGCGTTGAGCATGGTCGTTTTCCCTGACCCCGTCCCACCGGAAATCAGAATATTGAGCCGACACCGCCCGGCGATCTTGAGCACACGCTCCATATTTTTCGAGATGTTGCCCTGGTCACGCATTTTATCGAGCGTCACCTTTTGCTTCGCGAATTTCCGGATCGAAATCGATGCGCCATCAATCGCGAGCGGCGGGATCACCACATTCACCCGGCTGCCATCCATCAGGCGCGCATCGCATATTGGCGATGTTTCATCGACCCGGCGGCCAACCGCAGACACAATCCGCGTTGCGATATTCAGCAGGTGAGCATTGTCGCGAAACTGAATGCCGGTCAGCTGGAGCTTGCCGCGCTGCTCCACCCAGATCTGCTGCGGACCATTGACCATGATATCGGTGACCGTATCGTCAGCGAGCAACGGCTCGAGCGGGCCAAGCCCCATCATGTCGTTTAACAACAGGGTGACGAGGTCGCGCTGTTCCTTCTGGTTGAAGTTCATCTTGCGCTGAACCAAGAGTTCGCTCACCACATCGGTGATTTGTTCAGCCAGCTCGCCGCGTTCGAGTTCGTTCGCCGCCGTCGCGTCGATATGCTCCAAAAGCATGGGCTGGATAACGTCTTTCGCCTCTTCAAGGTCGGTATTTTCAGACGTTTTTGACTGATTATGTTTGGCGATCTGCACGGGATCGAGTGGATCTGCCTCGGTCTCGCCAACCAATTCAACAAAGCTATTCAAGAGCACCGTGATAAGGTCGCGAAGGTCTGCCTCATCGAGCTCGATATTTTCGGATGCAAGCTTCGAAATCAGATAATCATTGAGCGACTGAGCAAGCGCACCACGGGTCAAGCCCTGCGCGGCCTCCGGCGTCATCCAATCATCAAGGTTCGTCTCAAAACGATCGGCGAGCTGTTCAACGAGATCGGATTTCTGCGTCCGCTTCGTACGGGCCAACCCAGCACCCTTGTCATCGGCACGCGAAAGGCCCGCGCGGCCGAAACCGCCGCGGGCTGCAGGACGCCGACGTGGAGAGGGTGCACTTGGCTTCATACCCCGCCTTTATCCGGTTTATTTGCCTTCTTGGCTTTCTCGGCCTTTGGGGCTTTCTCTTCGTTCTCAGGCTTTTTGAGCTTGCCGAGCAAGTCGGCAAACGGATTAGCCTTCTTCGGCTTCTTCTCACCGATCACCACACCGGTCATATCGGTCAGCGCAATCGAGGGTTTCGCATTGGGCGTCAGCTGAACAAGCGGTTTTGCGCGCTTGGCCGCCTCGACGAAACTTTTGCAATCGTTTGCGATGGTGAAATCAGCTTTATGCTCAATCGAGGTCTCAAAGTCTTTGACCGAGATCTCCTGCATTGCCGCTACAGGCACCTTATTCAGGACGATATGAAGCTTTGCCTGGGGAGCTGCCTGTTTCACGAGGGTCATCATACGGATACAATCCCGCGTCGCCGCGAGCGTAAGATCGCTGACAAGAACCACATCAGTCAGCTTGCTGATCACAAAGGGAAACTGAGTTGCCATCATACGGGGAAGATCAAGGAAGACCGCTTCAAATCCATCGATCAATTCATCCTCGAGATGGGAGAGCGCCTCTTGATTGGCAATGAAGAGATCATTGACCGGGGCTTCCGCACCCAGGACCGACAGATTTTTATCCGCCTTGATCATCGCCCGCTCGATGAACAGGCTGTCGATCCGTCCAGGATTGTCGAGCGCATCACAAAGCCCGCGCCCAGGCTCCATATCAAAGGTGAGCGCGCCTGTACCAAAGTGAATATCGAGATCGAGAAGCGCGGTTTTCTTGTTGAAGGTTTGCGCTGTGACCCACGCCATTGATGTGGCAATCGTGCTGGCACCAACGCCGCCGCGAATGCCGACAACTCCGATAGCCCGCGTTGGCGCCGTCTGCGAGGGGTCTTCCTGCTCAGCCTGGGCGAGCGCCATTTCGGCGGTAAGAATCGCTTCGCGCATCATTTCCGTGGTGATGGGCTTTACCAGATAGTCCTGCAGCCCCGACGCAATCAGATCGCGGTACAGTTGAACGTCATTGGTTTCCCCAACCGCGATCACGATTGTACCGGGTTCGCAAACCTCGGCGAGACGATTGATTTCCAGAATGGGGTCGATACTTTCTGAGAGATCGATCAACAGAAAATCGGGGGCATCCCCCACACCGAGCATTTCAATCGCGCGCGAGAGCCCGCCTTGTTCAACCCGCTCGGGCGGCCAGCCGAGCTCGGTGGCAACCTGGCGCACCGTTTCCACGGTTGCGGCATCAACCACAAATCCTGAAAATGTACCACGATCATCCGCGTCTGCGGCCTTGAATGCGGATACTGGAGCGTTCATCAGCCTGTTCCTTACTTCCGTCGGTCTTTTAGACAGTCATTTCGCGCGCGTGTTTTCGACAATGCGCCAATTTCATCAGACTATTGGCCGCCACCGCCGCCACCGCCTGTATTCGAATTTTGCAAACGCTGGGCACCGGTAAGCTGGCGTGTATTGTTCAGCCCGACCGCCCGGGTCGATTGAACCGGGTTGGACGTACGCGTATCCTGACCACGCACCAGTTCCTGCGGATTGGCGACCATCTGTCCGATGTTTGTAACCGCAGCACAGCCAAAGTTGCTGCTTTGTGCATTTTGAAATGTACGGTTCGCAGGTTGCGACCAGTTAGGGCAGCTTGGCGCGCGCACCAGATGACGCTCGATAACCAGACGAACGGTTCCAGCCGGGGGCGCCTTACCAATCGGCGGGCCATCAGCTTCCAAGACGATCCCATAATTACCAAGCGCCTTGCGCATCGTTTTCAAACGAGATGAGCGGCCATTGTCGTTGGGATCATCAAGGAAGACGCGGTCTTGAAAGCCAACCTGCTGAAGCGTCAGGAAACCGAACATCGATTCATATTCCGGACCACTGATCTCACCACTTCTGTCATCAAGAAAGCTAACGTCATGGTGCAGCCTGACCATTTCCACATCGTTGCGCTTCGCCGGCGCGATCGCATGGTAGCCGGTCTTACTTGCTTCCCCCGTGGTACAAGCGCCAAGCGCGAGGGCTGTGGCACAAACCAAACCGGCAGAGATCAGGAGGCGGAGACGATTGGATGTTTGCGTCTTAGAAGTTGTCTTTGTCATGTTCGTCATCTTCAATTTCCAATCACGAAGCCAGCACCGCCACGCGGGATGTGGTTTGCACCGGGCGCATGCTGCAAGCCTTGCGGCGGCTCGGGTTTGAAGGTGGCCCCGGTAAGATAGCGTTGGATGTCGCTCGGCGCGCGGTACCCGTCATTCGGCAGCTTGAGCTGATCAGGATTGACCGGTTTGACCAGATACGGGGTCACGATAATGACAAGCTCAGACTCGCGGTTTTGAAACCGATCCGATTTGAAAAGGGCGCCAAGGATCGGGATTGAAGATAGCCCGGGCGTTCTCGCCGCATCCTGGCTGATGGTATTCTGCAATAACCCTGCAATCGCAAAACTCTTCCCACTGCCAAGCTCAACCGTTGTTTCCGCGCGGCGCACGGTCAATGACGGTACCGAGATCCCGTTGACCGAGATCGCGCCTTCCTGGCTCAGGCTGCTGACCTCGGGGCGAACACGAAGATTGATACGATCATTCGCAAGCACAATCGGCGTGAAGGAAAGACCAACACCAAACTCGCGAAATTCGACAACCAGGCGATCTTCATCGGGGATCGGGATGGGAAACTCACCGCCCGCCAGGAAGGATGCCGTCTCACCCGAAATCGCCGTCAGGTTTGGCTCGGCAAGGATCGAGACGAAACCTTCACTTTCAAGCGCATCGATGACGAAGGCCACATCGACCGCGCTTTCAGCAATACTGCCGACGATGCTGTTCGTACCATTATTCAGGACATTAAATTGGCGTATGGGACCAAGCACATCATTCAAGACAAAGTCGGCAGCGTTTGCGCCGGTGGCGATCCCAAAAACTTCGCCGCCCACGCCAAAGAAAGCTTCCCAATTGAACCCAACCTGTTTGACGATCGTCCGTGAAACTTCAGCAAATTTTACCTGAAGGTTGACCTGGGTCGGCGACATCACTTTGAGCCGGTTGATGACCTCCTGGCTGTCGCCCAGAAGATTCTGCGCCAACCGGCTGATTTCTTCTGCCTCTTCGGGTTGTTGAACAAAGCCGTTCAGAACAACCATACCATTCATTGAAGTGACCTCAATTTGGTGGCCGGGTTGCACGGCATCGAGCATGTCGGTGAGCTGATCAACATTATTGGCGACCGCAACGGTTGCCGAATACAGCACCTTGTCATTTTCGGACATGGCATAAAGCGTGGTCTCGCCCTGCCCCACACCAAACACGTAAATCAGTGTCGGTGATTTGACCTGGACATCGGCAACAGCTGGGTTGGCGATGAAAATATTGGTTGCGTCTTGCTCAAGCCGGATCAGCGTCCCTTTGTTAACGCCAATATCGAGGCGCTGGCTTGAGGGTCGCAGAATTTTGGCGGCCTCCGCCGGAGAGGCAATAAGCGCAGGCAAAGCCACACCACCAATCAAAGCAGAAGCCACAAAGGCCCTCAGGAAATGGCGCGCGCTTCGCGCTTGGCCGGGAATGCGGCGGCGCCTTGGAAATCCTCCGGTTCGAGAATGTTATCTGGATTGTTGGGATCAATTCCCGCTTCATCAGTAAGCTGGAGATTGGTATTTGCACTGCCCCGACCACGCAGGATGGTGACGGTTTTCCGATCCGACTGATCGGCTTTCGGCAAAAGCGTACTCACCTCACTGTCCCAGGTAAACGTGATCGGAAGTTGAGGCTTTGGCTTGAGCGCAATTGACCGCGCGGTCAGGTCCGCTTCGGTAACATTCGGGTCGGCTGTAGCCACCATATTGCCGGGTACGCTCGGCTCCTCCTCGATAAGCTCACCGCGCGCATTGCGCTGTCCAACCGCCTCCCTTGCCTGGGCGATGCCCATTTCATCGATGACAAGTTCCTCTTCGCGGTCGGCTAGCGAGCGCAGCGAGAGCGAAAGCCCGCCCATACGCATGACAACGGCAATTTTTTCGGCAACTTTGGGGCTTACCTCAAGCGTGACAGTTGATCCGACCGATGGTTTGTTGGCCTGCTCGTTCGTCCGTTGATCAACCGCAAGGACACGCACGTTCCGCAAGACCGTTTCGCTTGCCTTGTGGGCGCGCTGCTGAAAGCCCTGAATTTCGTGGGTGAGGATCAAATCCACCCGATCACCAGGAAAGATAAAGCCGGCAATTCCCGACGTCTGGTTGATCGGCACAGTCACCGCGCGCATCCCTTGTTTGAGGACGGCGGCCAGGAACCCGCGTTGCCCGGGGCCGATCAGCTTCGCGGTCGAAATCGGATCGCCAGGCAGGATTGAGTAGCGCACAACTTTGCCATCGATTTTCAGATTTTCGGCATTTGCGTTGGTGATGTAGCGCGCATCAACGGCATCTTCGGGCCAGGCTTGCCAGCGATAGTCTTCCGGCAGGATCAGATGGCCGATCGACAAAGGCTTTGCAGCGACAAGCACCTGAGTCGTTTTCCGGTCCACTGGGTTTTTAACAAACTTCTTAACCGGTGCCGGTGTGCTCAACAGGCTGCGGGCGAAAAATGCCGTGACCAGCGCAACCACCAGCGCAACGGCAATCAACATAATGCTACGCACATTCATTCGATTTGAGCTCCCTACTCGCTCGGACACCTTGGCCCATTTGCGGGAGCGATTATGCTCAGCTAAGCGTTAAGAATCAGTTGGCCGATGAAAAACAATCCACCCGCCGCAATGGCGACGCCGTATGGCACGTCCATTTTCGCAATTGCGCGCGCATTGGTTTTGTCATCCTCAGCGAGGGATTTCTGTTGGTTTTTTGCAATCAGAAAAACCGTTAGCGCAACTACACCACCCGCAAGGCTGGTGATAAAAAGGACCGGAGTCAGATTATGCAATCCGGTGAAAAGTGCGAGCGCGGCCATCAGTTTGACATCGCCGCCGCCCATAATGCCTGCGGCGAACAAACCGGCACCAATAATGAAAACGCCAATTGCCGCGCCGAGATGCGACATAATCAGCGGCAACACCGGTAATGGCCCCAAAAGACTTTGTTCGACCACGAAGGCAAGCCCCAGCAAAGCCACACTGCCCGTGAGCGAATTGGGAATCTCAAACCGCTGAATATCACCCCACGCAGCAAGCGTTAAAAAGGCTGCCAGAGTGAGAAGAAGGCCCCAGGTCAGAAGGGAAAAGGATATCACGCGCGCTCTCGCAGGTTGGAGTGAACAGGCAACTGGTTTCGGCATTGCGTTTTTTAAGCCGATAGGCGATGCGGATAATCTTTACGCGAACGCCTTTAATGGCGCGTAAAGGCGGCAGCCGGAAGGATAATCCAGTAGAGTCATGATCAGGGACACAAAAGCTGTAAACGAAGCCCGCGCGCAAATCGCACGACGGCGTTCAGCCCCACCCGGTGGTCGCGAATCCTATATGACTGCCGCCGATGGCGCGCGGATACGCTATTGGCGTTGGCGTGTGAATGCCGCCCCGTTGGGCACGGTTGTGGTTCTGGGCGGGCGCACCGAATTTATCGAAAAACACTTTGAGACCTATGCCGACGTGATCGACGCAGGATATGACGTGGTTGCCATGGATTGGCGCGGTCAGGGCCTCTCGGGTCGCACAACAGCGCATGCGAGCAAAGACCACGTCATCAGCTTTTCTGCCCGCGTCAACGACCTCGCCGAGCTGGTGACGACCCGGTTGTATGGACACATGGCGCGGCCTTTTTTTGCAATGGGTCATTCGATGGGGGGGCATTTACTTGCCCGCTATCTGCATGATTTCCCCGGTCGTCTTGACGGCGCGGTCTTGTCGTCACCGATGATGGAAATTGCGATGACCGAACCGGTGCGCAAACTTGCGGTGGGACTGACACGGTTGACGCATGGGGTCGGGCTTTCCTCCCGGTTTGGCCCAGGCCAAAAGGCTTACGGCAAAGATGACGAAGGTGAAGAGGTTCAGCGCAGGCTTACCAATGATAAAGACAGATTTCAGGATCAGGTGGCGGCGATCCATGCGAACCCGGCACTCGGGCTCGGCGGGGTAAGTTTCGGGTGGCTCAGGGCGGCGTTGATCTCCTGTGCCGAGATAACCCAGCCGCATTATGCCCGCGCGATCGAAACACCGATGTTGATCGCGATGGCCGGGCAGGACGTGATTGTTGAGAACCAGGCGGCCCGCATGTTTGCGGAAAACGCCCCAAACGCAGAAACGGTCTGGCTTGAGGCGGCCGCCCACGAAATCTGGAAGGAACGCACCCCCCTGCGTGCCTATTTTCTGAGGCGGACCCTGAGATTTTTCGAATCAGTCCGCAGCTAGCGACGAGGTTCCCAAGCAAGGAGTGCCGTCGCCAGCATCGTTAAAACAACTGACGTCGCGAAACAATAGGCCCCGGCCCGCGGTACCGCACCCAAAAGCCCCGTCGATGTGAAAGAAACGATTAGGATGGCAATTACCATCACATCCAACATCGACCATTTACCGACGGCATGAATGAAGGAAATCAGCCCTTTGAACTGTCGCCAGCCGGCCCATTTCGCAATGCAACCATAAAGCAGCAGGATGAGTTTCATCAGCGGCACGACGACAGTGAAAAGCGCCAGCATCCCGGCAAATACTAGATTTCCGGCGTCCCAAAAGGCTTCAATCCCATGGAGGAGTGAATAATCATCCTGCCAAAACAGGAAGCGCTTTACCTGCATTGCGGGCAGGCTGAGCCCCGCAGCGAAGGCACCCGATGCGACCAGAACGAGGGGCAACAGAAATCCGGGATGGGGGAGAAGTCGGGTCAGAAACCCCCCCAAAATTTCCGAGGATGCGCGGCTCACAACCGCTTTGAAGTTCGACATCTATCGCCCCAGCCTTTGCCAACGTTGCTGTTGATGTGGGCGTTTATTCGTGAAAAACAAAACGGCCATGCGCCAAGCGGTGCCATAGACAAGATCGCAATGGGATTTGAGAACCTGTTCAACCGCCACTCACCTGACGCCGCCCGTCGGTGGCGCAGAAGCCCGTTTCAAGAACCAATGCCGATCGGGCAAGCTCTCGGGAACGTGCAGCTAGCGACGGCTTTAGTTTCTCATAATCATATCGCCAAGCCCGCCAAGGACCGATCCCTCGCCCGCATTCTGCGCGCGTTCGGGTCGCGCGGTGGCAACGATCCGGCCCGCCAGCCGGGCGAACGGCAGCGACTGGATCCATACTTTTCCAGGCCCCTTGAGCGATGCGAAAAAGACCCCTTCCCCGCCGAAGATCATGCTTTTGACGTTGCCGGCACGGACCAGATCGAAATCAACCGTTTGGGTATAGGCCGCGACGCACCCGGTATCGATGTGCAACACTTCACCCGCGGCAAGCTCACGCTCGATCAAGGTTCCCCCCATCTGCACGAAAACCCAGCCATCGCCTTCAAGCTTTTGCATAATGAAGCCTTCGCCGCCGAAGAGGCCAGTCATCAATTTGCGCTGAAGCTCAATCCCGATGGAAACGCCTTTGGCAGCGGCGAGGAAACTGTCTTTTTGACAGATAAGTTTGCCACCATAGTCAGAAAGTTTTAGCGGCAGGATCGTTCCCGGAACAGGCGCACCGAAAGCCACGCGTTTTTTGCCGCTGCCCCTTTCATGGGTGAACACCGTCGTGAAGAGGCTCTCGCCCGTAATCAGCCGTTTACCCGCCCCCAACAGCTTATCCATAAAGCCGCCCTGCTGATCTTGAAGGCTGCCATCACCGAAAACGGTGGTCATCCCGATATCGGCATCTTTCCAAACCATGGCGCCCGCCTCCGCGATGGCGCTTTCGCCCGGATCAAGCTCGATTTCGACAAACTGAAGCTCCTGGCCCTTGATCTCATAATCGATTTCATGATCACGCATGTCATTCCCCCTGGTTTGCTTCGACGGTGGTTCGTCGCCAGGGCGGGTTATAGCGTAACCAAAGGGGAATTCAGTGAAAAATAATGCACGAGACCTTGGCCGGGACTATTCGCTGATGGAAGACCCGTTCAGTCCGGATCATAGCCCAGGTTCGGGCTCAAATAGCGCTCGGCAAGGTCAAAGCTGATGCCACGGCGGGCCGCATAGTCTTCCACCTGATCGCGTCCGACTTTGGCGACACCAAAATAGCGCGCATCGGGATGACCGAAATAAAAGCCGGAAACCGACGCGGTGGGCAACATGGCGAAGCTTTCGGTCAAACGCATTCCAGCAACACTCTCTGCGCCCAGAAGCGCGAAAAGGTCGGGCTTTGCACTATGGTCAGGGCAAGCCGGATAGCCGGGGGCCGGACGAATGCCGCGATATTTTTCACGGATCAATTCATCATTCGAAAGCGACTCATCCGGCGCATATCCCCAAAATTCCCGCCGGACACGCAGATGCAAATGCTCGGCAAAAGACTCCGCGAGCCGATCTGCCAGCGCTTTCAAGAGAATATCGCGATAATCATCGTGGTCGGCTTGAAACTCTACGAGCTTGTTTTCGATGCCGTGCCCGGCCGTCACGGCGAACCCGCCAACGAAGTCGGCAATGCCGCTATCGACGGGGGCGACAAAATCGCTGAGACAAACATTGGGACGGCCGCTTCGTTTCTCGGTCTGTTGGCGCAGAAAAGGGAACCGCATGCGTTCTTCGCGTCGGTCTTCATCCGCCCAGATGATCAGGTCATCACCTTCGGTATTTGCCGGCAGCAAGGTCAGAACGCCGTGCGCAGTGAGCCATTTCTGCTCGATAATCTCGTCGAGCATGGTCTTGGCATCTGCAAATAACTGGCGCGCACTTTCACCCACGATTTCGTCGTCTAAAATACGCGGGTAATTCCCGGCAAGTTCCCAGGTCCGAAAAAAAGGCGTCCAATCAATCGTTTCGACAAGCCGTTCCAGTGGGTAATCCGCCAACACATGCGTCCCCGGCAGTTTGGGTGGGGTGAT
>JBCDDR010000074.1:0-11025 GCA_039180205.1 Pseudomonadota bacterium | reverse complement strand
GAATATTTGAACCTCAGGAGATATATTATGAAATTACTTCCATTGACTGCTCTTCTCGTCACGGCAACAGCAACAGGTGCCTTCGCGTATGCACCGCAGCCGGAAGCGCATGCCACGATGGCCGCACCAGCGGTTGAAGGTGTTCAGCAAATCAAGCTTGAAACAACTGATGTCATCGGCCAGCCGCTTTATGGCCCTGAACAAACACGCCTCGGCACCATTGCCGACGTCGTTGAGCAGAATGGCGAAAAAGCTGCGATCCTCGTTCTTTCCTCAGCTCTTGACGAAGATATTCGCGAAGTGCTGGTCCCGATGGGTCAGATCGAGAAAACCGAAGACAAGCTTCATGTTGCGATGAATGCAGAACAAGTTTCGCAACTGCCTTCATACAAGCCCGAATAATTGCGAAAAGCATCTCAGGCCTAACATTCTAATAAGCTTTCACGCAACTATGGGGGGTGATGTGTTTCATCCCTTGAGCACATCCCCATCGTAGGGCTCACTGGGGGCCGGTTCCAACCGGCTCCTTTTTTTATTGTCTTTCCCCGCAATGGTTTTTCGCCGTAACGGCCTTTCCTCTAGACGCGCGGTCAGCGTCCGCGAAAAGGGTCACGCACCAAGATAGTGTCATCACGCTCCGGGCTGGTCGATAGCATCGCAACGGGAGCCCCGATCAATTCCTCGATCCGACGGATATATTTGATTGCCGTCGCAGGCAGGTCGGCCCAGCTGCGCGCGCCCATCGTGCTTTCCTGCCATCCTTCGAGCGTTTCATAAACGGGTTCAACGGCTGCCTGTCCCGCCATATCCGCGGGCAAATGGTCGATGTCCTTGCCATGAAGCCGATAGCCGACGCAGATCTTCAACTCGTCCATACCGTCCAGCACATCAAGCTTGGTGAGCGCAATCCCATCAATTCCCCCAACAACGACCGCTTGACGCACCATAACCGCATCGAACCAGCCACATCGCCGCTTGCGACCTGTCACGACGCCAAACTCGTGGCCACGCTCGCCTAAATGGTGACCAATCTGATTATCTTGCTCAGTGGGGAAAGGGCCGGAGCCCACACGCGTTGTATAGGCCTTGGTGATGCCCAGCACAAAATCGAGCGCCCCGGGACCCGCCCCTGCCCCCGCTGCCGCCTGCCCTGCCAACGTCTGGCTCGACGTGACAAAAGGATAGGTGCCATAGTCGACATCGAGCATGGTGCCTTGCGCGCCTTCAAACAAAATACGCTCTCCCCGCCCGATTGCGCCCTCAATATCGCGCCACACCGGAGCGGCAAACGGCAGGATCTTCGGCGCGATCTCAAGAAGCTGGCGCGTTACCGCATCCTTATTGATTGGCGGGTGCCCAAGCCCACGGCGCAAGGCATTGTGATGTGTGAGCAAACTATCCAGGCGCTCTGAAATTGCACTTTCATCGGCAAGGTCACACACGCGAAGCGCGCGGCGGCCCACCTTATCTTCGTATGCGGGGCCAATCCCGCGCCGGGTCGTTCCGATTTTCACGCCTTCACTCGCGTCTTCGCGCAGCGCATCGAGTTCGCGATGGAAGGGCAGAATAAGCGCGGCCCGATCAGAGAGCTTGAGCCGGTCCGGCGTGATTGCCACACCCTGTTCGGTGAGCCGGTCGATCTCATCGACAAGTGCCCAGGGATCGACAACAACCCCGTTTCCAATGATCGAGACCTTACCCTCGCGCACGATACCCGAAGGCAACAGGGAGAGCTTATAGACTTTGCCATCAATAACGAGGGTATGCCCGGCATTGTGGCCGCCTTGAAACCGAACGACGGCGTCCGCGCGTTCGCTCAGCCAATCGACAATCTTTCCCTTGCCTTCGTCGCCCCATTGCGAACCCACCACGACTACGTTGGCCATCTGTTTTTGTCTTTCTCTATGTCGCAGCGAACCAGATCAGAGCAACCTTTGGTTCCCGCCGCATGCGTCTGTGTTTATCGCGAAGCGGGCTAGTCGTCGAGGGGCGTAGGCACACCGCTATCGAGGATATGCGTACACCCCTGACGCCTGGCGTCGAGTGCGGTTTCATCCTCGGCAAGCGCGGAGAGTGTAACCCACCCCGTCTCGCGCAGCGTCTCCGCCTGTTGCGGCGACGTTCCAAAGGGAAGCCAGATCCGCGGCGCAGGCTCCCGCATGGGTGCTGCCTCCGAAACCCCATCGAGGTAAAGCGTGAACCCAACGGCGGGCTCCCCTCGCCTTTCACCATTGCCGCCAATCCGATAGGCGCCGCCACGACCGAGCCGCACCGCACTCGCGCGTGCGTAAAAGGAAAAGGCGACATCGGTCTGATAAGAAAAATCTCGGGATTCCCCAAGGTCGATGGTGATCTCAACATCGGGTCGCAGCTCTGCCAAGCGCTCAGCGACATGCACAATCACATGCCATCGTGCCAAGACGGTGCCGGGAAGCTCAAGCGTCTCTATCATCTTGCGCGCATGATCGATTGGGCCTGCGCTTGCGATGATCGTGCGCAATGCAGCCTGAGACCCCTCAGGAAACTGACCCACGCCCGCACTATCTTTGGCATCAAGCACGCGCGCGAGCGCTTGTTGGGTTTGGGCCGACCAGTCATGCGCTTCGGCCCAAAGACCTGCAAACCCCGGCAAGCTGAAATCGACCGTCACCCCGGCAACATCAAGCGCGGCAAGCCCCCCAAGCGCAAGATCAACCACTTCAGCTGTGGCGGCGACACCCGAGTTGCCGATGAGCTCGACACCCGCCTGACGCAACTGACGGGCAGGGCGCAGCTCGCTTGCGTGCGCCTTCAGAATGGTCCCTGCGTAGGCAAGCCGAAGCGGTCGCGGGGCCGCCGCGAGCCGACTGGTGGCAATCCGGGCAACCTGGCCAGTCATGTCGGAACGGATCGCCATCATCTGCTGCGAACGGGGGTCGGCAATACGCAGCATGTCTGCGGCAGCAAGGCTCGGCAGGCCAAACGCGAGTGTATCCGCGAATTCGGCAAGCGGCGGATTGACCGCATCATATCCATAAGCTGCAAAGTGCCTGGCAAAGTGACGAATCAGACGACTTTCATGCGCCGCATGAGGCGGCAATTCGTCGTAAAACCCTTGCGGCAGGAGCCCCGCTTTGACCTCCGTCATCAGGCCGACCCCTTAAAAGCGCAGCGCATGTACCGTGCGCACATGCGGCAGGGCCTTGACACGATCGAGGACGCTTTCATCGGCTTCGGCATCAATTGTCAGGATGGCAAGTGCCGTTTTCTCGGCAGCAAGACGACCGAGATTGAAGGTCGCGATGTTGATCCCGGCCTCGCCCAGCGACATACCGAGCGACCCAATGAAACCCGGCTGGTCGTCGTTGGCAATGAACAGCACGTGCTCGCCAAGTTCCGCTTCGATGGGGATGGTATTCACCTCCACGATTCGCGGCAAATGACCGGCAAACAATGTTCCCGCAACACTGCGGGTTTGAGTTTCGGTTTCCACCGTCAGGCGGATCATCGTCTGATAGGCGCTCGGCCGATCGTGGCGCACTTCGGAAACATCAATATCGCGGTCGCGCGCAATGAGCGGCGCATTGACCATATTGACCGTGTCAAGCAAGGGAGCGAGTAGCCCCGCCAGAATGGCAGCCGTAAGGGGTTGATTATTCAGCTTCGCCGCGGCCCCCTCATATTCGATCGTAACCGAGCGGAGCCCCGACTGGGTAATCTGTCCGGCAAACCCGCCGAGCTGTTCAGCAAGCTTCATATAGGGCTTGAGCTTCGGCGCCTCTTCCGCCGACAAGGAGGGCATATTGAGGGCATTGGTGACACCACCCGTCAGCAAAAAGTCCGACATTTGCTCGGCGACCTGAATGGCAACATTGACCTGAGCCTCGGTTGTGGATGCGCCAAGATGTGGGGTGGCCACAAGCGCGTCATACCCAAATAACGGATTTTCTTTCGCGGGCTCTTCAGCGAACACATCAAGCGCGGCAGCGGCAACCCGACCATCATCAAGCGCCTCTTTAAGTGCGGCCTCGTCGATGAGACCACCACGCGCGCAGTTCACAATCCGCACGCCGGGTTTGACCGTCGCGAGGGCTTTCGGACCCAGGATATTGCGCGTCGAGTCGGTCAGCGGGGTGTGGAGAGAAATAAAGTCCGCACGCGGCAATAGCTCTTCAAGCGACACTTTCTCGACCCCAAGATCCAATGCGCGATCAGGCGTGAGGAAAGGATCATAGGCGATCACCTTCATCTGAAGACCCTGGGCACGGTCGGCGACGATGGCACCGATATTGCCGCAGCCGATGATCCCAAGCGTCTTACCGAAGAGTTCAACCCCCATAAAGCGGGACTTTTCCCATTTGCCGGCATGGGTCGACGCACTTGCCAATGGTATCTGGCGCGCAACCGAAAACATCATCGCAATCGCATGTTCTGCGGTGGTAATCGAGTTACCAAAGGGCGTATTCATAACCACGACCCCTCGGTTCGAGGCCGCGGGAATATCAATGTTATCCACGCCAATACCGGCACGACCGATCACTTTCAAATTGGTCGCTGCCGCAAGGATCTCGGGCGTGACTTTGGTTGACGAGCGAACCGCAAGCCCATCATACGCGCCAATCACGTCGATCAGCTCATCCTTGCTCATACCGGGTTTTTCATCGACATCAATCCCGCGTGCGCGGAAGATTTCTGCGGCTTTCGGGCTCATCTTGTCCGAAATCAGAACTTTTACCATGTGGGGTCTCGTTTCATATCTATCGGCGCACGCATCGACCGTGGCGCTCATACGTTAAGGGGTCATTGAAAAAGCGATTTTGACGAAGGGGCCGCTCAGGTCCCGTGTCCGGCCTTCACCTCGGCATAGGCCCAATCGAGCCACGGGAGGAGCGCCTTCACATCATCGGGTTCAACCGTGGCGCCACACCATATCCGCAGCCCTGGTGGCGCCGAGCGATATCCGTTGATGTCGAAAGCGACGCCTTCATCGTCCAACAACTTGGCAAGCGCCTTGGGCACGTTTGGCTTTTCTTCGTCGGAGAGCGCCGCAAACCATGGATCAATGATTTTGAGACAAACGCCAGTACACGACCGGATTGCCTTGTCCTCGGCCAGAAAAGCCGCCCATGGCGAACTTTCAACCCATGTTTCGATGTGCGAAAGGCTTGTTTCCGCCCGCGAAATCAATGCTTGCAGACCGCCCAGCCCTTCGCCCCAGCTGAGCGTGTCGATATAGTCTTCAACGCACAGCATCGATGGCGTGTTGATCGTCGCACCTTCAAAAATGCCTTTGATCAGCTTTCCGCCCTTGGTCAGCCTGAACAGTTTTGGCAACGGGCGCGGTGCTTCATAAGTCTCGAGCCGTTCGACAGCGCGCGGCGACAAAATCAGCATACCATGTGCGGCCTCGCCGCCCATGACTTTCTGCCAGCTGTAGGTTGTGACATCGAGCTTCGACCAGGGCAGCTCCATCGCAAAGGCGGCGGATGTCGCGTCACAGATCGTGATGCCGCCGCGGTCATCGGCGATCCAGTCGGCGTTTGGCACTTTCAGACCCGACGTGGTGCCGTTCCAGGTGAAGACGATGTCATTGTTTTTGGGAACGGTCGCGAAGTCTGGCAATGCCCCAAAATTTGCCGTTCTGATGTCGGCATCGGGAAGTTTAAGCTCGGCCATCGTATCGGTGACCCAGTCCTTACCGAAGGACTCCCACGCCAGCACGGAAACCGGGCGCTCGCCGAGCATTGACCACATCGCCATTTCCACCGCGCCGGTGTCGGACGCAGGCACTATGCCAACCAGATAATCGTCTGGAATACCAAGCAGTTCGCGGCTTTTATCAATCGCCAATTTAAGGCGCGCCTTGCATGGACCCGCACGATGCGACCGACCAAGCAGCGCATTGTTGAGGACATCGAACGACCAGCCGGGACGCTTGGTGGTGGGACCTGAAGAAAAATAAGGACGCGCAGGACGCACATCCGGACGTGAAACAGTCTGCATGTTTTATCTCCCCTTGCAGAGAGGACGCGCTTCGTTGGGGAAGCGTGGCCCACAGCGCTGATCTCACGCGGCTCGAAGATTGTCAACGATCAAGGTAGGGATTGAAATCTGAACTCTTCACAGGCTCCCGGAAGTGAAAGGGTCACATCGTCCAGGAAAATCGAAACAGGCGAAATCGGGTGGGTATTCCTTACACTGCCCAGCGATGCCCAAAAAAAAAGAGACGGCCAGCCATGCTGCCCGCCTCTTGTCTCTATTATCTCGTCGTAGGCCTTAAGCTTTACGGCGACGTGCCGCAGCGGCAACCCCTGCCAGGCCAAGACCGAGAAGGCCGAGTGTTCCAGGCTCTGGAACATCTGTTGGCGGAGGAGGAGGGGGAGGCGGAGGCGTCACACACTCGTCGGAAGGATTACCCGCACCAGGTACCGAGTTTGCTGAACAAACTGTACCGAACGAGTCGATCGTAATATCGAGCGCGCTTGTGCCCGTTCCGTCGATAAACAGCGTGACTTCACCACCCAGGACAGGGTCTGCGGCAAAGACGCCGAACGGAATATCGATCGTGCTGTCGGCGTCCAAGATTTCACCCAGTGTGGCGATATCGAGAAGGACCGAAGCATCTTCGTCGCCAAAGGTGACGCCAAGAATGCCATCAAGATCGATATCGTCCAATACGATCTGAAAAGCGTTCGTCGTGGAATCGGCTGTCAAGTCGATACCGGTCAGATCATAAGTGATGCTGCTAAAACCGGTAACACCGGCGCCCTGCGAATGCGAATACACGCTTGGCGTCGTGTCGGTGTTGATACCGATATCAAGAAAATCACCATCTGATGTCGCGATGATCGACCGAGCAACCGGGTTATCTCCGGTAGCGGTGCCCGCATCTTCGGTACCGTCCAATGGGGCGGCAGCCGAAAATGTTGGTCCATCGAAGGTATCAATGACAACAGCTGACGCTGCTGGCATGAACGCCATCAATGAAACACCTGCCGCAAGAGCGGAAAGTAATGTTTTCATTATTTCTTTCATCCTTGTTTTTTATTCGAGCCGAACAGGTTGTAACCCATCGAACCCGGATTTGTTAAAGCAAACGTCGTGCCAAGATTTTTTATCTATTATTTTCAGTGCTTTACAAGATAGTTAATTCAAAGATTGTAAAAAATACCGACAGTTTGCGCAACCCGAAGGTGAAAAGATCGGTACTTAGAAGTAACGAGTTTAATTTGGTCAGGGTAGATTCTGGCTGTCGGACCTGTTTTCAGTGATCCAGAACACGCGCTCCATGGCCGGGAGACCAGGCGCCAGCGAGAGCCGTTCTTACATACGCGCGCGCACGCTCGATGGCACTCTCTAACCCTCTCCCGTGGCCGAGTTCGGTCGCGATCGCGGCAGATAGCGTGCATCCCGTACCGTGAAAAGGGCCCCCCTCAACCCGCGCCGATCGCCATGCCTTCGTCGCCGCGTCGTCGGCATCAGGATGGTAAAGCCGATCTTCGACATAGTCACGATGGGTTGCCTCATCGCCCCCTTTGCGCAAGACGGGCGCACCCCAGTTCGCGGCGGCACCACCAAATACATGCCATTCGTCAGCATTTGGGGTGATCAGCATCGCATGGGGGAAAAGGCGATTGCGATAAGCATTGATCACCGCCGGATCCGCGAGCTTGTCGCCCGACGTTGCCACAAGTACGGGATCAATAACGAGCGGTATGACCCTTTGCTGACGGCGAAACACGCTCGCAATTGTCTCAACGTGCTCCGCAGTGGCCAACATACCGGTCTTCATCGCCGCTACCGAAAAGTCTGACAAAATCGCATTCAGTTGCGCTTCGAGGAAGCGAGGCGACACAACCTCGACCGCCGCGACCCCGGTGGTATTTTGTGCGGTGATGGCCGTTAGCGCCGTGACCGCATACCCACCATTTGCGTGAATGGCTTTGATATCGGCCTGAATGCCCGCGCCGCCTCCCGAGTCAGACCCGGCGATCGTCAGAACAATGGGCTGATCACCAACGGGTCTGGTCACGCCACCTCGCGCACGCGGTCGCAAATATGATCAACGATCTGTTCAACAAGGGCATGATCATCGCCCTCTGCCATCACGCGGACAAGCGGTTCGGTTCCCGATTTTCGGATGAGCACACGACCAGCATTTCCAAGGCGACGCTCGGCATCCCTGATCGCCTCGATCACGCGATTATCGGAAAGTGGCTCGGTATCCCCATAGCGGACATTTTTCAGAAGCTGTGGCAACGGCTGAAACAGATTGCAAACCTCGGAAGCAGGTTTCCCAAGACCCACGATGGCCGCCAATACCTGCAGTGCCGCGATAATGCCGTCTCCCGTGGTTGTGAAATCATTGAGGATAATATGGCCCGACTGCTCACCACCGATATTATAGCCGTGCCGACGCATATGTTCGACAACATAGCGATCGCCAACCTTGGTGCGCACCATGGCAAGGCCAATGGTCTCGAGATAACGTTCAAAACCGAGGTTCGACATCACGGTAGCGACCACACCATTTCCGCGCAGCTTGTCCTCCTGCTGCCAGGAACGGCTGATCAACGCCATGAGCTGGTCACCGTCGACGGTGTGGCCTTTTTCGTCGACGAGGATCAATCGGTCAGCATCGCCATCGAGCGCGATGCCAATATCCGCACCGACCTCTTGAACACGCTTGCTCAGCTGGTCAACGGCAGTGGATCCGCACCCATCATTGATATTGAAACCGTTCGGCGTCACCCCAAGCACTTCGACATCAGCGCCGAGCTCCCACAATACCGTTGGCGCAACGCGGAAAGGCGCGCCATTTGCACAATCGACGACGATCTTCAAACCGTCGAGCCGCAAGTGTGATGGGAACGAGCGTTTCGCAAACTCGATGTATCGCCCACGGGCATCTTCCAGCCGCTTGGCGCGGCCCAGACCATCAGGTGCTGCCAGGAAGCCCGACATTTCCGAATTCATATAGTCTTCGATAATCGCTTCGCAGCCATCGGAAAGTTTATATCCATCAGGGCCGAAGATCTTAATTCCATTATCGTGGTAAGGATTGTGAGACGCTGAAATCATGACACCGATGTCGGCTTTGAGCGATTTTGTGAGCATCGCAACCGCAGGGGTCGGCATGACACCAACCAGAACCACATCCATACCGACGGAGGTGAACCCTGCGGTAAGCGCCGATTCGACCATGTAACAAGAAACCCGAGTGTCCTTGCCAATCACCACGCGATGTTTGTGATCCCCCCGCAAAAATCGCCGCCCCGCCGCCATACCGACGCGCATTGCAATTTCGGCTGTCATGGGTTTTTGGTTGGTGAGCCCGCGGATGCCATCGGTCCCAAAGAGCTTACTGGCCATGGCCACGCCCCCTTTTTTTCATAATCGCTAATAAAACAACACATACCATAAGACACAAATGTAAACACCGCTCAAAAATGGCGACCATCTGTGATGAATTTGTGCGCGCGTTATTGGGGGGGCATCAGGGCAGCATCAAGACGGCCACGCCAAATTTTCAAAGCTTGCTGAGATGCGGCAACGTCATGCACGCGGAAAAGTTGAACCCCCTGGTCGAGCGCACCAACCATGAGCGCAAGTGAGCCGGGAAGGCGATTAGAGGCGGGCTCCTCAGCACTAAGCGCACCGATCATCCTTTTGCGTGACACACCAAGCAGTAGCGGGCACCCCAGTGCGTGATAGAGCGGCAATGCATTCAATATCGCGAGATTGTGGCGGAGGGTTTTGCCGAAGCCGATACCAGGATCAAGGATGATTTTATCCCGCGCGACCCCCGCCTGACAGGCATCTTCAATCGCGGAACGAAGTGCATCGAACACATCGAGCACAACATCATGATAGGCATCCGCGGCGAGCGTTTGCATGGTTTGGGGGGTACCAATCGAATGCATCAGGATCACCGGCGCGCCGCGAGCTGCAACGGTCGCCTCTGCATCGGGGTCGAAACGAAGGGCGCTGACGTCATTAACAATTGAGGCTCCGGCATCTAGTGCGGCTGCCATAACAGCCGCCTTACGGGTATCAATCGAGACCATACCACCGCTTGCGGCCAGTGCCGTGACAACGTCGGAAATGCGGGCGATTTCTTCGCCCTCTGCCACCTCTTCCGCGCCAGGTCTCGTCGACTCACCGCCAATATCAATGATCCGCGCACCCTCCGCGATCATCTGGTGACCATAGGCGAAGGCTTCACGCGGAGACGCATACCGCCCGCCGTCAGAAAAGCTGTCCGGTGTAACGTTCAAGATCCCCATCAACTGGGGGGACTGGAAATTGAGAAGCGTTTGGCCATCCGCATTTGCTAGCGGAGGCCGCGACGAGGTAAGCGCGGCCCACTGGGCATCCCATTGGAGCCGCAACGGTTCAGGAAGTTCGCCCCTTGCTTTTTCAGCAAGCGAAACCGGGAAAGAAATAACCCCATCGCGTGGGCCGCTAGGATCGAGCCGATGGCTCACGCGCAAGGCTGCGAATGACTGAGGGCCTCCGGCAAGCGGGGCAAGGAGCGAGCGGGGCAAACCAAAGCCGGCGGGCGCTAATCCCACCGGCTCCAGGTAAATGCTTGTGCCCGGGTCAAGCGCAGCAAGCGACTTGACCATGTCGCCCCCCAAAGAGGCGAACGTTTCGACCATGACGCGTGTTTAACCCTCGGGCTGAGGCTCTGGCCCGCTGAGGCCGCCTGAAGGTGAATCTGTGCGTTTCCCTGCCGTTGGCACGGTCGAAGAGGGGCCGGAGGGCCTTGATATATCGGAGTCAATATCGGGACGATCGATCGACTTACCATCAATGATAGCCCTGATCTCATCCCCGCTCAGCGTTTCATATTCGAGAAGCGCGTTCGCGATGGCGTGGAGCTGATCGATATTGGTTTCCAGAATTTCGCGCGCAAGCTCATGGGCATCATCAACATATTTTTTGATCTCAGCATCAATCTCTTTCGCGGTCTCTTCGGAAATATTCTGCTGCCTCGCCACGG
Source organism: Pseudomonadota bacterium (assembly GCA_039180205.1). Taxonomy (GTDB): domain Bacteria; phylum Pseudomonadota; class Alphaproteobacteria; order Sphingomonadales; family JBCDDR01; genus JBCDDR01. The sequence continues at coordinate 41 of JBCDDR010000074.1, read as the reverse complement.
AGTGACCAAGGAACACTTCCTCCTGGTTTTCCCCATACTCG
>JBCDDR010000073.1:0-11147 GCA_039180205.1 Pseudomonadota bacterium | reverse complement strand
TTTTTCAACATGTCTGGCAAGTTGTTTCTGGGAGACGCCGGGAGTTACGGGCTTGCTGCCCTGATCGGGTTTTTGGCGGTTATGACTTATGGTCATGGCGTTACAGGACTGTATGCCGATCAGATCGCTCTATGGTTTTTGATCCCGGTACTCGACTGTTTGCGCTTAATGCTCAGTCGACATCTCGACGGGCGCTCGCCGTTTGCGGGAGATCGCAATCATCTGCACCATTACCTCGCAAGTGTGATGCCATGGCGTTGGGGCTTGGCGGTGTACCTCGGCATGGTTGCCATACCATCAATTGTCTCGGTTTTTTGGCCTGCAGCAACTTTGCCTATTGCCATTCTGACAGCAGCCCTTTATTTCGTCGTGATCTTTGCTTTGGCCCGACCGCGGGTGGAAGCGACGGCGCCATTCGCCTAACGAGACATCAACGCTTTTTTGATAAATGGTAATCCACCATTCATCGATGATTGGGGCGTAGCCAAGCGGTAAGGCATCGGGTTTTGATCCCGTGATCGCAGGTTCGATCCCTGCCGCCCCAGCCAAATTTTCTATGTTGTTTTCTGACAATCCGACTTTGGCACGCGTGCGATGTACGTGTTTCGCACCTTTTCCGAATGTGGCCGGGTTTCGCCCTGAAACGCGCCTTGAAACGGGCCCTAAAACTCGTGTGAAAACGAGACGGAGATGAGCGGGCCGATACGCATTGCATTGCCAATGTCTGAGGCGCCATGTTGGGGACTTGCAAGGTTCACCCCAAACAGAAATGCTCGGTTCGCTTCTTCGCGCGCATCAGTGACCCGTCCGCGCATGAGCGCACCAGCGGTCATGCGAAAGCGAAACCGTGAATTTTTGGTCGGCGGCGACCACCCCATGCCAATGAAGGGGGAAAATGTACTCATGTCCAAATTGGCCACCTGCGTCCCGATTTTATGCGGTGCATAGTCAGCATTATCAACGAGGGTTGGGTCGTGGGCTTGTCCGCGTGTCCAGAATTGACTTGCTGAATAAAAAATACCACTCGCCAAAAAAGGCCCGCTGGCGATGGGTCGAAAATCAAGAATGGCGGAGGGGGCAGCCAGATGAAATTCGGCATCGTAAGCAATCGCACCAGCCGCAGCATTCAACTGATGCCGATACCCGAACCCACGCATCGATAGGCTCACCGACTTATTGATCGAAAACAACGCCTCTTTGGCAAACGGGGATATCAGCCCCTTATAATATGCTGGCTGTAGTTCAGCTTTGCCCTCTCGTTTCAGCGAAAATCGCTCTCGGGCATCGGCTCTCGCACAATCATTGACCGAGGTGATAGCGGCTATGAGGAGTGCGAAAGCAGTGATCAGTCGCTTTCGGACTGTCCATTCAGACTGCGACAGGTTTCCCCAAATAGCGCCCATTCCTGATAATCACCTCTGCCATAATGTATGTATGACAAAGGCTAAGGGCTTGCGGATAAATTTGGGCTAAAAGCTATCCTTACTCGAATATTGAAACTGCAATGCTATTAAGTGAATTTGCCGGCAATTGGCTGCCTCGATACGTGGATCATGGGAAGATTGTTGTGCCCGATTGGCGTCCACCAACCTTTGGTTGGGTTAGTGAAATCATTTGAGCCCCCAGGATTTTTCCGGCCTTGCCCTGCTGAACAAGGACGGCAAGGCCACGATCGGTTGCTTCGCTTTGAGGGGCGTCGGCGAGCGGAACGATGAAATCGACCGCTTTCCGCTTGTAATTACCGATGAGTTTCGTGCCGCGAACAACATGGGTATATTTTAGGCTTCGTCCGCCGTTTTCGCCGCGCGCAACCTTTACATCTTGGCTTTTGTCAAACCAAACCAATCGAACGAGTGCGTCTTTAGTGCCTGCCTTTCCGACGGGCTTCAGTTTGATATCGAGTTCGTCATCGTTTCTGAGCTGAAGCGCGACTTCAACTGCATCCTTTTTCTCGGAGAAGGTATGGATAAGTGCATTCACGCCGCTGCGTCGCGAGCCCACGATTTCAGCTTCTCCATCGACGACAATTTGCGGCGTATAGACCGAATAGTTGTTGAAGGTCCGCGCGTAGGCGCGTTGACGCTTCGAATAGCGGACGTCGGAAAAGGTATCCTTCCATCCAAGGTAATCCCAATAATCGACGGCCCAACTTAACGCGATCACATTTTCCCGCTCTGCGACGGCAGCGAGGACCTTGTCAGCGGGTGGGCAGGAAGAGCATCCCTGGCTCGTGAAAAGTTCCACAACGGTGATCGGGGCCGGACCGTTCGCAGTCTCAGCACCTGACCCGTCATCAGCAAGGGCGTCTCTTTCAAGCGGAGAGACGATCTGAAGAATGAAAGCAATCGCAACCCAGAAAGCTGCGCCGAAAACTACTGATACAAAACGAAACATGGATATCCTCAAACCAATAATGACCATTAAAGGGTGCCGTATTTCCGATCAAAACCCACCGAAACCTAACACATACTCATAAAATCATATGATCAATGCTGTGTGAACGATAGGATACGGCTCAACACTTGTCCTATTTGACGACGGATAGCATCTGGCAAAAGATACCGATGCGCACGCGCCAATGGCCTCTTTTCGATCAAAAAAGGCGGCGCCCTCTTTCCAGAGGATGCCGCCGGATTTTTCGAATATCCCACCAAGAAAAGGCGCCCACCGGGAGTGAACGTGTCCTTGTATCAGGCGGCCAGATTCCTCAGCACATAGTGCAAGATGCCTCCATTCCGGTAGTATTCAAGCTCATCGAGCGTATCAATCCGCGCCAAAAGCTCTATTTGCTCACTGCTGCCATCGGCGCGCGTGATATTGGCTGTCAGGTTTTGGCGGGGGGAAAGTCCGCCACTGATACCATCGATCGACACGGTTTCACTTCCGTCCAATCCAAGCGAGTGACGCGTTGCACCGCCGGTGAACTGAAGCGGAAGGACGCCCATACCGACAAGGTTTGAGCGGTGGATCCGTTCGAAGCTTTCAGCAATCACCGCGACAACGCCCAAAAGCCTCGTGCCCTTGGCTGCCCAATCACGGCTTGAACCCGTACCATATTCTTTGCCGGCAAATACAACGAGCGGCGTACCCTCGCTCTGATAGCGCATGGCCGCGTCATAAATCGGCATCTGTTCGCCCTCAGGCATGAATTTGGTGATACCGCCTTCGGTTCCCGGTGCCATCTCGTTGCGCAGCCTGATATTGGCGAAGGTACCGCGCATCATCACCTCGTGATTGCCTCGTCGCGATCCGTAGGAGTTGAAATCAAGCCGTTCGACATTGTTTCCTCGCAGATAATGCCCAGCGGGCGCATCGGCCTTAATCGCTCCGGCGGGAGAGATATGGTCAGTGGTAATCGAGTCGCCGAGGATCGCCAGGGGACGCGCGTTGACGATATCCTTGAACGGTGCGGGTGCGCCCTGCATTCCCTCAAAGAATGGGGGATGCTGAACGTAGGTGCTGTTGCCGTTCCAGCTATAGGTTTGGCCTTCGGCAACGGGGATCGATTGCCATATCTCGTCACCGCTGAATACGTCAGCATAGCGCGAGGTAAACATTTCTGAAGTAACGGCGCCTTTCACCATGTCGGCAATTTCAGCGTTCGAGGGCCAGATATCTTTCAAATAGACATCATTCCCATCGGAGTCCTTACCCAGAGGCTCGGTCGCAATATCGATTTTCAGGGTACCTGCGATTGCGTAGGCAACAACCAATGGCGGCGAGGCGAGGTAATTCGCTTTGACGTCAGGGCTCACCCGGCCTTCGAAGTTTCGATTTCCGGAGAGTACCGAACAGCATACCAGATCATTCTCGTTGATCGCCTTCGAAATCGGCGCCGGGAGCGGCCCTGAGTTGCCAATGCATGTGGTGCATCCATAGCCGACCAGATTGAATCCGAGCGCGTCAAGATCATCCTGCAAGCCGGCTTTCGCGAGATAGTCGGTCACGACTTGACTGCCTGGGGCGAGTGAGGTTTTCACCCAGGGTTTAACTTTCATCCCTTTTGCATGCGCGTTTCGCGCAACGAGGCCAGCGGCCAGCATCACAGAGGGGTTGGAGGTATTCGTGCACGACGTGATGGCCGCGATCACCACATCGCCGTGTCCCACTTTGAAATCCTCACCTTCAACCGCGACCGATGCTTCGGGGTTGTCGGCCTTTCCGAATGTCGATTTCAGGTCCTTATCGAACGATGAACTCAATTTCGAAAGCAGAACCCGGTCCTGCGGCCGTTTCGGCCCGGCAAGCGAAGGCTCAACTTCGCCAAGATCCAATTCAAGCGTATCGGTAAAAACAGGGTCTTGGGTGCTGCTGTCACGCCACATGCCCTGGGCTTTTGCATAAGCCTCAACGATGTTCACCCGTGTTTCATCGCGCCCGGTAAACCGCAGATACTCAAGTGTCGATGCGTCAACCGGGAAGAAGCCACAGGTCGCACCATATTCGGGCGCCATATTGGCGATTGTCGCCTGGTCGGCCAGCGTCAGATCATCGAGACCGGAACCATAAAATTCAACAAACTTGCCGACGACACCTTTTTCGCGCAGCATCTCGGTGACGGTGAGCACGAGGTCGGTCGCGGTTGTCCCTTCTTTCAACCGGCCCACCAGCTTAAAGCCAATGACTTCCGGGACCAGCATTGAGATCGGCTGGCCGAGCATCGCAGCCTCGGCCTCGATACCGCCAACACCCCAACCGAGCACGCTTAATCCATTGACCATTGTGGTGTGACTGTCGGTGCCGACAAGTGTGTCGGGATAAGCAACTGTGCTGCCGTCTTCGGCGGTTGAGGTCCAAACGGTTTGGGCAAGATACTCCAAATTGACCTGATGGCAGATCCCCGTCCCCGGCGGCACAACACGGAAGTTATCGAATGCCTGCTGGCCCCAGCGCAAAAACTCATAGCGTTCACGATTGCGCTGCATTTCCAGCTCGACATTCCGGTGAAACGCCTGAGCATTCCCAAACTCGTCGACCATAACCGAATGATCGATCACCAGATCAACAGGAACGAGTGGGTTAATTTTGGAAGGCTCCCCGCCAAGTTGCTCCATCGCGGCGCGCATTGCCGCCAGATCGACAACCGCAGGAACACCAGTAAAGTCCTGCATCAGCACACGTGCGGGCCGGTATGCGATTTCGCGATCAGACCGACGGTCATCGACCCATTTTGCAACCGCCTTCACATCGTCAACAACCACCGAGCGACCATCTTCGTGGCGCAGAAGATTTTCCAAAAGCACTTTTAAGGAAAACGGCAGCCGCGATACATCGCCGATCTGTTCGGCAGCAACATTGAGGTCATAATAATCGATATCCTGGCCGTCGACCGAAAGTGTGCGACGGCATTTCAGGGTGTCGTGTCCAACGCGCGTCATAATTCATCTCCGCTGTTTATTTGCCCGCGTTCGTTTCCGTAGAGGCAATGGGTCGAGCCCGATTGCACCGGGCCGAAATATGTTTCGAGCCTGCGCGCTCGCGTGGCGTGCATTTTGTGGCAAGATTTGCGATCTGACATCACACAATCCCGTCATAGGATTTCAAAATGAGATCGTAATCCCCCGCGCACAATTCGACTTTGGTTGTGCCTCAACTTTGGAAAAATTCCAAGGTCACATTTTGACTTGATTTACCAAGCCATAAGGTTGTTTGGCGCAAATCACGGGGAACTGTGGCTTGATTTTTCGGCTGATCCCGGGGACATGTCGTCGCATTGATGCGCGCATGCTCTTTTCTTCTACCGCAAACGGATCATGGTCTGATGAGCAAATACCTCCTGAGGGGAGAGAGATGATGAAATGGGTCGGTCGTATTTTCAAAGGCCTTTGGCGTGCGCTTCTGGTGTTGCAAGGCCTGTTAGGCATCCTGTTCATGGTGTTGGCACTCATTTTCGTGAGCCGCCTTGTGCGGGTCGAGCCGCCGCCCAGCGTTCCCGACGGTGCGGCACTGGTCCTCAATCTGAATGGCGTGATCGTTGAACGCAAGTCGTTCGAACTGCCACTGACAAATCTGGTAAGTCCTCGAAATCGCCCGCGAGAATATGAGCTTCCTCGCCTCATTCAACAATTGGAGTTTGCGCGAACCGATGATCGTATTCGCGCGATGGTCTTGCAGTTGAATGAATTTGTCGGCGCGGGTGCAGCAACGCTCGACATGGTGGCCGATGCGATCGCGCGGTTTCGTGACAGCGGCAAAACCGTCATCGCAATGGGTGACGGCTATTCGCAGGCGCAATACCGGCTTGCCGTCGAAGCTGACGAGATTTGGATGAATGATCAGGGCCTGGTTTTTCTCACCGGCTATGGCAGTTTCCGAAACTATTATCAGGAACTTATCGAGAAATTATCGATCAATCTTCATGTCTTTCGCGTCGGCACCTTCAAGTCCGCTGTTGAACCCTACATTCAAAATGAGATGTCCCCCGCAGCACGCGAGGCGAATGAAGTTCTTCTTGGTGATTTATGGTCGGGGTATACGCGCCATATCGAAACGCGTCGGGCAAAGGCAGGCATTTCGGACCTGACCAACCTCCTCAATACCTATCCTGAGCAGTTGGCAACCTATGACGGCAGTTTCGCCCGCATGGCGCAAGGTGTTGGGCTCGTTGATGAAATCGGGTCGCGGATGGAAATGACCGCGCGGGTCGGTCTGATCGTTGGCGAGGAAAAATCCAAGCTGGGATTCAAGGCGATTACCATCGATGACTATTTGAAAGCGGCCATACCCGCGCAGCCTGAAAGCGACGACCTTGTCGCCGTTGTGCATGTGGCGGGTGAAATTGTCGATGGAAACGCAATCCAAGGTGTGGCCGCCGGCGATACCGTGGCGCAACTGATCAAACGCGCGCGTACATCAGAAAATGTGAAAGCAATCGTGCTCCGTGTTGATAGCCCCGGCGGAAGTGCTTTTGCCTCCGAATTGATCCGCGCCGAACTGGCACTGGCGCAGGCCCAGGGAAAGCCGGTCCTCACCTCAATGGGCGATGTGGCCGCTTCGGGCGGCTATTGGGTTTCGGCAACATCTGATGAGATCTGGGCGCAACCCAATACGATCACGGGGTCAATCGGCATTTTTGCGGTGATTCCGTCATTTGAGAAAAGTTTCGACGAAATCGGTATCAATAATGACGGCGTTGGCACCACAAAACTCTCCGGAAGTTTAACACTTGGCCGGCCCCTTGGCCCTGAACTTTCGCAAATGATCACTCTTTCGATCAACCAGGGATATCGGGAGTTTCTGAACCTTGTCGCTCTGGGGCGCGAAATGGATTTCGACAGGGTCGACGAAATTGGCCAGGGCCGGGTCTGGTCTGGTCAGCGCGCGTTGGAGCTGGGTCTTGTCGATAAAATCGGCACACTTTTTGATACGATCAATGCCGCGGCCAAAGCTGCCGATCTCGAAACCTATCGATGGACGATCTTGCGCCCACAGGTCAGCCAACAGCAGCTTCTGGCCCAGGCAATCGATGACCTGATCACGACGAGCGTGGCAAAGACTTTAAACAGTAACCTGCCCGCGCTTGGCGGACACACTTTCGGCTCAGTACCGGGTAGCCAGGCAGCAACAACGCTTTTCCGGTCGGTTGCCCATGATGCCGCCCTCGCGCTTGAATTCAAAGATCCGGGCTCCCGCTATACAATCTGTCTCGCTTGTGTTGGCCTCGACCAGTAAGCAACATGGCTCCAAGTGTCGGAAAAATTTACAGTTTTGGATGTGGTTAACCGAATTATAACGGAATTTCAGGGGCTTAAAAATTGGCACGCTGATTGCTTTATACGGAACATGGCTTTTGAGCACTGAGACGTGTTGTGTTTGTCTCGGTGCAAAGCAAAGGCTGGGCCAAAAAACAGGTCCTGGGGGTAAAGACGGCGGCTCTGTGGTTTCACAGGGCCGTCGTTTTTTGTTTCCCGCTTGCCGATCTCGTAATTTCGCGCATAGAAATGACCGGACCGCGAAAGAACGGCAGGAACATCACTCATGGCTGAGACCGTACTTTTTTTGTGCACTGGGAATTCTGCGCGAAGTATCCTGGCCGAAGCGCTTCTCAACGCCCACGGCGCGCCGCGCTTTCGTGCTTTCAGCGCAGGCAGTCAGCCCGTTGGCCGGGTCAACCCCTTTGCGATTGAAATACTGACGCGCCAGGGCCATGCGGTTGAGGGTCTGTCTTCAAAAAGCTGGGACCGATTTGCTGAAACCGGAGCCCCGCGCCTCGATGTTGTGATCACCGTCTGCGGGAATGCTGCCGAGGAAAAATGCCCCGTATGGCATGGCGCGCCGGTTCACGCGCACTGGGGCCACAGTGACCCTGCCGCCGTTGATGGTAGCGATGCAGATAAGCGGGCCGCGTTCTTCTCGGTTTATCAGCAGATCGAAACCCGCATCCTGCGTTTTTTAGGGCTTAATTGGGCAGCGCTGGACAATGATCAGCGCGCACAAGCGCTCGCCGAAATCGCGAATGACGGATTACCTGCATAATGTCAAATCCACCGAACTTAAACCGGCGGCTCGCCGCGGAGGCGCTTGGGACGGCCTTCTTGCTGATGGGGGTCGTCGGCTCCGGTATCATGGCGGTCAATTTGTCAGGCGGGAATACGGGGTTTGCATTGCTGGCAAACGCCGTTTCGACCGGAACGCTGCTCACCGTATTGATCTGGGTGTTTGGTCCTTTGTCGGGCGCCCATTTCAATCCGGCGGTTACGCTTGCCTTTGCGATTCGCCGCGAAATCGACAGGCGTGATGCGGTCTTCTATGTGATCACACAAGCAGGCGCTGGCATTATCGGCGTTTGGCTTGCCCATGTTATGTTCGCTCATCGACTGTTTGAAGTCTCCGAAACGGTGCGCACCGGGATCGGTCAGTTTGTGGCCGAAGGCATCGCCACCTTTGGCCTTGTGGGTCTCATCCTGGCATTGGTGCGGCTGGCACCTTCGCGCATTGCCGCTGCGGTCGGGCTTTACATCACCTCAGCCTACTGGTTCACGGCGTCGACGAGCTTTGCAAACCCGGCGGTCACCATAGCGCGCAGCTTGACCAACAGTTTCGCAGGCATTTCGCCCCCTGATGTGCTGGGCTTTATCATCTCGCAACTCACCGGAGCGGTGCTGGCGGTTTTTGTGTTTGGGTGGCTTGTACCGCCAACTGATCAGTCGGGAACCGGCACCACATAGTTGAGCGCCAGCCGACCCCCATCGGGATAAATCGTTTGTCCGGTGAGATAAGAGGCATAGTCGCTCGCCAAAAAGACGGCGACTTTGCCAATTTCGCGCGGGTCGCCGATACGCCCGGCAGGGGTGCGCGACAGGATCATGCGTTTGGCCACTTCGTCCGTCGCGACGGCCTTCAATACATCGGTCATCACCGACCCAGGGCCGATGCCGTTCACCCGAATCTTGTGGGGTGCGAGCCCAAGCGCCATCGCCTTGGTGAGCTGGACAACGGCCCCTTTCGAGGCGGTATAGGCGAGCTGATTGGGGATCGCGACGACCGCATTGGTCGATGCCATGTTGATGATACTGCCTTCGCGGCTCGCCGCAACCATAGCCTTGGCGCTTGCTTGCCCGACGAGGAAAACCCCACGCAAATTGACCGCGAGGACGGCGTCAAAATCCTCAACCGATAAGTCAAGAATTGAGCCGGATTTGACGATGCCTGCATTGGCGATTGTGATATCGAGCGAATGCGCGTTCGTGATCGTTTTGACAGCGGTTTCCACCTCCGCGGGTGAGGTGACGTCGCACCGGATGGCGCTTGCATGGACCTGATAGGTTTTCGCGATACGCGCGGCCTCGACGTTCGCGATATCATGGTCAATATCGCTTAAAACCACGCTGGCGCCATGAGCTGCACACTCTTCCGCGCAGGCAAGCCCGATCCCGCGGGCGGCACCGGTAACCCAGGCCGTCTTCCCGGTCAGGTCAAGTCCCATAGGAGCGATGTGTCCGTTCTTCAGGCGGCTCGGCGATACCAGGGCTCCGGTTCCGGTTCAGGCAGATAGACCACGTTATTGGCTTCTGCCTCGGCGCGGGCGGCAACCTCTGCCTCTTCCTTCGCCTGTTTGCGGGCCCGGCTGTCTTTTTCCATCAGCCACCATTCGCGCGCGGCGAATGCTAAGATGAAACCTTTGAGCGCAACCATCTCGATGAAGAAAATCATGTCACCTGTCATGGGTATCCTCCACATCCAATTCTTAATAGCCGTTAGGGTACGCAAAGGGCGCCGGGTTCGTCAATTCCCATAAGGGCCGCACCGGATATCGGTCGTCGATTTTGGCTTCAACGTTGTGTTTCGTCGCGCACGAGTTGTCGCTCAAATAAAGAGAACACCCAGTCGATCTGGCCTTCAGTTTCCCCCTGTGTTGCGATTTGCTGGAGGTTTAGATCAGCCGCCGCAAGTAGACCCTCGGTTTCTTGCAATGCGGGTGCGTAAAGCGCCTCTGACGGCAAGCGGAACGGGCGTGTCAGGCTCGATTGAACCCGCATGGTAAACGCTCTGAAGATAAGGCCAACCTTTATCGAACCAGGCACAAACGCACGCGCGTTGACGGCATCATAATTGCGCGCCGCCAACCTTGCACCGATGGCTTCATAGATCAGGCGGGCCGCAAAAATTCCGGTTTGGCAATTGCGGGGCAGGGCGCGGATCCCGGCCTCCGAACGTTTATAAAGCGCATTCGCCTCACCGAGAAAGCGCTGGATCACCGACCCCATCGCTTCGCTCATTTCGGGCGCATCCAGAAAATATTCAGGTTGGATACCGGCTTCGCGCATCCATGCGCGTGGCAGATAGAGCCGGCCGGCGTTTGCATCCTCGCCAACATCGCGGGCAATGTTGGTCAGCTGCATGGCAATGCCGAGGTCGCAAGCACGGGCCAGTATATGCTGGTCGCGGGCTCCCATCAGCCAGGCCATCATCACCCCAACGGTGCCAGCAACCCGGACACCATACGCGCGCACGTCACTTAGACTTTCATAGGTCCGTCCGGTGCTGTCCCACAAAAACCCTTCGAAAAGCCATTCAAGAAAGGCCTTGGGCAGATTATGGCGAACCACAAGATCTGCCATCGCGCGATCAACCGGTTGATTAAGCGGTTGCCCTGAGTAAATCCGCGTCAGGCGTTCGTAGAGACCTTCAAGTGCGCGGGCTGGGTC
>JBCDDR010000072.1:0-11183 GCA_039180205.1 Pseudomonadota bacterium | reverse complement strand
GAAAACCTATGAAAAGGACCTGGCTGCAGCGGAACACCCGAAGGTTAAGCAGGATATTCAGATCCTCATCAAGTCCGTTGAAGACAGCATGGAAACCGACCGCCTGACGAGCGAGGTTATGCTGCCCTATCATAATGTGACGCAGCTGGTGTTCTTTGGCATCCGTTCACTGATGGATCCGCAGGTAGCGGAAGAGCGTCGCCACGCCGCGATTGAGCGGATCAAAAAATATGCCGGGATCGCGAACGGCTATAAGCCGATCACCGAACTTGCCCGCGCAGATACCGAACGTGTGATGCGCAATAAGGGCCTGATCGGTCCGTTTATTGGCGAGGTTGAAAAAGACCTTGAAAATGCGCCGAAATTCATCGCCGGTGTCCGCCAATTGCTCGCAAGTTCGGCGTTGGAAGGCTGGGAAGAGCCCTATGACACGCTTGCGAAACAGCTTGAGGATTATAACGCCTGGGTCGCTGAGGAAGTAAAAAAGCGTGCGCGGCCAACCTCGACGCTGCCGCGTGAAATCTATGAAAACAACCTCAAAAACTGGGGCGTTGATGCCTCGCCGGAGGAGCTGATCCGCCAGGCGCAGACGGCGTTTGCCGAAATCCGTGCCGAGATGGAGGCGCTCGCCCCGCTTGTCGCCAAAGAGAAGGGCTATGACGTTACCGATTACCGCGATGTCATCCTGAAGCTGCGCGAGGAGGAAATCCCTGGCGACAAGGTGCTTGCGGAATATGAAGCGACACTCGGAAAGATTGAAGAAATAATCGAGCGCGAGGGGATCGTGACGCTGCCTGAGCGTGAGGCCGGGATCGAAATCGCCTCGGCTGCAGAGACCGCCGCGCAACCCGCACCGCACGTCCGCCCGCCGCGTCTGGTAGGAAATACCGGCGAATATCCGGTGTTCGTTTTGCCCAAGATCGAGCAGCGGGAAGATGGCTCCTGGGGCAATAATGAAGATAATTTCATGGCCAACACCTGGACGCTGACAGCGCACGAGGCGCGCCCGGGGCATGAGCTCCAATTCTCCGCCATGATCGAAGGTGGGGTTTCGACCGCACGGGCGCTCTTCTCCTTCAACAGCGCGAATGTGGAGGGCTGGGGGCTCTATGCCGAGACGATCACCAAGCCTTATATGCCGCTGGATGGCCAGTTGATCTCGCTGCAATTGCGGTTGTTGCGCGCAGCGCGGATGTTCCTTGATCCGCTCATCAACACCGGGCAATTGACGCCTGCCGAAGCCAAGCAATTCCTCATGCAGGAAGTGGTGATCACCGATGGCTTTGCCCAGCAGGAAGTTGATCGCTATGCCTTCCGCCTGCCGGGTCAAGCGACATCCTACTATTATGGCTATGCGAAAATGCGCGGCTTGCGGATTTTCACCGAGCTGAAATTGCGCGACAAGTTCGACCAGAAAGCCTTCCACGACTTCGTGCTGGCCCAGGGCCTCTTGCCGCCGGAACTGCTTCGCAAAGCCGTTGAGGAAGAATTCATCCCCCAATATGCGGGGTGAACTGATCACAGAAAAAGTCCTCTCGGCCGCAGGGTCGAGAGGACTAGCTCTGCTTCGACTGTTTTAGATCAATCAGTTGAGCTTGGCGACGCCTAGAGGCACCGAAAACTGCTCACACCAGACATAGACCTCATCATAGTCTGTAGGCTCAAACCCAATGGGAAGGGCATACGTCTGCGCACCGGTTTTGCTTTGCAGGGCTGATACCTGGCTTGCATTTACATAGCTACCGCCCTTGCCGAAACCGACCTGAGGGTCTGGTGCGCCATCAAGCGAAAAGTCATCGGCGAAGACAAGTGCATATCCAGTCGTCGTTTTGACGAGAGACACTTTGCCTGTCGTTTCATGATCTGATCGGCCACTAAACGATCCTGCAGAAATGAGTTCCGCATTTTCAAGGTTCACCGCCTGTTGAGTTGCGGCGCTATTGCTGGATATGCTGTTTTCCTGTGTGCCGTAGCCGCAAGCGGACAAGGCGAGGGTTAGGGCCACGGCAAGAAGAGCTGTTTTCGTTTTTAACATGGTTTGGGTCTTTCAAATGTTAGCGCGAGTGTGTTGTGTCGTTCATCCCGACAACCGGGAGATAGGAATAACGTACCATTTGGTCAACAATTGGATTCTCACACGTGTGTGAAGAGAGCGGCAATATCCAACTCAGTGCTGGTCGACCTCGGGAATTTGACGAAGGCTCAGCTTTAGCCAGTATTTTGGATGTGTTTTGGGAAAAGGGGTTCGATGGTACCTCCCTTTCCGATCTGGTGGAGGCGACGGGTGTTCGAAAGGCCAGCCTCTATAAGTCTTTCGGGAATAAACAGAGCATGTATCGGCATGCCCTTGGTCTTTACGAAGCGCGTTTTATTGCTTCCGCCGCAGAGGACCTTGCAGCCGAAGGGAGCTTGAAAGAACGGCTTGATCGCTTTCTTTCCCTTCCAATCAATGCCAGGTGGCGAGATCTTGATTTAAGAGGTTGTTTTCTTTGCAATGCATCGGCTGACGTGGCGGTTTTGGATGAGGATGTAAGGCGTAAAGTAATAGGTGCGCGCGCGAAGCTGATCGCGGCAGCTGAAAACGCGTTTGCAAGTGATGGGTCATTCATTCAGCCAGACGAAAGCCAGCGGAATGCGCATTTCATTGTCGCTGTATATTCCGGGCTGAGACTCATGGCACGCAGCGGCGAAACCCGGCAAGTCATGGAAGATGCAAAGAACAAGGCGTTGGATACCCTAGAGGCAGGGCCATAACCTAGGAGGACGATCACAAACGGAATGGGCAGAGATCCTCTGCCGCATTACCCGTTTGCCCTAACCCATTTGAAGGATAACAACGCCCTCATTTCTGCTCGGCGATCCAGGTTTTGATATTGTCTTCCAGAACCGCCATGGGGACCGCGCCGCCCAGCAGCACCTCATCGTGGAAGGCTTTGAGATCGAACTTGTCACCAAGCTCTCGCGCCGCCATCGCCCGTAAAGACTGAATTTTGATCATCCCAAGCTTGTAGCCGGTGGCTTGTCCCGGCCACGCCATATAGCGCTCGATTTCGGCTGTGACTTCGCTCAACGCGGTGCCTGTCACGTTATACATGTAGTTAATCGCTTTCTCGCGGGTCCAGCGCTTGTGATGGAGACCGGTATCCACCACCAGCCGCACGGCGCGGAAGAGTTCGTCCTGCAAACGGCCGAGGTTGCCAAGCGGATCAGCTTCATAAAGCCCCATCTCATAGGCGAGCTGTTCGGCATAAAGCGCCCAGCCTTCAACAAAAGCGTTAAAAGGGGCAGCGCGGCGGAGAAAGGGAAGGTCGCTCAAATTCTGATTGATGGAAATCTGAAAGTGATGGCCCGGCACGGCCTCATGATAGGTGAGGGTGGGGAGCGCCCAGCGCGGCCAGGCCGTCATATCGCGAAGATTGATCCAGTAAATCCCCGGTCGCGTGCCATCGAACGAGGGTTGGGTATAAAATCCGCCTGCTTCGCCATCCTGCGAAAAGACCGGGATACGGCGAACCTCAACAGGTTGCGGTGGCACCGTCGCGAAATAGCTGGGGGCAAGCTCGATCACAGCTTCAACCTGTGTGCGCAAAAGCTCAAGCAGCTCAGCGCGTCCTTCTTCGGTATCGGGGAAGTGATACCGTGGGTCCTCGCCAAGGCGCGCCATCACTTGACCAACACTCTCGCCTGGTTTTGGTGCCTCACCAATATCAGCAAGGCCCTTTGCCATCTCGCCGGTGATGCGTTCGACTTCCTTGAGCCCGATCTGATGGACGTCATCGGGTGAAAGGTCGGTATCACCCTGGAATTTGAGCGCGGCCGCGTAAAACGCCTCGCCGCCCGGCTGAGCCCAGACCCCATCATGCGGCGATGGTTCAACCGCCATGATATTCGCCTTGGCAAGGAGGGCCCGATAAGCGGGGTAGACTTCATCGGTGACCAGCTTGGTCGCGCGGGCCTCGAGTTCATCGCGTTCCTCGTCGCTCAGGCCTTCGATTTTATCGAGCTTCTTGCGAAACTCGACAACCAGCGGATTTTCGGCGGGTGCGGGCGTGATGAATCGTTTGAGTGCCCCAATCGCACCGTTGATAACCGCTTTCGGGGGGCGCACACCCAGTTCGCCGTCGGCGTTCAGTTTGTTGAACAGGCTCCGAAAACTCGGGTAAAAGGCACGCAGGCGTTTCAGATAGGTTTCTGCGTCTTCCGCACTCGTCACCCGCTGCTGACTGGTCATCACCTTGGGGAATTCAATCGCCGCGCCGGAGATTTGCGGCAACGCATAGGGCAGGTGGCCGAAATAGGGTTCGATAAAGCCATAGTCGATGCCAGGCACACCGGCGAAATACCGGAAGATTCGTGCCATGACCTGGGCGTTCGTGGCCTCGGCCCGGCTTTGGCTCTGGGCGCCGAGCGCGGAAAGCTGATCGGCATACACCGCAAGTTTCGCCCGCGCCTGTTTGAGGGGCGCCGGTGAGAAATCGTCAAATTTGGTGTCGGCATCCTCTCCTGCAAGCGCGGCCGGCGCATCCAGAACCGTTGCCCCCATGGGCGAAAGCCTGAGAAAGGTTTTGGTCCCCTCTTCGATGGCGATGTTGATCTCCGAACTGATCGCGCGGGAGACGCGATCTCGACCGCTCAACGCGGGAATATCATCGTCAGCAACCAGAACCGTTGGAGAGGCTGCGGCAAGCGCAATCGCGAAAGTACATCCCAGCGCAAAATGTCTACCGGTTTTTTTCAGAAACAGGATCATTCGGAGGCCTCCTTATCAATCCAGGCGTCGATATTGGCTTCAAGAAGTGTGAGCGGCAACGACCCGTGTTTGAGTATCTCATCATGGAAGGTGCGGATGTCGAACTTATCACCGAACGCTTTTTCCGCACGGGTGCGCAACTCGCGGATTTTGAGCTCGCCCAGTTTATAGCCAAGCGCCTGGCCGGGCCAGGAAATGTAGCGATCAACTTCGGCATCGATGTTGTGGAGCGATAACAGTGTGTTATCGGCCATAAATTCAACCGCCCGCTCGCGCGACCAGCCGAGCGCATGCATGCCGGTATCAACCACCAGCCGGGTAGCGCGCCACATCTCGTAGGAAAGCCGCCCAAAGTTGCTGTACGGGTCGGTATAGAAACCAACTTCCAGACCCAGGCGTTCGGCATAAAGGCCCCACCCTTCCACAAAGGCGGTGATACCGCTGAAGCGGCGAAACATCGGCAAATCGAGCTCTTGCTGGAGCGCAAGCTGAAGGTGATGGCCGGGCACAGCCTCGTGCAAGGTGAGCGCCTCGATTTCAAAGAGCGGGCGCGTGTTCAGCTTGGATGTATTGACGCGGTAGGTGCCGCTGCGCAGGCCATCGCCCGAAGGCCGCTCATAATAAGCGGTTGTGGTTTTTTCGGCGATCGCATCGGGGATGGGCTTTACACCATAGGGGATTCGAGGAAGGCGTTTGAAAAGCTTGGGCAGCTCGGCATCGATCCGTTTGGAAATCCATGCCGTCCGCTCCATCAGCTCGCGCGGGGTTTTCGCATAAAACTGCGGATCGGTACGCAGAAATGTCTGAAAGGCTTTGAAGTCCCCTTCAAATCCCGTGGTCTCCATCACCGCGAGCATCTCGTCCTTTATCCGCTTGACCTCGCCAAGGCCAATTTCATGGATTTGCCGAGGGGAAAGGGTGGTTGTGGTTTCAACCGCGACGCGATGCGCGTAATAGGCGGCCCCATCGGGAAGGTTGCCGGCCCCAACCTCCTTTGCGCAATTGGGTAAATATTCGCCGGTATAGAAATCAGCGAGCGCCTGATAGCCGGCGATCACCTGCTCTTCAATCGCTGCCCTGCCTCGCGCTTTCAGGTTTTTCCAGGCATCATCCTCAATCGAGTCAGGTTTCGCCTGAAATGGTGCCCAAAAGACTGAGGCTTCGACTTCATCCACAATATGCGCGGTGATTGTTTTGTCGAACCCATCAAGGATTGTACAGGGGAGTATGAAACCGGATTGTACGCCCGTGCGTGTCGTTGCGATGCCTTCGGCGTTGAAACGTGCGAAATCAACCAGTCGAGCGACATAGCTTTCATAGTCGGCGAGCGTCCTGAGCGGTTGGTTTTCGGGCAATCTTGGAAAGCCCATGTGCCAACCAGCATAGGTGCTGAACGGCATGAGTCGGGCGCCAAAACTGTTCGATTTGATCGCTTGCGTGAGGTTGGTGGTCAGGAGCCTCTTGTTGACCCGTTCGGCTTCGGAAAGCTCGCTGTCGGCAATATCATTGAGCCGCGCGACGAGCCCTCTGCGTGCGGTGGTGGCGTCATCCATGCTCGCAACTGTCAGCGATCCAAGCCGGTCGTCATAGGTGCGAACCCCAAGCTGGGTCGCGAAGGTTGGATTTTCAGAGAGAACAAGCACCCAGTGATCTTCCAAAATGGCGTCGAGTTGTTTGTTCGCGTGCGCGGGCAGCAGAGACGCGGCGATCAACACCGGAAGCAGAATAAAACAACGAACGATCGCCATCCGCATGTAGCTCTTGCACGCAGACCCGTCATTTTTGGATTTTGTCACCACCAGATACCCCTTTTTTCTCTCGACCCTATACCACGCGATAACTGCGAAAATGACAGCGAATGGCTGTGATTTTCAAGCAATAACGGAAGAATACGGAAATCGGGAGTGAATGGCTCGCCCATGGAAAGGATCGTTGACCAAACGCTTTGATCGAGCGACAAGGTGGCAATCGGAAGCCGGGCAAACCAATTCGAAGGTTTTTCGCACAACCAATTTGGAAACAAGTGGTTCGGAAACAACTGGGATGAAAAGTCGCCAGGAGTAAAAAAACGAAACGCCCGGTCAAATGGGGGTTTTTGACCGGGCGTCGTTTTGCGTTCGTCACGCAAAGGCCTTTTGGGCCGTACCGAGGCGGAGGGAAACAGGGGGGAAAACCCAACCAAACTCCCCGATACCATTAGAAAATAGGTGAGATCCCTTAATTTTTCAATAATGAACATGTCGCAGGAGAGGAGAAAGCCTTCACAATTGCAGTGATCGCTGTGTGATCATCGATACCTTCGCTTTGCTTGCTTTACGCCGTTGGTAAGAATGCGTGCCCCAATCGTGCGAAATATTTACGGATCAGATCGAGATCATTTGAGAATTCAGCTGGTTACTCCGTCGCCATTTTCCGACCACCAATGCAGCACTCAGCTGAAAAACGTTGTTGATATCCTCTTGCTGTCGCCGCGTTGCGTACTTGCGGCGTGACGTCCCGTCCTATGGTAGGATAAGTCGCTGTTCAAACGCTGGTTCTGATCTTGGCTTTGGAGCTGATCGGGCAACGATTTCGAGAGATCCTGACGGGGGTCAGGACTGAATGGCGAAGGGGGCTCGCAGAAATGGACACCGAACCCAAGACGCACACACCTCATAAGGCGGGTGATTGCGTCGGTCAATTTGGTGGCCTGCCCCGAGAGTTTTCGATTTATCTCGATTTTTTGAGGATTGTCGCGGCCCTGCTCGTTGTTGCCGAGCATATGGAGAATGATGGATTTGCACTCCACCTGGGTGTTTTTGCCGAGCTGGGGCACGAAGCAGTCATCATATTTTTTGTGCTATCGGGGTTCATTATCTACCAAACCACGGCATTTCGTTCCCGTGACCCAAAATCCTATGCAATCGCTCGTCTTTCGCGGGTTTATTCGGTGGCCATCCCGTGTGTGATTTTGTCCTATTTACTGGCGTACGGGGCTTTTGCCCTCGGCGTCATACCAAAAGCGGCGATCACTCCTGAACCTCAGGGTCTTGGGTTTGCGCTTTTCAGCACGTTCGCATTTTTGAACCAGTCATGGGACAATCACGTCCGTGTTCCGCTCAATCTTCCCTACTGGTCACTCAACTACGAGGTTTGGTACTATCTATTTTTCGGGCTCATCATTTTCACAAGAGGATGGCGGCGTCTCTGTCTGTTCGCGGTTGCGGCGGTGGCATCCGGGCCCGGCATCTTGGCGCTGTTCCCAGTTTGGCTCATGGGCGCGCTATATGCGCGACTGCGGTCAAAACTGGCGGTGAACCTGTCGATCATATCGGCGCTCATACTGTTTGGGGGCTCGCTCATGCTGATTGCAGGGCTTGGGACCTTTGAATTTGATGAAAGGCTCGGGTCTTATCTCCATGCGCGCGTCCCGGGGTACTGGATGCTAGGGCAAAGCCAGCGCGTCCTGACCGACATGTTGCTGGGCGTGGCGATTGTGGGGCATCTGATGGCGATGAACCGGCTTAGCCTGCCGCTGCGATCGCTGCTCATTTTCATGGCGAAACCCATTCGATTTTTTGCAGGTGCCTCGTTCACGACTTATCTTTTGCACCGTCCTTTGTCGCAATGCTTTTCTGCCGTTTTGCAAGAGCACGCCGATAATGAGCTTGTGACCGCAGCCACACTTATTGCTCTGATTTTCATTTGCATGGCCGTTGCTGAGGTCACGGAAAGGCGGCTAGGCTGGTGGCGTCGCCACATCTCCCGTCTGTTTCTCACGTCTGGTGACAGGAGAAAAACGCGATCAGCTGCGGGATTGAACTCACAGCAATGACACAATACGGCTGTCCTGAGCGGAAACCCGCTATTCCTCAGAAATAGATTCGGTTTCTTTTTTTGAAGGAAGTGACCCGTTGGGTTGCTTCGCTGCGCGTCTTGCGGCAAGGGAAGCGCTTTGAGACCTTACCGCAGGTATGGTCACGTTAAATATGTGGTCAGCGGGATTGCAAGACGTTGGGGGAATTTCATGGAAGCGGTATTTGAGAGTTTTCAGGCAGGCCTGCCGCATCTGATCCTGCATTTGGCCACTGCGACGGTTGTCTGGGCGGTTGGCCTTTGGGTTTATCTTTTCATTACCCCGCATGATGAGCTGAAGCTTGTGCGTGAGGGGAATATCTCGGCGGCAATCTCATTCGCTGGCATTTCGCTGGCGATCGCGGTTCCGCTTGGGTTTGCGCTTTCCGGCAGTGTGAATGTTATTGATATTGCGGTGTGGGGTCTGTTGACCGTAATTTTGCAGCTCATTGCCTTTCGGGTGATTGATATGCTGCTTGGAAATTTGTCGGCGCGGATAGAGCGTGACGAGCGCGCGGCAGCCATCGCACTCACAGCACTCAAGCTATCTGTGGCAGCGCTCACCTCCGCTGCTGTCGCGCTCTAAAGTGGGTACGTCACCGCGCAAACGATCAGCGAGCTGGTTCCAACGAGCCGTACTCATCGTCTTCGCTGGCATCGTGATCCGCGATATCCTCCTCAGCGAGAACTTTCCGGGTAGTGGCGGCGGCTATCGACGTCCGCCTTCGATCCAAGATGAAATCCAACCCAGACCGCCGTCATGGCCGGGAGCCGAGGGTTGGCCGCGTGCGCCAGCCGGAACACGCCGACCGCCCATCCTGCCAGAACCGAGCCCGTCACAGTCCGATCCCGCGTCCAGTCGTCCCGCTTTACCCGCGCCGAACGCAAATGATCTCGTGGTCGATATCGGAGAGCCGCAGGGTCCGAAAAGAAATTCGATCGGGACCGCATTCGCCATCACCGATGATGGGATATGGATGACCGCCGCACATGTTGTGAAGGGGTGCAACTCAGTTGGTCTTTTGGTCGACGACAAGAAGGTCATCAGGGCCGATGCCGTATTGACCCACCCAACGGCGGATGCTGCCCTCATCCGGGCACGCCTCAATGCGCCGCCACTCGCGTTCCTTGATGATCTGCCACGCATTGGCGAAACGGGGTATCAGTTTGGTTTCCCTCAAGGACGACCGGCTGCCGTGGCGGCGTCGGTTTTGGGTCGTGCCGTTATCAGAACAAAAAATGGGCGAAACCGAGAGCTGGCGATTGCCTGGGCGGAACGCGCTCGTTTCCCCGAGTTTCCAGGTACCTTGGGCGGGATTTCGGGCGGCCCCATTCTGAATGGCGAGGGGGAGATCGTGGGCATCAATGTTGCAGCGTCGATCCGGCGGGGCAGGGTCTACACGGCGGCCCCCCGCGTGATGAGTGAAACGCTCGAGGTTGGCCGCGTAACGCCGAACGGGCGCGAGCGTTTTCAGGTGAGCAATCGAAACGTGGCCTATGTGGAATCGAGTTTGCGAAAGCGGCGCAGCGTCCGTCTTGTCCATTGTCTGGTTCAACCAAAAACGCGAAACCCCCGTCGGCCCCGGCGACGTTAGCTTGGGGGCCGAAGGTGGGTTAATGGCCACGGCCCCTGCTAAAGCGTTTCAGGATATTTTCGGCCACGCCTCAACTCGCCAAACCACAGCTTCAAAACCGTCATCAGCTTTGTTTTTTGAAATCCGCGTTGTTGGTTGGCGGCACCGAATTCGAAGCTGAGCCGCCACTGCTCAAAAGTTGCAAGGTAGGCCTCTTTCAACGTGGTGCGGCTATCCCAGATGTGAGTTTGTTCACTGCCGCTGCCATTCACCTCGACAATTTGAAAATGTTTTCCGGCCTGCAGATCTTCAATCGTTCGGAACCGAACATCATATCGACCGAAATAAAATTCATCGATGTCCTTCGAAATACGATCAAATGCATCGACCATTTCAGGCGTGATAAAGTCAGCTCCGTTTTTGAAGATTGAACCGCGACAATGGCTGCCCGCAAACACGAGTTTAATCGGGGTGCCCGCAGCCGGAACCTCATGTAATTGATCTTGAAGGCGGCGTTGATAGACCTCTGCAATGGCGCTTGCGCGGGGGTCGTCGTCAATCAGTTGTTTTAACGTGCGCGATCCGTCTCCATAGACATAAGCGGCATATTTGAGCGTCAGCGAGATAATGTTGCCTTTGGCTTCTTGCGGGTGGCGAACGTAAAAGACACCTGCTTCAGCCTCATAGGGCACCATCGCCTGAAGGACGACGCGCTCGCCAATCGGGAACCCTGCAATATACTGCGCAAGCTCTTCGTCATTTCGCACAGGCCGCACGCCCGCGCCGCGCAATCCACTATCGGGTTTGGCAACAATCGGGAATGCAATCTCTGCATCCAGCATTGCTTTGCGCGCGGCGGCTGTTTCGGTCTCAATCCCCTGCTCAGCCGACGCCTTGGTCCGCATATAGCTCGCATAGGGCGCGATCCATTTGTGCGCTTCGTTCCCTGCCAGTGCAAAAACATCAAGCTTCGACTCGCCGATTGCGCCGCCTGCAACAATTTTTGGATTGGCGAGCGAGGGGAG
>JBCDDR010000071.1:0-11319 GCA_039180205.1 Pseudomonadota bacterium | reverse complement strand
TTCTTGGATCATTCCCATGATCCAAGAATTCAAAGAGTTTGCAGTTAAGGGAAATGTCGTTGACCTGGCTGTCGGTATCATCATCGGCGCCGCGTTCGGAAAAATTGTCAGTTCACTCGTCAACGACATCATTATGCCGGCGATCAGTCCGCTGCTCGGCCAGCTGGATTTCTCTAACCTTTATTTGGCGCTCGGCGATGTGGCGGAGGGGGCTACACTGGCGCAGGTTAAAGAAGCTGGCGTTCCCGCGATTGCCTATGGGCAATTCATCAATATCATTTTCGAATTCACCATCGTCGCTTTCGCTGTGTTTCTTCTGGTCAAGGGAATAAATTCACTCAAACGAAAAGAAGAAGAAAAGCCCGAAGCCCCCGCGGAGCCGCCGCGTCAGGAAGTGTTGCTTGAAGAAATCCGCGATGCACTGCGCGGCGCGAACGCATAACCGCTCGCTATTTTTGACCGATAACGGAGGTGTGGGCGTCCTCGCCCGCACCTCATTCCAATGTGGAGGGCGTTCGACATGAGTGATGTTGGCGAATTGGTATTGCCTCAAAATCTCGAAGACGTTCAGGCACTGATCGACAAATATGGTCCGCTGATCCTCGACTGGACAAGCAACATCGTCTTCGCCATCGGGATCTTTATTCTAGGCCTGATTTTTGCGGGCTGGGCGAAACGGACCTTTATCAAAACGCTGAGCCGCAGCGAACATGTCGACGTGACCCTCCTGCGGTTTCTGGGCAGCCTGATCCGATATGCTATCATTGCCTTCACCGTTTTGGCGGTGATGGGTAAATTCGGCATTCAAACAGCGAGCCTGGTCGCCGTCCTTGGTGCATTTGGCCTCGCCATTGGTCTTGCCTTGCAGGGCACATTAGGCGACTGCGCGGCGGGCGTGATGCTGCTGTTTTTCCGGCCGTTCAAAATCGGCGACTTTGTGGAGGCGGGGGGAACCTCGGGCACAGTGAAAGCAATCACGCTCTTCACAACCGATATGGCGACCCCCGATAACAAGCATATCATTGTGCCAAACGGGCAGATATGGGGCCAGACGATTACCAATTATTCGCACCATGAAACCCGCCGCGTCGACTTGGAGTTCGGGATTGATTACGGCGACAATATTGACGAGGCAATGGCGGCCATTCAACGATTGCTCGATGCCGATGATCGATGCATGTCGGTCCCATCACCCTTGATCGCCGTCTCTGCGCTTGCTGACTCTTCAGTCAATATCGTTGTTCGCGTGTGGGTCAAAGCAAGCGATTATTGGGGTGTTCATTTCGACCTTCTGAAGCGCGTCAAGGAAGCGTTTGACGCCGATGGCATCTCAATCCCCTACCCGCATCAGGTGATCCAGATGAAAGGCGATGGGTCGGAAGCTGCATTTCCTGCCCAGGGATGACCAGAAATCTGACCGATCAAGAAATACTCATCCTTTGCGCCGATACAGCGAAGACGGTCACGTCCGCAGCTTTCCGCACCGCTTTGGATATCGACAACAAGGCAAGCGCCGACCTCGCCATTGATCCGGTCACCGCTGCCGACCGCGATGCCGAGCAGGCAATCCGAGATGTTTTATCTCAAAATCGTCCCATGGATGGGATCCTCGGCGAGGAATACGGGGAAACTCGGGAACCCAGCATGCGCCATTGGGTGATCGACCCGATCGATGGAACGCGGGCATTTGTCTGCGGCATTCCCACTTGGACCACGCTGATTGCCCTTAACGATGGCTCAAAGCCCGTGCTCGGAGCGATTGACCAGCCTTATCTCGGTGAACGGTATGTGGGCGATGGGTCGTCCGCCCATCTCAACAACAAGCCGATAAAAACATCCGACTGCGCGCACCTTGCAGACGCCCGGATCACCACCACCGACCCGGGCCTTTTTACTGAATCTGAGACGCAACGGTTCAATACCATAAGACAGGCATCAGCGCTCTGCCGGTATGGCCTCGACGGATATGGCTATGCGTTGCTCGCCGCGGGCCATATCGATGCGGTTATCGAAAGCGGGCTTAAGCCATATGATATTCAGGCCCATATCCCTATAATCACAGGTGCGGGCCTGAATATCATATGGCAGGGCGGCGATGCGCAAATGGGTGGTCAGGTTGTGGCCGCTGCCACGCGAGAGCTACATGCCACGCTTTTGCCATTGCTGAACGAAGTTTAGGGTCCTGTCGCTAAGCCTTTTCGAACGCGGCAATTGATTCGGTAAAGAGCTTGAGATCGACATTCCCCCCGGAGATTACGGCGAACACAGTCTTCCCCTCCAGGTTCAAAGCTCCGGACAGGAGTGCCGCGAGCGCGACGGCCCCACCCGGCTCAGCGACTACGTGCAGACGATAAAAGGCAAACGCCATTGCCTTGCGGACTTGGACATCTGAAACAGCAACGCCATGAACGGCGTTCGCGCGCATAATCTCAAAAGGGATTTTGCCACAGTGCGGAGACATCAGTGCGTCGCAAATCGAGGGTGGATGACCGTCAACCCCAACACGGGTGCCCAGCTCCAGCGATCGCATTGTATCGTCATACCCTTCGGGTTCTGCTGTCATGATGTCGATTTCGGGGAAACTGTCCTTAAGTGCCAATGTTGACCCCGAGGTCAGCCCACCTCCCCCGCAACAAATGACGGCCAGATCCGGGGTCAGACCATGCGCCTTGGCAAAGCGAACCATTTCCAGGCCCATCGTACCCTGTCCTGCCACAATGTGTGGATCATCGAACGAAGGGACGAGAATGGCACCCCGCTTTTCGGCCAGTTCTTCGGCAATCAGCTCGCGACTTTCGGTTTCGCGGTCATACGTGATAACCTCCGCGCCGAGCTTTTCGGTATTGCGCAGCTTGATTGTGGGCGCGTCAGCCGGCATCACAATCGTTGCGGGAATGTTGAGGAGCCTTGCGGCCTCGGCGACACCCTGGGCATGGTTCCCCGATGAAAAGGCGACGACACCCGTCTCCCTTTCGTGTGCATTCAGTTGCGAGAGGCGATTGAAGGCACCGCGAAACTTGAAGGAACCCGTGCGCTGCAATGGTTCCAACTTTACAAATACCCGCGCCTTTGTTTTCGCATCCAGCTCATCATGGCGCACCATGGGCGTGCGAACCACATAAGGCGCTAACCGCTCGTCGGCGGCTTCAACATCTCGGCTGGTGGGAAGTTTGGAGATGACCACCATATTCGCCCCCCATCTGATTCCACTTCAAGAAAAACGAACACACGCGGAACAGCCTTCATTGGTTCGATTTTCGCTTTACTTGACCGAAAAGAGACCCTAAATGCCGCTTCGTCAAGTCCGGGCTGAACCTCGTGGGGCTGACATTCGTGTTGAACGATCTACAGGAGTTCCCATGAGATGGACCAGTACAATGATGGGGTGGCGTTAGCGAAGCACGCACCGGACGACGCTGTTTTGGCGCTCCGCCCACACGAGGCAACCCGCGCCGCGCGGCGCTTTGTGTCGGGATTTCCCGGCTACTCGTTTTATGCGGTCAAGGCGAACCCGTCGCCGGCAATCCTGGAAGCGCTATGGCAAGGCGGCATCCGCAATTTTGATGTCGCCTCGCTAGCGGAAATCGCCCTGGTCGATCGCCTGTTTCCCGACGCGACCATGGCGCTGATGCATCCGGTCAAATCCGAAGCGACGATCCGTGCGGCCTATTTTGACCACGGCGTGCGGATCTTCGCGCTCGACCATAAGCGCGAGCTTGAGAAGATCGTTGCGGCGACCGGTGGCGCCGATGATCTCGTGTTGGTCGTTCGGCTCCAGGTCGAGAACCCCAGCGCCAAGCTTTCGTTGTCGCGGAAATTCGGTGTGCCGCGCGAAGCGGCACCGACGCTCCTGCGCGCGGCGAGGGGTCATGCGTTACAGCTCGGCATCAGCTTTCATGTGGGCAGCCAGGCGATGGACCCGCGTGCCTATGCCCGCGCCATGGACCGCGCTGGCGACGTGATCCGCGATGCGGCGACAATCGTCGATATCGTTGATGTGGGCGGCGGCTTTCCGGTCGCTTATCCGGGGATGACCCCGCCTGCGCTTTCGAACTATTTCGCGACAATCAGGGCATCGCTTCGCGCGATACCGGTGGGTGAAAACGTTTCGCTGTGGTGCGAGCCGGGCCGCGCGCTTGTCGCCGCCGCCGGGGCAACTGTGGTCCGCGTGATCGACCGGCGCGACGACTGCCTTTACATCAACGACGGCACATACGGCTCGCTCTTCGATGCTGGGCAGTGTGCCTGGCGCTTTCCGGTCAAACGCCTGAGCGAGGAAGCTGGCAACGCCTTTCCCCTTAGGCCCTTCTCGTTTTTCGGGCCGACCTGTGACGATATCGACTATATGGAGGGGCCGTTCATGTTACCGGCAGACATCGTACCCGGGGACTATATCGAAATCGGTATGCTCGGCGCCTATGGCGCGGCGATGCGGACCGATTTCAACGGTTTTGGCCCAAAGCGCGAAGTCATCTTGCTTGACAGTGTCCCTGACCAAATGGCGACCGCTGCCCGCGCCACCAGCAATCACCATATGCAGGAAGGAGAGCGCGCATGACGAGCGCCACTGCAGACGCGACCCATTCCAACCGCAAGGCAACCTTGCTGTCGAAGCCCGTCGAGCACATCGATATTACGAGTTTTGATGCCCGTGCTCTGATAGAGGCGATGGACAAAATGTCATTCACATCGCGTGATCTGGCGCGGGCGACATCGATCTATCAGACCATGCTGGCCGATCCCGATTGCTCGGTGATCCTCACGCTCGCCGGATCGACATCGGCAGGGGGATGCATGCAAGTCTATGCCGACATGATCCGCTACAATATGGTCGATGCCGTGGTCGCGACCGGTGCCTCGATCGTGGATATGGATTTCTTTGAAGGCCTCGGGTTCCAGCATTATCAGGCCCGGCCCGAGATCGCTGGTACCATCAGCGATGAGGAGCTGCGCGAGCACTACATCGACCGGATCTACGACACGTATATCGATGAGGAGGACCTGCAACGCTGCGACGCTGTAATACGCGAGATCGCCGACAGCCTGCCGCCGGGTGGCTATTCTTCGCGCGGGTTCATCCGCGAAATGGGCCGCTATCTCGATGAGATCGATAAAAAAGAAGCGTCGCTCGTCCGCCTCGCCTATCAGCATGACGTGCCGATCTTTTGCCCCGCCTTTTCGGATAGCTCGGCGGGCTTTGGCCTCGTTAAACACCAGGAAGAGCGGATCGCCGCGGGCAAACCCTACGTCATGATCGATAGCGTTGCGGATTTTCGCGAGCTCACCAAGATCAAGATCGAGGCCGGTACGACGGGTCTATTGATGGTCGGCGGCGGCGTCCCCAAAAACTTCGCTCAGGATACCGTTGTTTGTGCGGAAATCTTGGGCGTCGAGGCCGAGATGCACAAGTATGCGGTGCAGATCACTGTCGCGGATGTGCGCGATGGCGCCTGCTCTTCTTCGACACTGAAAGAGGCCTGCTCGTGGGGCAAGGTCGACACCGCGCTTGAGCAGATGGTTTTTGCCGAAGCCGGTTCGGTCATCCCGCTCCTAGCCTCTGCCGCATATCACGAAGGGGCGTGGAAAGGGCGACCGCGCCGCCACTTCCAACGCCTTTTCAGCGCATAAAAAAACCGGGGATAGGTTATCCCCGGTTTTCCTCAGCCATTCAAATAAACGTCAGAAAGTATAGCGCAGCCCAGCGGTGACGTGAATGATTTCAAACTCATTGTCGAAAACCGATGTGGGCAGTGCACCAAGTGGGTCAGACAGGGTGAAGTCTGGGTCTGCTGCACGATAATACCGGCCATCGGCATAGATTTCGAGGGAGCCGGGCAGCGGAATGCTGAACCCCGCGATAAACTGATAAACAAGTTCTGTCTGCGTCGGACCGCCGAACTGAAGAAGATCACCAAGGTCGGATGTCAACTCGACATCGGACTCAACACCCGCGATACCGACACCCGCGCCAATAAACGGCGTGACAATCGGGAAAATCTCGAAATCGATGAGGACATTCGCGATACCGGCGAGTGAACTGGTATCGAGTGTCGCCAACTGCGGAATACCATCAAGCAGCGCGCTTCCAGCGTCATTTTCGCGATAGCTGAGCTCTGCCTCCACCCGCAGTTGAATAACCCGCAAGCTTGGGAAGGCATACCCAATAGCACCCCCAACAACGAACCCAGTGTCGAGATCAATATCGACACTAAGCGGACCCGCTGTCGCAATTGTGGTTTCCCCTTCCAGGTCCTGCTGAAAACCCACCCCTGCAAAAGCAGAGACATAGACACCACTTTCATTCGATGCCATCGCGGGAAACGCCGCAAGAGAGAGGCCCAATCCGACGACCGCACTCAGTATGTTTGTGCGTCCAAACTGCATTTTTACCCCCATGGAATTCATCCTTTCACCTGAGAACCAGCGTACCTGCGCTGGCCGTTTATTTTGACTATGGTTCGCGTAGAACCAGAACATGACCTTTTTACGATTGTTTCTTAACGGTTTATGACACCACCACTTTATTGATCGCTCGTCAGATCACCGTAGAGTTCGGGCCTGCGGTCTCGGAAAAATCCGAAGGCCGCACGCCGATGGCGCAAAGCCGCGAGGTCGAACTGAGCCGAGATAACGCCGGTCTGATTATCGGCAATTTCTTGAATAATCGTTCCTGCCTCGTCGGCGATAAAGCTCGCTCCATAAAAATGCTGGGTTCCCTCGGTGCCGGTTCGATTGGCGGCAATGACCGGGACAGCATTTGAAACGGCGTGGCCCTGCATCGCGCGTTGCCACATCTGCGCCGTGTTCAGCGCGGGGTCGTCGGGCTCCGACCCAATCGCGGTCGGATACAGCAAGAGCTCCGCGCCCTTCAGCATCAAAGCACGGGCAGCCTCCGGAAACCATTGATCCCAACAAATCCCCACACCGATTGTACCAAACCTGGTTTCGAATGCCTGAAAGCCTGTATTTCCGGGGCGGAAGTAAAATTTTTCCTCATATCCGGGACCGTCGGGAATATGTGATTTGCGATAAACGCCCAATAGCGTGCCATCCGCATCGACGATCGCAACCGCATTGTAGAAATGCGGCCCATCACGCTCGAAAAAGGAAACGGGGAGAACGACCGAGAGTTCAGCGGCGAGGCGCGAGAAATGACGAACAGCTGGATCGTCTGCAACCCGGTGGGCACGTGAAAAATTCTCCGCTGTCTCGGTCTTGCAGAAGTAATGCCCGGAAAACAGCTCCGGCATCAGGATGACCTGGGCCCCCTGTGTCGCCTGAGCCTGCCGAACGAGCTGGTCAAGGCGGGCAATATTCGTCGCCGTATCATCGGTTAAGATCGTCTGGATCGCTGCGACCGTTACGGTTTCGCTGGACATGATTTCTCACTCTTCACGATTGAAGCGCCGGCTGCTGTTGCGTGATGCAATGAAATGTTCCGCCCCCCTTGAGGATTGCCTTGGCGGGCAGATCAATGACCTCAAATTGGGGCATAAGTGCAGCCAGTGCCGCCTTCGCTGGTGCATCAAATTCAGAACCGAAAACCGGCATGACAACGCGTCCGTTACTGATCAGGAAATTGAGATAGCTCGCGGGCAGGATCTCCCCCGCTTCATCTACCACGCGGCCCGGCGATGGGATGGTATGCACGGTCATACCATTTTGCCCCCTGAGCTCGTCTTCAATTCGCGACAGCCGGGTCGCCTGCGGATCAGCAGTCGTCGTGGCACGCATGCACACCACGTCCTGAGGCGAAATAAAGCGAGCACAGTTATCGATATGGCCATCGGTATGGTCATAAGCCAATCCCTCCGACAACCAGATCACCCGATCGACGCCTAACGATGATTTGAGAGCGGAAGCGGCATGCTCTTCGGTGAGCGCGGCGGCGGTTTTCGGAAGCCTGCGGTTTGGATTGAGAAGGCACTGTGCTGTCGTCATCAGTGTGCCCGCACCGTTACCCTCGATCGCGCCCCCTTCTCCAATCATGTCGAGGTTGATCGACCTCATATTGAGGTGGTGGAGAAGCCGTTCGCCCAAATCACCATCATGCGGAAGGATATATTTGCCGCCCCAGCCATTGAAGCGAAATCGCACGCCGTGCACCGCATGATTGTTCTCGAAGACAAAAACCGGAGCCGTATCGCGCAGCCAAATGTCGCCGAACCGCATTTCGACAAAAGAAACAACGCCCCCTGGTATCGCCGCACGCGCCGATTCCATAGCCCGACGATCAGCGACGAGGACATTGACCTTGGGAGCTTTCTGAACGCATTTCCGAGGCGAACCGATCGCTTTGATCAAACCCGCCACTTCGTTGCGGGCGGCCTCAAGGCCATCTCCCCAAAGGTCAGGATGTGAGGGCCAGGCGGTCCAAACGTCCGCCTGTGGCTCCCACTCAGCAGGCCAACGAATACCATCCATCATCTGCGAACGTTGCTAATCGTTGCCTTGCGCGTTGGCATATGCTTCGACCTCGCGCCACACCCGCATGATGTTTCCACCCAGAATTTGGCGGATATGATCATCACTATAGCCGCGCCGGATAAGCTCCGCTGTAAGATTTGGATAATCGGCGACCGACTTCAGATCGTTCGGTAGGCTATCGCCAACCCCGTCAAAGTCGGACCCGAGCCCGACATAATCAATGCCAACCAATTTCACCACATGATCGATCTGATCCGCCACATGGGAAAGTGTGGCATAGGGATAAGGGTTTTTCTCACGATAGGCTTTATTGAACGCCTCCCGCAGCTCATCCGATGGCTCAATATCTCCTGACGCTGCGATCATGGCCTCATAGGCTTTGGTTTGGGCCGCCCCATATTCAGCAGGTTCAGGCCGCAAGAACGCAGAACCAAAATTGATCATGATGACCCCGCCGCGCGCTTCGAGCGCTTTGATCATTTCATCACTCATGTTGCGTTCCCATCCCGGCGTAAAGGCACGCGGGGACGAGTGCGATGCAATGGGCGGTGGCCCATCAATGGCCATAACGTTCCAAAACGCAGCATCGGAGACATGACTGATGTCTACCATCACACCATGCCTGTGCATTTCAGGGATAAGCCTTTTCCCGAATTCGGAAAGCCCCCCGTGCTGACGCGAGATATCATAAGACGAGTCGGCAATATGATTGGAACGCGAGTGGGTCAGCGTAATGTACCGAATGCCGCGCACAGCAAAATACGCAAGGTTTTCGAGCTTGCCATCAATCGGCGCGCCGTTTTCCATCCCCATTGGCCACGCGATTTTTCCCGATTTCACCGCGTCCTCCAGATCATCGGGTGTTGTGACAATCTCAAAAACGTCGGGGTTCGCGGTCGCTATCCGCTCCATTTTATCGATCAGCTTGTTGGCATAATCAAAGGCGGTTCCATCCTTTTCTTTGAAGGCTGGGATGTAAATCGAAAGAAACAACGCATTCAGACCGCCCTCACGCGCGCGAACGGCATCGAAGTCCCCTGTGCTTGTTCGTTTTGAAACGTCGGAAGTGTCAGACTCAAGACGGTACGGCACATCAATGTGGGTATCCACGATCAACGCTTCCTGACTGAGCTTTTTCGCCCGCTCAACGACCGGCGATGGGTCAGGCGTGGCGGCGTGACTCATGACGGGAACAGTCATGGCTGAGGCAAAAACCGCCAGCAGAATGCGATCAAACCTGCGCTCTCTCATCAGGCGCTGCACCTTATCCAGCAAACCCCTCCTGTCATCCGCGTCGCTCATCATTCACTCGCCTTCATGTTTTGCTTGCGGACCGACACTTAGACTTTTCTCTCGCGCCGCCTTGAACTCGGCACCTGGTTTCCATTCAGGCCAGCTCGCGCTGTCCGCAATCGCGCGCCCGACTTCATAGATGACCTGTAAGTCTTCAACGGCACCAGACAAATCCCAGTCCGGGGAATATTCATCAGAAGGCTTGTGATAATGGTTTTGGGTAAACTGAGTGACCTGCTCAAGGCCCCATGCCCGACCACGCTCGCGAGCATCAATCCCGGCCCCCGGATACAGTACCGGGATACCGACCTTGGCGAGGCTAAAATGGTCAGAGCGATAGAAATATCCCCGTTCAGGTAGGGGCTCAGGGTCCAGACGGCGGCCTTGCGCCGTGAGCTTTTCCTGCAGGATATCCTCGATCGTTGTTTTGCCATGTCCGACGAGAACGATTTCACGCGTGGGGCCGATGATATTGAGCCCATCGAGGTTAATCGCAGCCACTGTTTTCGCCGCCGGGAAAATCGGGTTTTCAGCATAATGAGCAGAGCCCAGAAGCCCACTTTCTTCTGCCGTCACAGCCAGAAAGGCGACTGTTCGCTTTGGCGGTGTTGGCGCCTTTTGGAACGCCTCAATCAGCTCAAGGATGCCCGCAACCCCGCTCGCATTATCTTTCGCGCCATTATAAATCTCATCGCCATTGATCGCAGGACCGCGACCTAGATGGTCCCAATGGGCCATGAAGATCACAACCTCGTCGGGTGCCTCGCTACCCGGGACGATCCCCATGATGTTCGCCGATTGAGAGGTTCGGATCTTGTTGGAAACGGCCCCGCTCGCCGTGACACCGAGTGCCTGGGCGCGAAACCCCCGCTTTGCCGCGCGCGCTTTCAGATCCTTCAGGTTTTTTCCGCCCAAAGCGAGAATTTCACGGCCGGCACGCGCCGTTACCCAGCCTTCAATCGCTGTTCGGCTGGCGTTCCTGTCCGGTCTCTCGAGATCATATTGCGGGCCCGACCACCCAGCTGAAACGACATCCCAGGGATAGGAGGCCGGCTCATCTTCATGAATGATGATTGCACCAGCTGCGCCCTGGCGCGCAGCCTCCTCGAATTTATATGTCCACCGCCCATAATAGGTCATTGTTTTTCCGGCAAAAAGCGCTGGGTCGCGGGTCGCAAATCCTGGGTCATTCACCAGCATCAGTACCGTTTTCCCGCGCACGTCGACCCCTTCGTAATCGTTCCAGTCATATTCAGGTGCGTGAACGCCATACCCAACGAATACGATTTCGCTGTTCTCAATCGCCGCGGTTTCGGTGACGCGCTTTGTCCAAAGCATGACATCATTAAAATAGCTGAAGCTGAGGCTTCCCGCCGGTCCCTTGACCTTTAAGTCAGCACCTGGCGCAGGGGTCATTTCAACAAGCGTCACATTTTGTCGATATTTGCCATTCGGCGCAGGGGCGAGGCCCACCTCTTTCAGATAACTTACGAGATACTGCGTCGTCAGTTCACCGCCGGGACTGGCGGGCGCCCGACCTTCGAATTCATCGGACGCAAGGATTTCGATATGTCGTCTCAGATCAGCTTCCGTTATCGC
>JBCDDR010000070.1:0-11450 GCA_039180205.1 Pseudomonadota bacterium | reverse complement strand
CGACAGTGATTGTTCCCATAGTCCTCGTCTCACCCCCTGGAGCTTTCCGCGTTTTGAGCAGAAAACCAGATTCTATGACAGTTTGTTACCGGCCCTGCGTACATGCAAGACATCTTGCATAGGGGACATTACATCTACCACCCGAATGCGCCGAAACAGGGGACGAGGCGGCGGCCCCCATTTTCGGCGCAAATATTCACTTACGCGGCCAATCGTTTCTCGATCGCAGCCTCACGCAAAATGCTGCCAAGCAGCGCATTCTGCTCCTCGCTGATATCACGACCCTCGCTATGTCCAATGTTATCGAGCGTTAGCTGAACGTATGATGACAACCAGTCGATAATGAACTCACGTTCGATAGGCCGACGCGCGTCACCGAGGTCGGGAAGTCGCTCAAACAACTGCGGCGGTTCGAACGCCCGATGAACCATCTTTTCCGGCGGTGGCGGAACAGCAGGGCGTTCATCACCGTCAACCTGATCGTATCCCAAATGGTTGACGATGCTATTCAAGGCATTTGCCGCGATACAGCTCGACATGTCGGCAAGGGCTTCCCAGTTCCCCGAGGCAAGCTGACCCTGTTTCCGGATATCCGCACAGATCTTTTCTTGTAACTTACACCTGTGCACCGCCTTGATCATTTCTTCCGCCATCAATCCGATGGTCTGGTTGTCAATGCCAAAGCGGGCCGGGTGATTGTCATCTTCGGCAAAGTGACGGAGGCGCTTGATCCAATCATTGATCGCACGCTCAACAAATACCGACGTTCGATCAATAACCGGTGCGGCAGTGCGCTTTGTCGAAGGCTTTTCTTTTGCCATGGCAAAAAGATCAAACGTAGGCGCAGAATCCCCCCCGGCTTCACCCTCGTTTGATTCCAATGCCTCCGTATCCATGCTTGCCACACCAAGATAAATCTCGCGCAAAACACCATCATCCGCCTGGATCTGGCTCAAGAAATGGCCAAAACCGCGGAATTGTGTTTCCTGAAGTCGTGAGCCGACATTGGTTGTGATCGAAATCGCCTGCTTTAGTTTTTCATCGCGCGATTCGCCATCATCAGCATCATAAAATGATTTGTAGGCTTCGGTGAGATCCCGCGCCTGCGCGAGCAATCGCCCCTCAACCTGCATACGCTTAACAGCCGGATCGCAGACTTCGCTCACGCGTCGAACAAGATAGTCAACTCCACCATCATTGAGGCTCAAAAGCGCGTCGAAAGCCGCCTCGGGATCGCGAAAATACTGGGTGACATTCTTGTCGTTCAGAAAGAAGGATCTGAGATTGGGGAGTTCAGACTGGATATCCTCCGCGTGGCCGATTTCAATGAGCGGTGATTTCCGCTTCATCTCACCGTCAACTTCCTCCAACTCATATTCGATAAGATGCTTTTGCAGGATCCCCGGATTGCGTAACCAAAGCGTATTTCGAAAGGGCTTGCCGTCCCAGTTATCGAGCCAGCCGTCGCGTTGATAAAGCTCCAGCAGCGACGCAAAAATCCGCCCGCTCCACATGCTTCTCCGCGAGGCTTCATCCTCGCCATCCTTTTGGTTGAAGTCGGCATCTGATTTCGTCAGCACGCAAAAAAGCGCATTGCGCTGCGCACTTCGTTCATCGGGCGTTTTGCCGTGAGTGGAATAAATCCACTCGCGAACAAGCGAACTCAAGTCCTTCACTTCCGCATTGCTGCCCGGCATACAGAGCAGCATCGACGTCAGTTCTCGTTCTTCGGAATAGCGCTGGAAGAGGAGCGCAACCTTTCCGCGGATAAACAGATCACGTGGACCACTCGCCTCGTCGTCCTCTGAGGACGCGTTTTCATCGATATTTCTGAGTTTTCCGCGCGAACGTGCGCCCGGAAAATCCAAGAGATCGGTATGATCGAAAAGGTCCCATGCCTCGTTTTTCATGGTTATACAAAGCTCGGCAACCAGAGCGCAGAGCCGAGCACGCGGCAGCTTGACCTTTTCCTGACGACCGTCCTCCAGACAGGCGCACACACTGACAAGATCGCGTTCATCCTCTGGTGTGCCCAGGTCGAGCTTAATGCGATCGACGTCGATGATGCTCTTTTCGCGCGGCGATAGTGCAGAGATCGCAGCGAACGCGTCGGGCGCGAAATGCAAAGTCTCAAGCGCATTGGCGAGCGAGAGATAGAGCTCGGAAAACTGTTCGATCCCGCCCCACAGGATTGAATACAACCGCGCGCGGTCGGTAAGCGACAGGTATGGCGCTTTATCGATCAGAAATTCCCAATACCCGATCGAACCCAAAAATTCGATCCGCGTCGGGAAGTTAACTCGAAAATATTCCGCAAGATCAAAAAGCGCGATCTCAGAGAGATGTTCGGCGGGAAGTGTTGATTTCGGTGCCTTTTCAAGTTCGGCCATCAAGGCGCGCGTTTCGGCTTCCTTCGGCGGGTTGAAGTCAAGCGTATTGGGGTCGAAGTCGGATAGAAAACTATTCGCGAAAACGCGCACAAGGTCGGTTTCGGTCAAAAGCCGCAGCACGACGGGATAGCCGTCAGGTGTGGGTTTCTTCACGGTGGAGAACCGGGTCACCAGACCGGTTGATTCCTTCCCGCCAGGCGGATTGATTTCGCGCAGAAAATCGCGCTCTTCACCGCCTAAATCGGCGCGCAATCGGTCGTTTGGAACAGTGGCAAGGCGCGATACGAGATAACTTTTCCCGGCCTGGCTGGGGCCGAAAACGCCGATACACATCCGACGCGATGCTGCGCGCCCAAGCTTGTTGGCGTTATTTTCAACACGCCTTGAGACTTCGATCAAATATTCGGATTGGCTGGCGACGCGGCTTGCCGTGTGGGATACATCTCGCACCCATGCGCGGGCCTCGTGCGCAGCATGAGACACGTCGCGGGCAGCGGCCGCCAAAGGTTGATCATCGACCATAGTCGTCCTTAATTTTCAATCAAAACACCTGAATCGAGCCAGTAGACATTATTTTTCGGAAGCGTTTGCAGTTTCAACGCAAGCCCATCGCGGACATTTCTGCCGTCTTCATCCATCGCCGATGCAATTTCGAGCGTTTCGCTCTGCAGCCGCTTTTCTTCCTTGTCGCCGCGTGATTTTAATTTCGCGCGCTTTAACTCGACAAGAATTGGGGTTCGCGGATTGAGACGTTTCCGGTCAGCGTCGGTTTTATAGTCAATCGTGTAGAGCCGCGTTGCCGGCCACCATCCGTTTCGAAACTGCCGAAAGCCAATCGACATAGCGCCACGAAACTCAAACGTATTTTGCGGAAATTCCTGGGTCTCATCGTCAAGGTCGAGATCCTCGTAATAGATATCATCCTCTGAGATTTTTCCGTTGCCATCAAGCCGTCCAATATAACGGGCAGTCGATTTTGGCGCTTTCAGATCCTTGGAGCTGAAATAGAACAGCTGCATGCCACCTTCGGCAAGCGAGCAGATCATCGCACCAACCGCAGCCGTCGTTTTGGGGTCCTTGATCCGCGAATCAAAGTCGCGAAACGGGTACCATGGACCTGTACGAAACTGATTCAAAGCCACGATTCGCCCGGTCATCATGGGCAGCACTTCAGACAGCATTTCCGAAATTGCGGGCAAGCGCGAGGGGCGCCCCGAAACGATCAGCAAGTCACTGCGATATCGCCAAATCACTTCGCCCAATACATCCAGGATCGGCTGAAAAACGCTGCGAACCGTTGTTGAAATCGCGTTCATATCGATCGGGAACTTCAGATTGGCCAGATGAAAGTCATCAGCCCCCATCTGACGCGCTTCTTTGTGCACGAAATCAAGCACAGCCTCGTTCGGTCGCGTATCTTCGGAGAAGAAATCGTCGAAATCCCGATGTTCAACCATGGGATTGGGATCGCGCGGATCGACGTCTTCATACGCGCTCAACATTCCCAAAGCGATGGGGATTGCGACCTGAATGGCAAACTGTTGACGACGCACTTGATGCGCGACATCCATATCACCACGGTTGCTGCCAAACAGCTGGGTAATCAGATCTCTCCCCGAGATAACACCTGCCGCCTCAAAGCCTTTTTCGATTGTCGATAGCACCTGTTTCTGGATGACGCGGTAGACAAGGTCATCCCCGGCAGTTGTGAATCCCTCGCGGAACAATTGGTTGGGGGTGATCGTGACCGTGTTACCGGTGCCCTCATAGGTGAATTCGGTGATCACAAGATCGGTCGTTCCGCCACCAATATCGATTGTTGCGACTTTGAGCGCCTCTTTCTTGGTATTGAACGGAGAGCGCATGGCGTCGAAAAAAGCCGGGGTCCGACCCGCGAAATTTTTGACGATTTGTGTGTAAAGATACACAACCTGTGTGGAACTCGCCTCATCCCATTGCAGCACCACTTCGGGCTGATAGAGGCCGTTCTTGCCTTGCCATACCACACCATCAATCACCCGCTCGCCATCGGGCGACAGGTTCTTGTGTGCATCAATATTGCGTGCCGCCTCGCGTTCCGCAGGCGTTGCGGCGCGCGCCAGATTGAGCGCGAGATAAACCAGATCACGTGCGGCATTCGCGCGTTGCTGCATGATCCGGCGTTCGGCAAGCGGGAGAGCAGACGGCATTGTCATGATGATCCGGCTCAGCCTGCGCGGATTGTCGCTGTTGGGCCGCCTGTTCCGATGCGCCACCGAGTTAATCATGTTGAGCGCATGCACCAGGATTTCCGACAAGGCGAAAGAGAACAGGTGCGACCGCGAGTAGCG
This sequence comes from Pseudomonadota bacterium, assembly GCA_039180205.1. Taxonomy (GTDB): domain Bacteria; phylum Pseudomonadota; class Alphaproteobacteria; order Sphingomonadales; family JBCDDR01; genus JBCDDR01. Next base: position 6,730 of record JBCDDR010000070.1, on the reverse strand, counting down.
CGCTTCCATCGCGGGAAAAGTGTCATCGTCCTGGTCCTGTATCGCCAGATGGAGCGGCTTGCCAAGGTCGGTGATCAGGGTCGCAAATTTTGAACCTGCGGCGAATGGTTCGCCGTCATAGTCGCGTCCCGCAGTGTTCAACCGCCAGGGTTGCGCGGGGGCATCCTCGTTCCAGAGGTAGCGCTTCGGGCTCGACATGCCCGTATTGCCCTCGTTGCCAACCCGGTTCGCAGAGAGACGCACGGCCTCTTTTCCGACACGCGCCATCGTAGGCCAACCGAATGCATCGATCCGTCCCGAACGTGCCGACAGGCTCTCCTTGCCAAACTGTGGAATGGCGAATTCCACACGCGACTCAAACGGATCAGAATAGCAATAGTGCGGCTTTGTCAGGTCTCTGATTTCAAGCTTGACCGCCTGCGCGACGTCCGCGCCGTGGTCGGGATCGCGTTCAACGATCAGCCCGCAAGTCCGCGAGTTGCCAATATCCAGAACAAGATCACAGTCGATATAGGTTGGGCGACGAGCCGTGAACGTATCCACCATCTTAAATTTGGATGGTAAAACTTGTGCCGCATCAATCAGATCAACGAAGGCAGCAAAGCGAAGCAAATGCTCCGCCGGTCCTTCGAGTTCGTCCTCGATATCCTCTTGCGAGATCGGCTCGGGCTGTCGCCGCCGCTGGCTCGCTACCTGCCGACGCTCCAGCATCTCGGTCAACAGCTCAGCAATCCATTTCGCCACCCATTCCTCACTCAGGAACCAGGTGATGGGTCGCGACTGATTTCCAAGCCCAAAGATCTTTCCCGATTCCGCGTCCCCTTGCGATGGCGCGAGGTAGGGATGATGATCATCATACTCCATCAGATTGGTATCAATCGCGACGACGAGCCTGTGATCAAAGCCGTCCTCATCCGGCTCATCGAGCGCTACCAGACGACAGCGCGCCCAATTCGACGGACCAAGATAAAAGTCATGCGCGTTCCGACGTAAAAGCGGTAACGGCACCCACTGATCCAAAAACATCTCAAGCACACGCTTGCGCTCGACCGAATAACTCGCGCGAAGGTTTTCAGTATCTTTGCCGATGGGCTCGTCGCCGCGTGAAATCAAGGCAAACTGACCGGGCTCCGGCCGTTCGCCCCGTTTCGTCGCGTCATAGCAGCCCCATTCCTTTGGGATACCTTCCGCATCGATCGAAAACCCGAAGTCCAGGAATTGGAGCCCACTGAAGGGTATGAGCGAGATACTCTGCGTGCTTTTCAAAGCATCGTTTAACGCCATAATCTATACGTCCACTTTACGGCCGGATACCCATTCTCTATCGCAGTCAATCCAACAACAGCCAAATTGAAAGCTTCGATGTAAGCATCTGCATTTCAGCAAAAAAATATAGACAGCACAACTGTCCTCATCGGCAAATGTGCTCTCGAAAGGTTGAATGAGACAAATCAGCTCAGCGCGTAATCCTTACCCGAAATGATGAGCCATCGGGATTGACCCCGCGACATACCGCGCGCCCTGATGCATTCGGCCGACACTCGGTTTTCGAAGGCGCAAAAGAGCGGCCATCGGGGCATTGGATCGAGCCCTGTTCGATAATATCGACACCGCCATCGGAACGCCTTTGAGCGGAAGCCTTACCCGTACATTTGACCCCATCCGCGCGTTCCAGGGTCACCTGGCCGCTCCCCTTGTCATCAAAACTATATTGTTGTTTCAGGGGCTTTCCAGTGGCCTGATCGACCAGGCCGCTGTCTGAGCGCCACTGACCTTTCAAAAAGCCCACACCAGCACCCGGAGCGGGATCGGAACCATTCCCGGCATCAGGGTTGTTGGGGTCATTGGGATCACCTTCGGGCCCACCCTGATCACCGCCCGGGCCACCATCAGGCCCCGCCGAACCAGGGGGTAGATCTCCTTCGGATAGCGGTGGAAGTTCGAGCGGAGCCTCTTCGCCCGGCGCGTTGTCCAAGCCGCCTTGATCTGGCTCTAACGGCTCACTTCCCGGCGGGGAACCTTCCGGTTGAGGGGGAAGTCCCTGATCTCCCAAAGGCGGCAACCCCTGATCATCCAGCGGCGGTAGCCCTTGATCATCCAATGGTGGCAACCCCTGATCTTCTGGTATTTCGCCAGGATCGCCAGGTTCCAGCGACGGATCAGTACCCTCTCCCATGGGATCATCACCAAAGCCCTCACCAAACGGGTCACCCTCTTCGCCAAGTGCGCCGTCAGGCTGGGGCGGCAGGGGTGTGGCGTAGTCTTCAGGAATAACGCCCTCTTCCAACGGTTCACCATCGGGGCCGAGCGGGACCGGATCACCATTTGGATCAAGCGGAACGATCTCACCGTCGGGTGTCAGGGGCAAAGGTTCCCCGTTCGGCGCAAACGGCAAGGGTTCACCGTCAGGCCCGATTGGCACACCATCCTCGTTGAACTCAAGCGGCGGCAGGCCCGACCCCGGTGCCGGAATAGGCGTGCCGTCTGGACCGATTACATATCCTCGCGGAACAATGCGCCGCTGACCATTGGGAGCGATGTAGGTTCGTGGTTCCTGCTCATCACGTGGGAACAGCTCGGTTTTATTTTCGAATTCCGGTTCCTCGTTAAAGTCCGGATCCTGTTCCTCTTCGCCTTCAATCTCTGGGGTTTGCGGCAGCAGGCTTGGCAACTCTTCCTCAGCACAAAAGCGCAACAACCCAAGCAAAAGAGCAATCAGCAACAGCGCCAAAAGCCCATAAAGCAGCCATTTCCACCAGGGTGTTCCGGCGGCGACAACCGCTGCGGCGGCTTTTTTGTCCTCGTCATCGGTTTCGTTTGGATCGGTATCAGGAGCAATCGGGATGATGGGGGGCACCAACGTCGCTTGGTCGACTGTTGGTTCGGGCATATCCGGAATCGGGCCCGAAGGATCGAAATCCAGTGTATCAAAAGCCCCCCCATCGCCCTCAAACCCCCATAGGGTGAGAACCGGCTGATCTCCCACGACATAGAGCGTATGCAATCCCGGGGAACGCGCCGCCTGACCCAAAATCCTCGCAAAGCTCGATCGAGAGCGCTGCTCATCGCTTTCGATGGTGTCATATCGACCAATCAGCGTTCGTAATTGGTCTTGTATCGTTGAAATCTTGTGGGAAAGCGCGCTGCGTTCTCCGTTCGAAATCGATGACCAGTGGCGAACGTCGCCATCAAGCGGGGCATACCAATCGATGGTGTCGCCGGTCGAATTTGGCTGGGGTCTCGCAAAATAACGGGCCAATTCCTCGCCCGCCTGAGAGGTGAGTACGGCTTCGAGCTTGGTATAGCTTTGATAGACAGGCTGCCCAAAAGCCCCGAGAGCTTTGAACTCGTTTGCAGGACTTGTTTTCAGCAAGGGGCCTGAGCGCATCTGTCTTTGTCTCCAGGGGTTAGGCTAATGTTGAAATCGGTTATTCGCAGTCGGTCGTGTGAAGCTTCGTGATCAGACTTATCAGGGCGTGCCGCACTGGCGGACATCAGGTTCGCCGGTCGCCTGTTGCATGGCACGCGTCAGGGCAACGGGGGAGCGTGGTTGAAACACGCGGCCGCCGGTTGCGCGCGCCATACATTGCGCCGACGGGTTTCGACCCCCGGAAATGTCAATCACATTAATTTTCACATTGGGCCGCAACTGGGCGATGTTTCTGGCAACTGCACAAGGGTTGCCCCCGCAGCTGTCCTCGCCATCCGTCACAACCACAATCACACCGGGAACCGTTGAGGAAATCACATTTCCGCCCCTTGCCACCGCCGACGCAAGTGGTGTTCCTCGCTGCGCCCGCATGCCGTTGACCCGGCCAATCAGATGTCTTCGGTTCTGATAGGTATAAAACTGTTGATCGCGCAAAATTCGCCCACAATCGGAAAATTCAATCAGACCGATATCGACATCTTTCGGAAGCGCGGTGACCATGTTCCGTACGGCATTTTTGGCTGCGTCCATGCGGCTTTGAATGAACCCGATCCGCTCCTGCATACTTCCCGACGCATCGACAATCAGGATAATTTCAGGCGCCTCTGCTTTGGACCGTGGCTTTGGACAATTGACATCGACAGGTTCAACAGGGGCGGGTTCGGGCGGCGGTGTGTATTGGGGAACCGGTTCAGGCTCGGGCAAAGGCTCGGGTTCAGGGAGCGGTTCGAGCTTTGCAATCTCAGGCAAGTCGGGCAAAACCGGAAGAACCGGTTTCGGCGTGACAACTACAGGTGGCGCAGGCTCTTCAATCACAGGCGGCGGAGGCAGCTCTTCAGGTTCCGGTTCGGGCTCAGGCTCCGGTTCTTCTTCAGGCTCTTCCGGCAACATGGCAACCTGAGGCGGCGCAATGCACCCATCCAGCTGTTCCTTGCGCAGATCCCTGATGACGTTGAGCATATCGCGTAAATTCTCTTCGCGATTGCGCGCATCGGCAAGCTCCGGCCCAAGATCGACGGCTTCCCCTTCGCGCTCAACAACCCGGGCCGCCAAAGGCTGCATGGCAAGCCATCCGAGATAAACCAACAGCGCGAGAAGGATAAGGAAAAGCAGAGGCAACAACCACGCGAGAAACCCTCGGCGGCGCGGTGTAGATTTCTCATTGGCAGGCGCTGCAAGACTAGCGGCAACAAGCGACTCGGGGGCGACCTCTACCTTTGCAGGCGCTGGCGGGGGAGGCGGAGGAAGGGGAATGTAGGCATCAAAATTCGCATCATACTTAAACCCCCACAGCGTGAGCGTTGGAATGCCGTCGACAACGTAAATCTGCGCACGATCGGGCACCATGATGGCTCGTTCGAGCATTTCGCCAGCGAGCTGGGCTGGCCCATCGGATTTAGCAAGCTCGCCGCCGAGTTTGCGGATGTCGGCCACGCGTAAAGCAAGCATTTCCTCATGCTGACGGCGCTCATCGTCCGCCAAACTATCCAAGCGAACAATCGTCTGTCCACGACCTTGTGCGTACCAGTCGATCTGGGTGCCTTGCGCCCGACGCTGGGGTTTTGAAAAGATCGCCGCATGTTCCGGGCTCAGCCTCTGGCGAACGATTGTTTGGATTTGCGCAAACGTATCAATGGCATCCTGCCCACGCGCGCCAAGCGCAAGAAACCCGCTAAGTGGGGTTGACTGGATGAGTTGCCCGTCTGCCATCACTCGAATTACGTACCCAAATCTGCGAGAGCGCTATGCCCTCAATATTTATAAAACTCTATATTTGTAAGACAGTAGCCATGCGCTTGCGAATCAAACCAAACAAGCGATGCATAAACTTTGACGAGTTTCCTCCAGTTCTCAAGCGCTTATTTCGTCGTTCATCTCGCGGCCATCGACAAACGATAATGATGACCCTATTCGTTATTCACACCTTAACCTGAACGCCGGTTGAATTGTGAGGAGTGGCTCGGCAAATCTATTGCCAGTCATGGGTCACTTCGAGGCAAGGCCAATCGGAAAAGGGATAGGGAAGAGTTGAAGTCGATCCGTCGTGCGGGCGCGCGGTTGGATCAGGCCAGTTTGGGGGATAAGAGTGACAGACGAGACATCGAGCGATACGCCATCAACAGGTGGTGGACCCGATGCCAACGCTCCCCGTTCGACTGGCGAGGGAGGCGATACGCAGGCTTCCCGTGACTATGTACCGGCCTGGTGGCGACCGACCTGGTGGACACTTTCGGCATTGGCGTTCATTGCATCGACCGGGGTGGTCGCTTATCTGATGCTGCGGGAGCCCGATACTGAATATGTGGATGGGCCGCCGGGGCCCCGCGATCCTGAGTCGGTCCAAGAACTCGCCGATCTTGACGATCGCACTGATGGGTTGAAAGATCGCGTTGCGAGGCTTCGACGAGATGTTATTGAAGATCAGTGTCCACCCGGCTTGTTAAAAGGCCCCGAGTATGCGGCAATTGACCCAAGCCGGATCCCACCCGAGCTTGATGATGACGGGAAGCCAATCGAGCCTATGCAGTCGGCAAGGCGTTCGACGGAGGACCCGCCCCAAAGTACGCGTTCAAATCGCGGCAGTCCGACCCCGCTGACGGATACGCCCCGCGGCAATTCAGAGACGGGGAGGGGAAACGCCGAAGAAGGCCCGGAATTAGACTCAGATATTCCCTTAGGACCGCCGCCAGCGCGGCCTGCTCCCGTGTCAAGGCCGACCGAGCCTGAGATCGACCGGGATGTGGACCAGGTCGATCCGCTAACTACGCGCTTGTTGGTGAAAAGACTGGAGGAGGCGAGCGCGCTCATCGTGGCAGTTCCAACCGATGGCAAGCGTCCAAGCATAGGGAGTGGGTTTTTCATCGCGCCGGAAATTCTCGTCACGAATCGCCATGTTGTTGAAAGAGCGGACCCTCGCGGGGTGATTGTCACAAGCCAGTCGATTGGCAAAAGCCTGGTCGGAAAAGTGCTTTCGATGTCGCCGCCCGGCCCTGTTGACTTCGCCGTTGTGCGCGTTCCCGGCGCACCACGTACCGCCGTTTTGCCCGTGACCTTGAATTACGAGAAACTCATGGGGGTGGTAACGGCAGGTTATCCCGGCCTGACGATCGGGTCGGATAAAGGGTTTCAGGACCTATTGCGCGGTGACTTTACGTCGGCACCCGCGCTGGTTTTGAATGAAGGCGCAATTCAGGCGATACAGAAGCAGTACAATAACAATGAGATTATTGTTCATTCCACCGATGTTTTGCAGGGCAATAGTGGTGGTCCTTTGGTGGATCGATGCGGTCGGGTTGTCGG
>JBCDDR010000069.1:0-11555 GCA_039180205.1 Pseudomonadota bacterium | reverse complement strand
GCCGTCAACTTTCGGCAATTGGACTTGTGGATATACCGGTTGACTGCCATAGTCGGATGCGCCCTCGTGTGTTGATCGTCGAAAACTAAAGAACCGCTCGGCTTGGGAGTAGGTATCTTCACCGAGCCTATCGACCGTCTCGACCCCTGAACGAGAGAGGCAAAACCCCACATAACCCGGCAGATCAAACTGAAAATGGGCCGGGCGGGTGCCGCTGAAAAAATATGGCTCGGCTCCCTGGTCGAGCGAGAGCGCAAGTTCATACATATCGCGGCCAACCTCATAGGATTGCAAAGCGATGGTTGGCCCAACAGCGGCAAGGATCTTGTCCCGGCGCGCACCCTTGGCGACCATGGAAGCGACTGCGTTTTCCAAAATACCCCCGGTTGCCCCGCGCCAGCCCGCGTGGACAGCGCCCACAATCGGCACCTCGATATCAACGAGCAATACCGGCGTGCAGTCAGCCGTTACAACACCGACGAATAGATCAGTCCTGGTTGTTACCAGCGCATCGGCACGGGGCCGGGTCGGCACATCCAGATCGGCAGGGGAAAAGCTCATCACGTCGGTTGAGTGTGTCTGGTAGGGAAGGATAAGCCGCGCCGTACCCAGGGCCGCCCGCGTCCGGCGCAAGTTTTCGGAAACGGCTTTGGGATCATCACCTGATCCCTGGCCAACGTTTAGCGAAGTATACTGGCCTTTGGAGACCCCGCCCTGCCGGGTAAAGAACCCATGCCGCACGTGCCGGCCTTCAAGCAGCGAAGATCGCAATGGGACGGGTGTTTTATCGGGCATTCACGCCCCCTTCCGTTCGTTCGCCACATCTTGAAATACCGGGGGTAACGGCATAGCGCTCGGCACCAATGCAATAACCTTGAAGAGCTCCCCCATTTCATCCGGGGCCGTGAGGCGGTGCACGACACGACCGAGCTTTGATGCATCGGCGGGAGATGCTTCGGTGAGTGCCTGGGCGCGTGCGCCAAGACCCATACGCATGAGAAACGCTCCCTGGGTCAGAACCGGCGCCACTTTCACCCCGGCTCGCTCCGCAACCGTGGCCAGCCGCGCAAAGGGAACATGCGCCGTGACGTCGGCATTCCCGGGATCGGCAAAAGGATCAACCCGTTGATGCGCGGCGATCGCCTGAAGGCTCGATCCATAGTCTTTTGCCGCCGCGGAACCATAGTCGATAAACAGAGCCACACCACCGTGGCTTTTGATGTGTGCCGCGACTTCGGCAATCACCCCCTCAGCGGCAATGGCGACCTCCAAAATATCTCCTTCTTTCGGGGGGGTGTCGGGAACCCGATCCGCCAGTAAGGCTGCCGCATCAGGCCCGTGGGGGTCAATGACCGGGCGCAATACACCATCCTCGTGCCCGACGAGTCTTTGTAGCCAGCGCCCGTCGTGGAACGTGAATTGCTGGACCGGCAGCGCATCGAGAAACTCGTTGCCCACAAAGGCAACCGGTGCTTTTGGCGCATCGACAAGCCGATCGATGAATTGAGCGTCGGGATGGTGTTTTCGCTGTTCGGCCCTAAGCGCGGGGCTTGTCTCATAGAAAAGCGGCACAAGCGCCTCGGCAAACGCTGGAACGGCGCGTGCAGCGCGGCGCATGTCAGCCATCATCACACCGTTGCCCGGCCCAAGTTCGACGACAGGCAAGGGCGCGGGGCTACCCGATGATTGCCACCAAAGCGCGAGCCACAGTCCGAGCAACTCCCCGAACATCTGGCTGATTTCAGGGCTGGTGATGAAGTCTCCGCGAGGCCCCAGTCGACCCGCTTGCGGATAGTATCCATCCTGCCGGTCGCCGAGGCACAGCGCCATATATTCGTCTAGCCCCATGGGTCCCTCGGTCTCAATCCGTCGGATCAAGCGCGATTTGAGAGTCTCGGGGGGCATCATGGCTTAGCGTGCGGTTTTAATCTTGTGGGTCAGACCATGGTGAACGAGCCAAGCGCCGCCCAGCACCATCGGCACGCTCAAAAGCTGGCCCATGGTGACCCCGGCGAACAAGAATGAGATGTGTGAATCAGGCTCACGCACCTGCTCCACCAGCATCCGTGCGGTTGCATAGCCAAGAAGGAAAATACCCGCCTGAAGCCCCGGATACCGCCACGCATCACGCCGGAAGAAAAGAAATGCCTGAACCACAAGCAAAAACGCACCTTCGAGCAATGCCTCATAAAGCTGGCTCGGGTGACGGCCCATGGGTCCACCGGTGGGAAAGATAACCGCCCACGGCACATCGGTCACCCGACCATAAAGCTCACCATTGATAAAATTGGCGATACGCCCGAGCAAGAGACCGACCGGAGCCACGCACCCCATCATGTCCCCTAGACGAATAACCGAAATCCGGTTTTTGAAACTGAAGGCGAACATGGCGACAATCACACCGGTGAGCCCGCCGTGAAACGACATGCCGCCCTCCCACACCCGGAAGATCACGAGCGGATCCGCAGCCACACGATCCGCGGCAAACGGCAACAGATAGAACAGGACATACCCGATTCGTCCGCCAAAAATGACGCCGAGCGTCGCCCACAACATGAAATCGTCGGCCAGTTTCGGGGTGATCTCTGTCCCGGGGTGACGCCCGATCTTACGCGCATACCACCAGCCCAGAAGGATGCCGAGCACGTAGGCCATCGAATAATAGCGCAGGGTCAAAGGCCCGATGGAAAGAATGTCCGGCCCGATTTGAGGGAAAGGCAGCGCGCTTGCGAGGGCGGCGGTGATCATGGCGGGACTCGTTCCCCTTTTTGACTTCGAAACCCGGCTTCTATCCCACGTCTCACTCAGGTTTGTCCATGGGCGAAACTCGCTCTCGAATTGACTGCGTGCATGCATGCCGAGCGGTCGCACGTGGGCAGCAGCCCCTTGCTTTTCGCGCTGAATATACCTAGTTCATTCCAACACGGTCCGAGATAATGCAGTCCCGGGAACGTGAACCACACAATGCGGAGCTTCGGAAAATGCAAAGCGAAAAACGTATCTTTGATGATCTTGCGCGGCTGGCCAATGGCGCCCTCGGTACGCTTTCGGGCGTTCGCGAAGAGGTTGATGCGATGGTTCGCGACCGCATGGAAGGGTTTCTCGGTCGGATGGACCTTGTGGGGCGCGAAGAGTTTGAGACCGTCCGTCTCATGGCGGAAGAAGCGCGTGCCGAGAACCATCGCCTGCTCGAAGAAATCGAGACTTTGAAAGCCGAGATTGCCAAGGCGACCGCACCCAAACGCCGGAAGCCCGCCGCACCGGCAAAAGGCACGGATAAGTCGTAGTCTTAAGCCCGGGGCCGGATTTGTACCGGCGTCTATGTGATGTATTCACGCCACATCAGTTACTCAGCTTTGATGAGACCATTCTAGAAAGCCTGACGCTATCGTCATGACAGGTATCAACTTTTGTTGATGCGGCACCTGCTGTGTGCCTGAAAACGCTCCCCACCGTTTCACAAAATCTCACCCTGTCATCAGATTTTCTCTTGCCTCAAACGGAACGACTTGTCAGATTTCATTGTGGTAGTGACGTGTATAAACACCCATATGTTGTGCTTGATCCAAGATGTTGTGGGTGGTCACCACCAGTGCGATGGTCCAGTCTCTGCCTAACCGGCATAGTTCCAGTGGGCGACTGGCGAAACAGCGCATTTCATGGGTGGTCAAAGGACGTTGGGACGATGAGACTGGCCGCCGACTTCCCGAAAAGCCTTCGACTTGAAGGCGGCACACCTGCTGGTTGCATGGCGAACCAAAGAGGCTCAGCATGACCGCATTATCTACCGAAACTGTCGATATCATTTTGGCCAATCCGCTCGATCTGATCGAACAGATTGTGGCTGCAAACGAGTGGACATACGAACGCGATGGCGACGATGAAATCTCGATCGCAATCGCTGGCTCCTGGTGCGAATATCACTTGCGATTTTACTGGCGCGAGGGCGACAATGCGCTCCAGGTCGCATGCGCATACGACATGAAAGTTCCAAGCCAGAAACGTAAGGCCATCTATGAAACACTCGCCATTATCAACGAGCGGATGTGGATGGGCCATCTAGAGGTTTGGGCCGAAGAAGGCGCCCTCATGTTCAGGCATTCGGCCTTTATCGACAATGATGGTTCGGGCTTGAGCGTCGCGCACGCCGAGATGTTGATCGAGCTTGCAATCAATGAGTGCGAGCGATTTTATCCCGTCTTTCAGTTCGTCATCTGGGCAGGGAAATCGCCTGAGGAAGCCATCCAGTGCGCGATGCTGGAAACCATGGGTGAGGCTTAGACATATATCGCACCTGTTTGGATTGGCCTGCCCGTTCTAAAAGACCAGTATGCGCGTTCATGCAAACCGGTTAGTGAGCTGCGCTGTGGCAATTGCACGGAATATCCATGGAAAATGATATCTTCGTTGATCGCGGGATCAACGCTGACAACCCCATTCTGGTCGTGGGCTTCGGAAATATGGGATCGGCGATTGTATCCTGCTGGCTTTCCCGGAAGCTAATTCCCCCCGAGGCCATTCATGCGGTTGATCCCGTGTTTGCCAGATCGACACCTGAAAACGGACCTCGCGGATTTCAGTCTCTTGAAGATTGGCGCGCTCAAAATTCGGGCATGACCCCTTCACTGATAATGTTAGCGGTCAAACCACAGATGATGGACGTGGTGCTTCCAGCCCTGCGGGCCTGCCTCAAAGGCGTGGCGGAGGATGACCACATTCCCTTGGTTTCGATTGCCGCCGGGGTCTCAATTGCGAGGCTGCGAAACGATCTCGGCTTGCAGGTTCGTATTGTACGCGTGATGCCGAATACGCCCTCGCAAATTGGCCACGGCATGACCGGCGCGTTCACCGACGATATGCGCGCAGCGGACCAGGATACCGTCGAAAGACTATTTCAAGCAACGGGCGCGTTCATTTGGCTTGATGATGAAGAGGATCTGCATCGCATCACCGCATTGTCGGGAAGTGGTCCCGCCTATATGTTCGCTATGTTGGAAGGATTGGTTGCGGCGGCTTCGGAGATTGGGCTACCCCCCGATCATGCCCGCCTGCTTGCGGTGCAGACGATGCGCGGTGCGGCAGAGCTCGCCTTGCGTGAGCCTAAGCCGCTCGAGACATTGCGGGCGAACGTGACCAGCCCCAAGGGCACAACGGCTGCGGGGGTGGAAGCCCTGTTAGCAGACGATGTTTTTTTTGAGCGGTTGCGCATGGCAGTGAAGGCAGCTCACGACCGTTCGCATGCCCTCGAGGCGGAAACGGCCTGAAGCGGTGGTAAACGGAAGGAAACCAAATGACCGACGATTTGCCGGATCGTGAAGTGATATTTGCAGCCTTCGCCGATGTCTTGGCCAGCGGGAACTGGCGCGGTATCGAAGATGAGGGTTTTGCGATGGCGGCAGGGCTTTCGCTGTCGACCTACCGCCGACTGGTCGGAGGGAAATATGAGCTTCCGAGGGCCTTCGGGCGCGAAGCTGACGCCACAATGCTCGAAGATATTGCCATCGATGTGAGTGAACCGCCACGCGATCGGCTATTTGAAGTCGTCATGGCGCGATTCGACGCACTCCACCCCTGGCGCGAAGGGCTTCAGGAGCTTGCGAAAGCTGCACCGCGCGATCCCCTGTTGGTGGCATCGTGCGTCGCAGCGCTGGGAACCGCAACGGGGACAATTCTCGACGCCGCAAAGATCCCATCGGGAGGGGTCTTGGGCCTTGTTCGGCGACAAGGACTATCAGCCGGGTATGTGACGGTTGCCCGCGCATTCCTCAAAGATGAGAGCGACGATATGGGGCCCACAATGGCGGCTCTCGAACGATGGCTGGACCAGGTGACACCCCTGGCGGAACGGTTTTTGAAATTTAAGGACCCGTTACCTGTGGAAGATGGTTTGGCCGCGCCAGCATCGGTATCTGCCCAGGTTTGACATATACGATTGATCCGGTCGTGATGCTGAAAAAGCATTCGCCATATCTCAAGCGGTTGGGCACGCACCGCTTCGCCCTCCGCGAGATTTCGCAGGGGGTCCGTGCTGGTAAAGGGCAGAAACCTACATTTAGGAGAAGTGAAAAACCAAAATAGCGGAAAAAAGAGCCCTTTCAGGACATTCGCCTCAACACCGATCTATGTCTGGTCCGGGCTGATGAACGGACTGCCTGCTTTCGGAAATGAAAGCTCGTGACTGGCCTAAGCACTGTTGTTTAAATGATACGCTGATTGAATTCGAAGAAAGAGACCGTAAAGCTTATGATGGGACTAATCTCGCTCACCGGTTTGCTGGCGATTGTATTGATGATTGCGCTTCCACTGGCGCTGATCGACCGTGGAGAGTTCGATCTCAAGTGGCTGCTGATTGCTCTGGGTTTAATCGCAGTGAACGACCTCCTTCTGACCAATATTATTAGTCTGTTGCCCGATGCCTTTCCCAATGCGGATTGGAACTGGCAAGGGAAACTATTGGCGCTTACAGCGACACTCGCGATTGCTGCGCTTCCGCAGTTCGGCTGGAAGAATGTGGGGCTGACCTTAAGGCAGGCCCCGGGCAGCCTGAAGGCCGTCTTGCCACTTGTTGCCGCTTATGCCCTGTTCTTTGTCGGTATTGCTTTGGCGTTCCCGACCGACGATGCGTCGATCGAGACGGTAGCGTTCCAGCTCACCATGCCTAGTCTGGACGAAGAGGCGTTTTATCGCGGGACCCTACTGTTTGCCTTATATCAAGCTTTTGGCGGCCAGGCTGAAAAGTTCGGCGTTCATTGGACTTGGGGCGCCCTGCTATCCTGCATCGTCTTCGGCCTTGGGCATTCTTTCGGCTACTCGGATGATGGCTTTGCGTTCGATCCGATCTATTTCGCACTCACCGGAGGGCCATCGCTTCTTGCAGTATGGCTCCGTCTACGAACCGGAAGCCTTTTACTCCCGATCGCCATGCATTCAGTCGGAAACTCACTGCCGCTCTTACTATAGACATCGCAAACAACGATTGGCTTGCACCATAGAGATCCAATTCGCGATCAACCGCAATAGGGAGCAGGCCGATGTCACACCGGGAAATGTTGAACGGCAACAACAAGCTCGGATCAAATATTTGACGCAACCGAAGTATTAGGCTGCAGTGTCTCAGTATATACGGTGTTTCGCAGAGGCGTTAAACGGCAGTTTTCCGCTAGAAGCAGTAATAGGACGAACCCTGAACTAACGGCAGCCTTGTCCCAAAACTTGCTAATTTCGGTGAAGCCGCGAATGTCGGGTGTCGGTTTAGGGCGCGGCAACTGAGACATTCATCGTACCGGCTGTCTGCGACTGCGATTTCGCTGGTTTTCAAAGATGCTGAAACCTAGCCCCAATTGGTCATTGAAAGAACCTGCTGCGGACATTGTTCTCGCGTTGGCGCAGTCCTTTGTCCCTTATCGGAAACGACCCCAACAACACCGGTTTCGAAAAGCATCATCACCTTCGATCGAGCGAAAGGATCCGGCAATTACTCCGATGAACCACCCTCGATGAACCAGGGTCGTGACATATAAAACTTGATGATCCGGTAACAGGTCTAATCGGGTGTATCGGGCAGGCTGAAAAGCTCGGTATTCCCGCCAATTGCAGCGGTATTGATGGTCATCACACGCTCAACGGCAAACCTTTGCAGATAGTGCGGACCACCGGCTTTTGGCCCCGTCCCGCTGATCCCCTGACCTCCGAACGGCTGGCTGCCCACAACCGCGCCGATAATATTGCGATTGACATATACATTCCCCGCGCGGGTTTTGGAAAAAAGCTCACGGTAACGCCCTTCCAGCCGCGAATGGAGACCGAAGGTGAGCCCATATCCGGTTTTGGCTAATGCGCCAAGGTGCGTATCGAGATCCTTGTTCTGAAAGCGAAGGATATGAACGATCGGACCAAAGACTTCGCCCTCAAGGGCATCGAGTGAAGAGATTTCGATCAGCCGTGGCGCGAAGAATACCCCCTTGGAAGTTTCATCCGACAGATTAGCCTCGGCAATCAGTTGCGTTTTGTCTCGAATCCGATCGACATGCGCCTCAAGCCCCGCTCGTGCCCGTTCATCGATGATCGGGCCAACATCGGTTGACCATTCCCACGGGAGCCCGACGTGCTGTTCAGCAAGCGCGCCCTTGAGCATGGCGATGCATTCGTCGGCGACCGCATCCTGGACCATCAACACGCGCAGGGCGGAGCACCGCTGACCCGCCGAGGAAAACCCCGACGACATGACATCGTCGGCGACCTGTTCCATCAGTGCGGTCGAATCGACCACCATCGCGTTCTGTCCGCCCGTCTCTGCGATCAGCGGAACAATCGCGCCATCGCGTGCAGCAAGTGCCCGTTGGATCGTTTTGGCTGTCGCTGTGGACCCTGTGAAGGCAACACCCGAAATACGTTCATCATCGACCAGGGGCGCGGCAACATCGGGACCCGAGCCCAATAAAAGATGGAGAACATCGCCCGGCACACCCGCCTTGTGGAACAGCTTAACCGCTTCAAAGGCAACGATGGGCGTTTGGTCGGCCGGTTTTGCGATGACGACATTTCCTGCAGCAAGGGCAGCGGCGATCTGTCCCGCAAAAATCGCCAATGGGAAGTTCCATGGCGAAATACAAAGGAATGTCCCGCGACCATGCAGCGAAAGTACGTTGCTCTCGCCTGTTGGCCCCGGCAAAGGATGCGGGGTTTCAAACTCGCGTTCGGCCTGGGCGGCATAATAGCGGCAGAAATCAGCTGCCTCACGGACTTCGGCGATACCGTCGGCAAGCGTCCGACCGGCCTCATGCGCAAGAATATACAGGAAATGATCGCGGTGTGCTTCGATCGCGTCGCCGACTGCGCGCAATATGGCACCGCGCGCCGCGCCGCCGCGAAGGTCCCATCCGGGCTGTGCCGCTTCCGCGGCTGAAAGCGCTGCTTCGCGATCCTGCGCCCGCGCATGGCGTTCGGTACCGACTTTGACCGAGCGATCGGCAGGGCTTGTCACGGCCAATGGCTCCCCGCCAACTTCGCTGCCGGAAATCAGAGAGGCGGCGGAAATATCCAAGTGGCGCTTCTGATCGAAAATACGCACCAACCCCGAAACGGCGACCCGGTCGGTGAGATCAAACCCCAGCGTATTCGGTCGTTCATCGCCATAGATCGCAATCGGCTTGGGGATTTGCGGATTGTGAACCGGGGTCACCCGGCGGCCGAAGTCCACCGGGTCTTCCACGAGATCTTCAACCGGCACATCATCATCGAGGAACTGATTGACAAAGCTCGAATTCGCGCCGTTTTCAAGCAAACGCCGCACAAGATAGGGCAGAAGCTCCTGATGCTGGCCGACAGGTGCGTAGACGCGCACGGGTACGCCCTTATCGAGCAGCATTTCGCGCGCCGCCACATAAAGCACATCGCCCATCCCGTGGAGCCGCTGAAACTCGTAGGGTGCGGAATCCGCCAAGTGAACAATCGCAGCCATCGAATGCGCATTGTGGGTTGCAAACATCGGATAGAGGCGTTTGCCGTGGCTCAACATGCGCGATGCAGTTGCAAGATAGCTGAGATCGGTCGTCGCCTTGCGGGTAAAGACGGGGTAGTCGGCGTAGCCTTCGACCTGGGCATGTTTGATCTCGGTATCCCAATAGGCGCCTTTGACGAGCCGAACCGGGAAGCGCCGCGCGGTAGCACGGGCCAGATCATCGATCCAATCCACCAGCGGCAGCGCGCGTTTTTGGTATGCCTGTACCGCGAGGCCGAGCCCATCCCACCCTTTCAACGACGGGTGTTTGGCAAGATGATCAAAGATATCAAGCGAGAGATCGAGCCGGTCTGCTTCCTCGGCATCGATCGTGAATTGAATGTCATGATGTTTTGCACGAGCCGCAAGCTCGACGAGTGGCGGAACCATGCGCGCCATAACCTGCGCATGGTGCGATTGTTCATAACGCGGGTCAAGCGCACTCAGCTTTATCGAAACAGATGAGCGCCCGGTCAGGATATCCTCACCTTCACTGGTCGCTTTCCCCACCGCTTCAATGGCATTGCCATAATGATCGAAAAAACGTTCTGCGGCGGCAAGCGTGCGTGCCCCTTCGCCGAGCATATCAAACGAAAACAACCGGTCGTGAAGCGCTTGGCTTCGTCGCCGTTCGAGTGCCTCCTCAATCGTGCGACCAAAGACAAATCGTTTGCCCATAATCCGCATCGCCTGATTGACCGCTGTCCGAATGACAGGCTCCCCCACCCGACCGATCAGGCGTTTCACCCAGGAAATCGGGTTTTCGATCTGCTCATCGTCAAGCTCAACGACTTTCCCAGTCAGCACCAGCGCCCACACACCCGCGTTCACAAAGCCGCCTTCGGTTTCCCCCAAATGGCTTGTCCAGTCGCCGGATTTTATTTTTTCCGCAATCAAGGCATCTTGCGTGTCATCATCGGGGATCCGCAAAAGGGCCTCCGCCAGACACATCAGCGCCACGCCTTCCCGATTGGAAAGCCCAAACTCATGCAAAAAGGCATCCACCGTTTTTTGAGACCCCTTACGCGCGCGACAGGCCTCGATAAGGCGGGCCGCATCGGCGGCGATCGCATCACGGCCGGCACGGTCGGGCGGATAGGCCGCCAACAGTTTTTCAACGACCTTATCTTCCGCCATATGTTTCAGCTCGCGCACAACATCATAAGCGGGCGTGGACGGCGGCAAAATCGGGGCATTCATGGGCTTGTCTCAGTGTGTGAGGGAGCGCACATTCGGCCTGGAGCGGCTGGCGTCGCTCAGGGCTTTTGAAATCACTCGTTTCATGTCAAATACCTCAAATGCACCTGTTTGCTCCAGCCGAAAATGAATTGCTTAGCGTTTGCGGTTTCGCCTCTCTGAAATCACTCAGCACCAGGCTTTTTTTAGTGGCGAGCCTTTTTGTTGCTGTTTTGCCCGAAGCAGACGCGAGCGCGAAGACCCGTGCGACAATTGCGGTTGCCGCTAACTTCCTCGAACCGGCACAATCGCTCGCAACCCGATTAGAATCTGAGACCGATTACCGTTACACATTCGTATCGGGTTCAACGGGTCAGTTAGCGGTACAAGTCCTCCGCGGCGCACCCTATGACCTCTTCCTCGCAGCCGATGAAACGCGGCCCCGCACCCTTGCCCTTCGCCTGAAAACAAAACCGCCGTTTGCCTATGCGCGCGGGGTATTGGTGCTGTGGAACCGGCTACCAAACTGTCGTGAAGGCTCACTCGCGGACATCCTCACGGACTCCAACCTGCGTAGGCTCGCCATCGCTGACCCGGCGCTCTCCCCCTACGGCAAGGCGAGCGATGAGGTTCTTGAGCGGCTTAAAGTTACGGATCAACTCGAGACGCGGCGGGTCAATGGGTTTAGCGTAGCACAGGTCTTTTCTCACGCCGCAACGGGCAACGCCCAGGCTGCCTTGATCGCGAAATCACAAGTTGCAAAGGCGGCGGCGATACGCGGGTCTGACTGTTTTTACGAACTCGATACCGATCTCTATGAGCCGATCCTGCAATTTGGCCTCATCCTTCCGAACGGGTTGGAGAACCCGGCGATTTCAAG
>JBCDDR010000068.1:0-11817 GCA_039180205.1 Pseudomonadota bacterium | reverse complement strand
TAGGGACCTGACCCCGGTCCTTTGCTGACCGGCCCTTTGCTCAAAAAGATAGACAGTCTGCTTTAAGCGCGGTTCATCGCACAAAATTCATATGACGCTGATGATCAGGTTTCCAAAACCAGCCTCTTGATTGTGGTGCCTGACATCGCGTAGCGCTCACATGATGAGTGTAGAGATTTCAAAAGCGAAATTGTCCGCCGGCCATGACCAAGTGACGTCACCAGCGCGTACTCTGGAGCAATGGCTCGGCCTTGGCTTCGGGCTTTTCATCTTCCTGGGCATGATGCTTGCGCCGGTGCCGGATGGGCTTGCACCGTCGGCATGGGTTACGGCTGCGCTTGCGCTTCTGATGATTTCCTGGTGGGTGACCGAAGCGGTGCCGATCCCCGTTACATCGTTGCTGCCGCTGATCATCCTGCCGCTATTTGGTGTCATGCCGCTGCGTGAGGCCTCGGCGGCCTTCATGAGCCCCATCAATGTTCTGCTGATTTCTGGGTTCATCATCGCCAAGGGGATTGAGCGGTGGAACCTGCATGAGCGCATCGCGCTTATGGTTGTGGATAGTGTCGGGGTCAAGCCACCGGCGCTGATTGCCGGATTTATGCTGGCATCGGCACTGCTATCGATGTGGATCTCGAATACCGCTACCGCGCTTATGATGATGCCGATCGCGATCTCGGTTGCGCGCGCTATCCTTGGTGATGGCGCACAATCCGCTCGTTTTACCGTGGTTCTGGTTTTGGGGGTTGCCTATGCCTGCTCAATTGGCGGGCTTGGCACACCTGTCGGCTCTCCCACCAACCTGATCGTCATCGGGTATCTGGCGGAGCTTGGCCTGACGGTGACATTTGCCGATTGGATGCGGCTTGGCATTCCCGTAGTTCTTTTGCTGTTGCCGTGTGCCTGGCTTGTGCTTTGGTTTTATGGTGCTCGGGCCAAAACGCTTGCGCGCGAAATGCCTGACGTCCGCGGTGAAAGCGTTGATGCGGTGATCCATGCGGCGCGGTTGAGTCTGGGGCGCGCGACGGTGCCCGAATTGCGTACACTTATGGTTTTCATATTGATTGCGCTTTCGTGGATCTTTCGGGCTCAACTGCAAACGATACCTGGCCTCGCACTACTCAACGATCAGATCATCGGCGTCCTTGGCGTGGTGCTTTTGTTCATCATTCCTTCGGGGTCGAAGGAAGAACGAGGCACCGCCCTTCTCGACTGGCGAACCGCTGAGCGAATTCCCTGGGGGGTGTTTCTGCTGTTCGGAGGGGGATTGAGCCTGGCAAGTGCAATCACCAGTTCCGGGCTTGCCACATATCTCGCCGGTGCATTTCAAGGCATCGATGCGCTTTCCGAAGTGACCATTATCGCAACGCTCACGCTATTGGTGCTGGGTCTAACCGAATTTACCAGCAACGTTGCCACCGTGTCGGCACTCATGCCGATTGTAGGGGCAATCGCAGCGGCGAGCGGCATCAACGCGCTGTTCCTCGCGGCGCCTGTTGGCCTTGCTGCGAGCTGTGCGTTTATGTTGCCGATCGCGACGGGGCCAAATGCCGTTGCCTTTGCGACCGGTAACATCACAATGGCGCGTATGGCGATGATCGGCATTCGCGTCAATCTGTTGGGCGCGCTCGCGATCATTCTGGTGGTAAGCCTCCTCGCGCCCGCGTCTTAACGCGTGTTCCCGTTGTCATTGTCGTCTTTAGCCGTTGCTTCCTCGATTTCATGACGTAAGTGCGCCTCTTCGGCACGTCTTTCACCGCGCCAAAATTCGCGCTTGTACGCCGGGCGCAGATGGCGTGCCCACTCATAGGTTGTCGTCAGGATCGATCTTTTCTTCGTCGCCATTGCCCGCCGTCCTCAAATTGCTGCGACAGTTTGTTAGTGCCTTGGTCTGATTGCACCCTTGTCGGCATCGAATGCCGGGCCAGTTTGCAGACGTCTATCGACAACATTTTGCAATTGCAGCTTCCCATATCCGCCGGTGGCAGCCAATAGCAGAACAGACATATAAGGCAGGATACGCATGACGGGCCCTACACTCATCCTCATTTTGGGGGATCAACTGACCCCGGAGATTTCCAGTCTCCGTGGCCGAAAGCCTGATGACTCGGTGATCCTCATGGCTGAGGTGCGCGAGGAAGCGACTTATGTGCGCCATCACAAAAAGAAAATTGCCTTTATTTTTTCAGCGATGCGCCACTTTGCAAATGCAATGCGCGATGCGGGTTGGACCGTTGACTATCGTCGTTACGATGCCGAAGACAATGCTGGCGATCTGGCGGGGGAGGTTGCCCGCGCAATCGATACGCACAAAGCCTCATCAGTGATTGTCACCGAACCCGGAGAGTACCGTCTTCTTGCGGAAATGCAGGGCTGGCAGGACCGGTTCGATATTCCCGTTACAATTTCAAGCGATGACCGTTTTCTTGCAAGTCACGAGGACTTTGCGCGCTGGGCCGAGGGCCGCAAACAGCTCCGCATGGAATATTTCTATCGCGAGATGCGCAAGAACAAAGGTCTACTGATGACCAAAGACGGATCGCCCGAGGGTGGCGAATGGAATTATGACGCCGAAAACCGGAAACCCGCCGATGATGATCTGAATATGCCACCCGTTTATAGGGTTGAGCCAGATGAAATCACCAAAGAGGTCATTGCACTGGTTGATGCGGAGTTTGCCGAGCATTTTGGACGTTTGACACCGTTCTGGTTCGGTGTCACGCCAGCCGATGCCGAGGCCGCGTTTCAGCACTTTCTCACCCATGGCCTGCCGCACTTTGGCGACTATCAAGACGCCATGCTTGCGGATGAGAAGTTTCTCTTTCATTCGCTGATTTCGCTTTACATCCACGTGGGTCTTCTCGATCCGCTCGACGTTTGTAAGCGGGTTGAGGCGGCCTATTATGCTGGCGATGCCCCCCTCAATGCCGTCGAGGGCTACATCCGCCAGATCATTGGATGGCGGGAATATGTGCGCGGCATCTATTGGCTGAAAATGCCCGAATATGTCGAAGAAAATGCCCTTGATGCCAATCGTGAGCTTCCGGCGTTTTACTGGACGGCGGAAACCGATATGGCCTGTATGCGCGCGGTAATTTCGCAAACGCGTGACGAGGCCTATGCCCACCATATTCAACGCTTGATGGTGACAGGAAATTTTGCGCTGATCGCCGGGGTTCATCCGAAAGCGGTGCATGAATGGTATTTGGCCGTATACGCCGATGCCTATGAATGGGTTGAGCTTCCGAATACGCTGGGGATGAGCCAGTTCGCCGACGGCGGCGTGTTGGCGTCAAAGCCCTATGCATCCAGTGGCAATTATATCAACAAAATGTCGAACTATTGTGCTTCATGCCGCTACAAGGTCAGTGTGAAAACGGGGGAGGGCGCGTGCCCTTTTAACTCGCTCTATTGGCACTTTCTGGTCCGTAACCGTGAGAAACTGGAGAAAAACCCACGTATCTCAAGGGTTTATAGCACATGGTCGCGCATGGCTGACGATAAAAAAGAGGCCTATCTCGATACCGCCGAAGGGTATCTTGATGCCTTTTTCGGTTAGCCCGTGATCCCGGCCTCTGCCAGAAGCATCGGGATTTTTGATTTCAATGCGAAAAATCCCTTGCTTGCATGGGGCCAGGCCGCCGCGTCGTACGCACGCTGAATACGCTTCAGCTGATGGCCGTTGCTGGCGAGCTTGCCCTCCAACGCATCAAGCAGGTCGCGGGTTGGCCCTTGCGGGGCAAAGGCGGTGGCAATGGTTTTGACATCGACCATCTTCGCAAATCCAGCGATTGCGTTGGCAGTTTCTTCGATTGATCCTATCGACAGCATCTCCGACTGGCAGCCTAGGTTCTTGGCCGCCCGCTCCATCGCATCTTGGTGGAGCGCCGACTTGAAGCGGAGAACCGGTTCAGCCAAGGCGGGCGCAAAGTTTTGGTCCTGATAGCTGAGCGCGGGGGGGAGACCTAGAACCATCTTCGGCGCGCTCGCTATCTCAAGACCGGCAGGCGAAAGATCTTCTTCAGTGATCAGCAATAGATAGGGCACATCCGCGGGGACGTCGTCACCATTGGAAAGTGGCTGTTTGGGGTGGGGTGTTGTCTCATCAAGTGCTTCCGCATACGTGGCGAGCTTGCCTTCCGGGCAAAACCGACCGTTCGTATATTGTTCGATATTTGATGCGCGGGCGAGGTAGGTCTTCCCCTTTGTGTGGAGACCGGCCACCCAACGCCAGGACAGGGTATTTGACGCCGGGTCCCCATCAAGCAGATGGCGCAGAAAAAAGTCGGCGCCCCATTCCCAGGGAAGCTTGAGTGTAAAGATCCAGATACTCGCGAACCACATCCGCGCGTGATTGTGCAGATAGCCCGTCTCCACAAGTTCTTGCGCCCAGGAATCAAATCCTTCGATACCGGTCGTGCCAGTCGTTGCCTGAGCATAGGCCCTCGCCCGACCGGCATTTTTCTCAAGATCAGATGAGAGAGAAGAGATCGTTTGACAATAGCTGCGCCACGCACTGGGGCGATGTTCAAGCCAGCCTTTGAAATAGGTCCGCCAATAGACTTCCTGGATGAATTTCTCAGCCTTTGAAAAGCTATGCGCTGAAAGTGTTTCCCGCAGAACCTCTTCTTCTGTCACCGCCCGGTGCCGAATATAGGGTGATAAAACCGATACATTCGAACGATCATCCGGTCCGTGATCAAAGTTTCGGGTGCGGGCATAGGCGCTACCTGCCGAAGACACGAATGACTTCAAGCGGGCCTCGGCCGCGTCACGAGTGGGGGTGAATCCTGCCCAGTTTTCGGACGTATCATTCGTAAATAGATCGGCGGTGGAATTCGTCATCATGTTCTTTCGATAAAAGAATAGGTTAAGGCGCGGAGTCTTTACTTTTTGATTTGGCGCTTCTTCGACACCGCTCTGAGCAATAGCGCACATTCTCCCAATCGCGCGCCCACTTTTTGCGCCAGGAAAACGGCAGTCCACAAAAGGCACACACCTTCTGTGGCAAATCCGATTTCTTCCGCATTTTCACGCCGGGTCACCCCGTTGGTCAAACAGCGACAGTTGATCGGTCGGTGTCTTGACGCGTTTTCGTCGCTGGCCACGGTTTTTCACCCCGCTTTTCCGGCTGCCATGCTTTTCTTGAATGGCGTTTGCGGTCTCACGGAATGAGGTGCCGCCGCGCACAGCCCAGATTTTTTGGCGGGCACTTTTGGCCGCTTCCAGATGATCGACGATAGGGTAGGGATAGCGCGACCCCAAAAGGCGGCCTGCACCTTCCCATGCCCAGGGGGTATGGATAAATTCGTCAGGCACCTCTGCGAGTTCGGGGAGAAACGCCCTGATAAACTGTCCTTTCGGGTCCTGATCGCGGCCCTGCTTTACGGGATTATAGATGCGCACGGTGTTGATCCCGGTTGTCCCCGATTGCATTTGCACCTGCGGCCAGTGGATCCCTGGCTCATAGTCCGTGAACATCCGCGCGAGGTGCTCACCAGGCTTTCGCCAATCGAGCCATAGGTGATAGCTCGCGACCGCCATAAGCATCGCTCGCATGCGAAAATTCATCCACCCCGTCTGAATAAGTGCCCGCATGGTGGCGTCCACAAATGGCAGGCCCGTTTCGCCCTTCGCCCATGCCACGAGCCGATCCTGATCGGGGATTGTCGGGCGAAGGCCATTGTAGGAAGGATGTAAATTCTCGAATTCGAGCTTCGGTTCGTCCTCAAGTTTCTGCATGAAGTGGCAATGCCAGTGAAGCCTGCCCTGAAACGAGGATAGCGCGCCGCGCCACTGGGTTCGAGAACCTCGGATTTCCTGGTCGGTTTGCTGACGTATCTCGGCCTGAGATTTCCAGGCCGCCTGGGCGACTTCAGCCATTGCGATCGTTCCCCAGGCAAGGTGCGGTGACAACCGCGAACAGGCGGCGAACCCCGGGACGGGGCTCGACATCGCCGTGCGATAGGTGCGGCCGCGCTCGCTCAAGAAACTATTCAGCAAATGAAGGCCATTGGGGCGCCCACCTGGCTGACGATCGGGACAATGGTCACTATTGAGATACAGCTCAGATGCGGTTGGTATCTCACCGGGGCTGATGGTCTCAACGGGTGGAATCGCTGCCGGGGTTGGAACAAGCGATCGTGCCATCGACTTGTCCCAGTGTCTTGCCCAACCCGTTCGGCTCTTTAGTCGTCGCACCACCCCGGTCTGAGGCGTTTCATCAAAAACGATGCCATGATCACGGCACCATCGCGAAACGCTCAGATCACGCTGATATGTCCACCCATTCCCCGTCTCCTCATGCGCGTAGATCTTAATGATCGGATGGCTCTCATGGATTTCTTCAAAGATCCGAATTGCATCACCCGTCCGGATGATCAATGGCTGGCCGAGATCAGCAAGTTCCGATTGAAGCGCCAAAAGTGATTCACGGACAAACCCCCATTGCCGGGCTGACATATCGGGTTGGCTCCACAGCGCGGGCTCAACAATAAACAGGGGAAGGACCCCCCGACCAAAAGCTTGCGCGTCTTCAACCGCCGCACAAAGGGGACGATGATGAAAGGTGCGCAAGTCACGCTTAAACCAGACAATGTTGATGCCGTGCATTATAAGACCGGTTCTATATATTTCGGGTTGTATCCGTTAAGAATTTCTGCACCATTTTCGTTGACTGTCGCGGCATAACGTTCAAAAGACATAGCAGTTCGGGTTTTGGGTCAGTCGCGTATGCGAATTCTATATATTGAAGATAATCGCGCCGATCTCATGTTGCTTCATACCTTACTTGCTGAAGCAGATATGACGGGTGAAATAGAGCTTGAGCATGCGCTTTCTGTCGCAGATGGCAAAGTGGCCTGTCGCACCATAGAATACGATGCCATTTTGCTTGATCTTGGCCTGTCTGACATGGATCAGCACGATTACCACACCATTCTGCCTGAACTTTCACAGAATTTTCCAGTCCTTGTTCTGACCGGTCTCGACAATATGACTATGGCCGATGAAATGTTGGGCTGCGGGATCCAGGATTACATCGTAAAAGGTAGTTTAAGCGCGATCGCCCTCATTCGAACGATCAAGTTATGCATTAGCCGATTTCGTCTTTCCGCCGAACTTACCGAAAAACGTGCCGCTCTTGCCGCATCGCGCGCGAATTTTCTCAACCTCGTTGATGATATCTCCGACCCGGTACTTCTGGTCGATAATGATGGGCTCCTGCTTCATAGTAACGCCTCGTCGGAGGCCGTCTTCGAATCCGTTTCCGAAATTGCCGATATTGTTTCCTCTAAATATGACCTTGAAGAATGTCTGACGTGTTCGCATCCAGAGTGCCGTCGTTTTGAGCTTGAGCTGGAGCGTGCGGGATTCCTCCGAACAACAACATTTGAGGTGATCGCTTCGCCGACAAAGTGGAATGACAAAGACGCCCTTGCGTTGACGATTCGAGATGTGACGGCTCGAAAAGAGACCGAAGCGCAGCTCGCAGCTGCACGCGACGCCGCGCAAAACGCGAGCAAATTAAAATCCCAGTTTCTCTCGAATATGAGCCACGAGCTTCGGACGCCGTTGAACGGTATCATCGGGATGTCCGATGCCCTTTTGGGACGCGGTAAAGGCCAGATCGAAAAACAACATATCGCCGTCATCAGACAATCAGGTCAGACATTGATCGATCTTGTCGATGATCTGCTGGACATCTCGCGGATTGAAAGTGGCGAAGTCCGTATTATGCAGTCTTCATGTCAGCTCTCCGAACTCCTTGACGAATTGGCGAATATCTGGCGCCCACAGTTCGAAGCCGTTCAGGTCGAATTCTGCGCAGAGGTCGGAGATGGTCTTGATCGACCAATCATCACAGACGGTAAGGTGCTCACCAAGATCATCCAAAATCTGGTCGCCAATGCTTTCAAATTCACCTCGGACGGCGTTGTGAGTATCGGGTTCCACCGCGACCCGGAGGCCGATGACCGCCTTTTGTGCCGGGTCACTGATACCGGGGTTGCGTTCAGTCCCGCCGAACTTGACTCGATATCGAAAGCGCTCGCCTCTGGTCATTCGCAAGGGCTTACCCGCGGTATCGGAGGCGCCGCTCTGGGGCTCACCCTTTCCCACCATATGGCACATTTGCTTGGTGGAAGCCTTCGCCTGTCTCCGAACGAAGACAAAGGCACGATATTTGAAGTTGTGCTGCCGCTTCGGTTCGGCCACGAGCGTCCGGTGGCGAGCCGCTCCAGAGATGTGCTCGAAGGGAACGTGACCCGTGTTCTGATCGCCGAAGACAACCCGATGAACCAGATGGTATTTGAGGCGCTCTTGAGTGACCGCG
This sequence comes from Pseudomonadota bacterium, assembly GCA_039180205.1. Classification (GTDB taxonomy): domain Bacteria; phylum Pseudomonadota; class Alphaproteobacteria; order Sphingomonadales; family JBCDDR01; genus JBCDDR01. Next base: position 3,485 of record JBCDDR010000068.1, on the reverse strand, counting down.
ATTATGAACTCACAATTGTTGGCGATGGTGAGGCCGCCGTTTCCGCTGTGAAATCCAATAAATTCGATTTAGTGATCATGGATATCCATATGCCGAAGATGGATGGTATCGTGGCGACGCAGGAAATTCGGGCTCTTGAGGGGGGCAGTGACCTCCCCATCATTGCGGTGACCGCTGATGCGATGTCAGGTGACCGCGAACGCTTCCTTGAAGCGGGCCTTGATGCTTACCTTTCAAAACCGGTTCAACGGCGCGCCTTCCTCGCTGAGATTGACCGGTTTCTCAACTGGCCCCATCAACGGCTGGCTGTTTAGTGTTTGCAACCTAGCGTTTGCAACTCAGCATCGCATTTAATGATATCGCCGGATCAATCCCACCAGGCGGCCCTGAATTTGAACATGGTCTGGCGAATACACCTGAACCGAGTGTGCAGGGTTTGCGGGTTCCAAGGCAATCTGGTTAGGCTCACGCCGCAGAATTTTGAGTGTTGCCTCATCCTGATCGATCAGCGCGACGACAATTTCACCATCGCGCGCGGTATCGCATTTTTGGATCATGACAAGGTCACCATCGAGAATGCCAGCGTCAACCATCGAATCGCCATCGATTTCGAGCGCATAATGTTCGCCAAATGAAAGACACTCCGGCGGCACTGTGAGATGGGCCTCGATATTCTCAAGCGCCTCAATGGGCGTTCCGGCGGCGATTTTTCCATGCAGCGGGATCTGAACGGCTTGCCCTCGTCCTTCCCCCTCGGACGCAGTGCGTGCCGGAACCCGGAAGGGCCCACGTACCACCGTCGCTTCTGAAGTTTGCGGTATCCCGGTTGATAGATCTTGCCGAGGCATTGGTGAATCGGTTTCAGCTGGCGTCCGAGATTCTTTCGACGCGAACCCATCGGGAAGTTTAATCACCTCCAGTGCGCGCGCGCGGTGGGGCAGGCGTCTCAAAAATCCGCGCTCTTCAAGTGCGCTGATCAATCGATGAATTCCCGATTTCGATTTGAGCCCGAGGGCTTCTTTCATTTCCTCAAATGACGGTGATACGCCATCCTGGCGCAAGCGCCGATCGATCAGCAGCAACAAATCTCGTTGTTTTGGCGTCAGCATGTCTAATGGCCTCCAAGGGGTGTCTGGTCCAGCGTTTGCCCCTGATACATCTTTGGTGCACGTAAACCGGGCAGTTGTGATATCGGAGGGTATATCCCACCACATCTTGTTTTTGTTCTATGTTAGTTCTCTTTCTTCGTCAACCTGTTCCTGTAAGGTCCTGAAACGTTTCACCCAGGGGGAAACAGGGAACAGTTTCTCCTGCAGGGATAGCAGAGGCGTGGGGCGGTCGATACAGAAGGGCATTTGCATAGGCGAGCGTCGTTAGCTTCGCGCTATCCTGGTTTGGGTCCGCAGTGATCTGAAGGCGTCCCTCGGTTAAGCCTAGATGCGCGCGCAAAAAGGCGGCGCGGTGGTTGTTCACTTTATGCGCTGTCGTGCTGATCGCCATGATTGGTTTTAGCAATGGCGGCGCGGCGTCGCCCATGAGTGCGCGGATGGCGAGGCTCGTGATCAGGTAAGCGCAGATGTAGGCCGAGACCGGATTGCCAGGTAAAGCATGCACCAGTGGTTTCCCGGTAGCGTTGGCCACGATCATGGGCTTGCCAGGGCGCATCGCAATCTTCCAAACGTCAAGGCTATACCCGAGCGATTGAAGCGCTGCCGGGATATAATCACGGTCCCCGACCGATGCCCCGCCGATGGTCACGATAAGATCGGCGCCCAATGCCTTTTCAAGGGCTTTGCCAATGACATCGGGTTTGTCTTTTAAGATTGCCGTTTCGACCACCTGGCCACCTGCTTTTTCGAGATGTGCCGCGATCATTGGTGTGTTGCTGTCGGCTTGAGCGGTTGGCGTGACGGCCTTCTCAGGGGACATGATTTCATCACCTGTCGCCAGAATGACGACGCGCGGCTTTGCGCGTACGGCGACGCTTTCATGGCCGGAACCAGCAAGCAAGCCGAGATCACGATCGGTAAGACGGTGGCCTGCCTCCAAAAGCGTCTTGCCCGTTTCAAAATCAAAACCCGCCTTGCGGATATGCCACTTTGGCGTGGGTGTTTCCTGAAAGATAATCGACCGGTCGTTGCCCTCGCCGATCAACCTAACATTTTCCTGGATCACGACCGTATCAGCCCCGTGGGGTACGGGCGCACCGGTTAAAATGCGCGCGGCCGTTCGTGCGGGAAGGGTTGGTATTGTGTGGGTTCCGGCCGGAATATCAAACGCAACGGCAGCCGTATCACCAGCCTGCCACTGATCCGCCGCTTTCACGGCATATCCATCCATAGCTGAAAGATCAGCCCCGGGCTGGTTGTGCCGGGCATAGATGGGTTCAGCCAGCGTTCGGGCATGAGCCTCCCGCACCCTGTATGTCTCGACCGGGCATAGCGTTCCAACCGCCTGCGCGCGCGCGCGGGCCTCTTCCAAGGACATAAGGGCGGCGATGGGCTTTGGGTCGTCAGCGCCCGTCATGGTTCGTATCCGCAACCCAACTGCCACTTTTTCCGCCGGATTTGGCGATCAGGCGGACCTCCCGAATACATGCGCCTTTGTCAACGGCCTTCACCATGTCGTAAAGGGTAAGCGCCGCGACAGAGACTGCGGTCATTGCCTCCATCTCGATGCCCGTTCGTCCTGTCAGGCGGGCAGTTGCCGTCACCCGGATTGCCGCTTGCGTTTCGAAATCAGCAATCGGCGCAAATGAAATCGTTATGGCTTCAAGCGGCAGCGGGTGACAAAGCGGTATCAACTGACCGGTCAGTTTCGCGGCCTGAATACCGGCGATCCTTGCGGTTGCGATAACGTCGCCCTTGGGCATCGCGCCGGACATCACCTTTTCCAGCGTCTCGGGGGCGAGAAGGAAGAGGCTCTCTGCCGTCGCTTCGCGAAACGTTTCCTGTTTCCCCGAAACGTCGACCATTTGCGCATTGCCTGACCGATCAATGTGGCTCAGGTCGCTCATGAGTGTGCAACTCCCCGTAAAGCGCGCGTGGCGGCCCCAACATCATGCTGGCGCATCAGGCTCTCGCCAACAAGGAAGGCGTTTGCGCCGGCCTCTTGAAATACTCTGATGTGATCGCAGTGCGATATCCCGCTTTCCGCAACGAACAATCTGTCGGGCGGGATCTGTTCAGCAAGTCTGAGCCCGGTTTCTAGATTGACCTCGAGCGTTTTCAGATTGCGGTTGTTCACACCGATCATACCAGTGGGAAGGCGTAAAGCGCGTGCAAGCTCTTCCTCGTCATGAATTTCAATCAGGATATCAAGGCCAAGGTCCTCAGCACACGCGGAAAGGCTATGAAGCTCATCATCACGCAGTGCAGCCACGATCAGCAGGATGCAATCGGCGCCCCACGCCCGCGCTTCCCACACCTGATAAGTGTCGGGCATGCGTTGACCTTCCGATCCTGCGGAAGGACTTTATGCTCGAC
>JBCDDR010000067.1:0-11880 GCA_039180205.1 Pseudomonadota bacterium | reverse complement strand
CGGTAATATTCATTGGCGTTTTAGATTCCGATCTCTGTTCGAGAAAATCCTCGATCTCGTATTCGTCACCTACGGCCAATATTTCCGTAATATTCATTTTAGACGCGTTTTTGATGTTGAATCGATACCCGGGTTGAAACCCGAACTAAACGATCTTCTATGGTTGAAACCTAAACCAAACGATCTTTCATGATAACGACTATTAAACATGCTAGAGGATATACTAGGTTGAATACCAAATATCCCTACCTTTATTTTCATAATTGCTACACGACCTGGGACTATTTTACATGACACTCTTCGGCAAATCTCGTTCATATTTCTATTATTTTTTCTATTTGCGCTCTATCTTTTGGTCGATTACACTCGCTATTAAGTCTTTTAGTTGCTGTTGTACATGTGCTCTATGATCAGGGCCTATCTTGTTATTGGTGGGCCCACTGCCCAGGATATGATCGTTCCTTAGGGCGCGAATGACTGATTCCTGCAACTCAATCTCTGAAGATATGACGCCCCTCACGCCGCTCACTATGATGTCTCCGTGAACTTAGTTGCCGGTTTTCCCGCCATTCGGCACCTTAACGTAGGCTAGTCAAACCTAGCAGAGTTATCTGCGTGATCGCGACCAGGATCCCTCGACCGCCTCGAGGCTCATGCCCTTGGTTTCTGGCACAAAACGTAAGACGAAGACAAAGGCAAACGCACTCACCACCCCATAAAACCAATAGGCGAAACCGTTGTTGAATGTATCCACCAGCCAGCGGTTTTCCGTCATGGTCGTAAACGAGCTGGTCACCAGAAAGTTCGAAATCCATTGCGCCGCAACCGCAATCGGCAGTGCCTTCGCGCGGATTGAATTCGGGAACATTTCGGATAAAACGACCCAAACAACCGGCCCCCAGGATAAGGCGAAGGCCGCCACATAGACCATCATCACCACGAGCGCGAAGAGCCCAAGCTCAACGAGATAAAAGCACGTACCCAGGCTCAACATGGCGACCGCCATCAGCGCCGCCCCGGCGAGGAGCAGGGGCTTGCGTCCGGCCCTATCGACATAGCGATAGGCAATCAGCGTGAAGGCAAAGTTCACACTGCCGACAATCGCCGCCTGCAGGAAAGACGCATTGGTCGAGGCGCCCAGGCTCTCAAAAATCGAAGGCGCATAGTAGAGCACGGCATTGATGCCGACAAACTGTTGGAACACCGACAGCATGACCCCGATTATGATCACCGCCATACCGAAATGAAGGACGCTTCGGCGGTCGGACGTATCGAGCGATTGCCGGATGTCGTGAAGGATAGCATCCGCGCGATCAGCGGACTCATAACGGGTAAGCACGTTCAGCGCATCTTGCGCCCGCGCCCGCATGACCAACCAGCGTGGGCTTTCCGGAACAGCGGCGAGCGAGACGAGGAACGCAAGCGCAAATACACTTTCCGACGCCAACATATAGCGCCACCCCCAGCTATCGATCCATGCGCTATCGCCGAGGGAGGCAATGCCGTAGTTGATGAAATACACGCCAAAAATACCGGTGACGATCGCAAATTGATAGAGTGAAACCAAGCGACCGCGCAGATGGCTTGGCGCGATCTCGGCGATATACATGGGGCAGACGACCGACGCGAGGCCGATCCCGAACCCGCCAATGATCCGGTAGATGATGAATGCTGCTGTTGACCCTGCGCCAAGCGTGCCGATGGGATAGAGACCAAACTCAGGGAAGGCCGAACCCAAAGCCGATAGCATGAAAAACAAGGCGGCAAGCCGCATCGTATTCCGTCGCCCCATGCGTTGCGCGAAGGCGCCAGCGATCGCGGAGCCGAAGATGGTTCCGATCAACGCGCTCGCAACGATGAAGCCCTTGAGCCATGCCGCCTGATCAGCGCTGAGGCCGCGCGGCTCGACGAAATTGACGTCAATCGCAGAGACGGCGCCGGAAATAACCGCCGTATCATAACCGAAAAGTAGACCGCCGAGAGCCGCGATAATCGTGATGAGGTAAATCTGGCGGTTGGCTTGGCTCATGATCACGCACCTTGAAGATTAAAAAAATGCCGCCGCACCGAAGCACGACGGCAGTATTTTTGGCCGCAGGAGGTCGGCTTTTAGAAGCGGACCCGCAACCGCCCACCAAACTGGCGGGGCTGGTTCAGGAAGCGGATATTCACGGCGCTATTGATAAACCCGCGCCCGGAGAAGGCCTGATTGGTGGCGTTGTTAACGAACCCATCAATGCGGAACCGTCCGTCTTCGCCAAAATTAAATCCAATGACCGCATTCAGCACCACGAACCCAGGCACGTCCGAGCGGAAGAACTCGCTGCCCTGGACAATGTCCTGGTTGGTGAATGAGATGAAGCTGTTGATGCCCGGTAGACCGGCTAGGCGTCCATCCAGATCATCGTTGTTAAACGGTGATAGGAAGTAGCTGCTCCGATAGAGCAGGTTAACAGTCCAATCGAACGAACGCAGATAGCCCCTGTCGATGGCGATTTCCTGATAGAGCCGCGCATTGATGTTCCAACGTGAAGTGTTCTGGAGATCGTTGCCGCTGATGTCGATGTCAGGGGTATTGTCACGCGGGTCGAACAAGGCCGCGTCGCGATATTCCGCATCGAGGTAAAGGACGTTGAATCCAGCCTGAAAGCCAAATGGCAGATGGGCCGCCGCTTCTAGTTCAATACCAAAGGCCCGTGCGCCGCCGACATTGTCGATGACGACCCGTTCGGTTGTCCCGTCGGGGTTAACCGGCGTTGGGTTGGCGACCGAAACCAGGTTCTGAATGATCTGATCATCAAAGCTATAGAAGAACGCCGCCGCGTTGACGGTGACCGGATAGTTATTCACCGAGAAGGTGTTTTTGGAACCCAATTCATACAGGATCAGCTCTTCAGAATCGAAGGTTGAGGGTGCCAGCTCACCCGTAGCGAGAATAACCGGGGCATTGATCCCGCCTGAGCGCGTGCCCGTCGAGGCCGTGAAATAGACCAGGCTATCTTCGGTCATGTCAAATTCGACGCCGGCACGCCAATCGACGAAGTTAAAGTCCTCTTCGACGAGGGTGTTGAGTTCAACGATAGCGGTTGTCGGGTCATCGAGTGTGGAGGTGATCGTCGTTAAGCAGGCAGGTGTGCCGACACAGGCGAAGAGAACATCATCGAATGTGTCGCCAACACCGAATGCTTCAAACGCACCCAACAGGAACGCCGTCTCCTGACCCGGCATGGGCACGAGACTGGCGCGCTGGCCAGGGCCGGTAATCGTGAAGCCATCCCCGACAAAGGTCTGGTCACCTGGAGCCGCAATCCCATCGATGCTCAAAAACAGATCTTCGTTGATATCGACCTGATAGGCAGCATTGAAGTTGGTTTGGGTTTTCTGGTCATTTGTGAAACGCACGCCGCCTTTGAAGCGCAGACGATCAGTGAACTCATAGGTAAAATCGGCATAACCGGCAATCGAGCGGACAATCGCGTCATCATTGCGGAATTCGCCGCCAAGACCGTTTTGGAAGCAGCTCACAGGGTTTGGGCCGAGAGGGGTGTTGGGGTCGAAGCCCTCCTGATTAGCCAGGAACTGACTACAGAAGCCGTTACCGACATCAAAGCTGACCCCGTCAAAATTCTCGCGATAGAAGAACGCGCCGGCCGTCCAGGTGAGTTTGTTATCCAAAGCCTCACCGAAGAAACGCAACTCCTGGATCAACGCCTCGCTGTCTTCGCCTTGGAAGAACGTATCCTGCTGCGTGATATTGAAGATGCCGTTATTTTCTGTGTCCAGAATAATTGCGGCATCTGCTTCCGAACCCGGGAAGACGGAGCCTACACCCTGTACCCGGGAGGAGTTGCCGTTGAGTGCTACGGTCGATGAGAATGAACCGTTGTATTCAATACTGAATTTCTCAAAGTCATAGGTGAGCGTCGTCAAGTAAACGGATACATCCTGGTCGAAATCGCCGGGAGAACGGAAATATTGATTAAATGGATCTTCAAGATCGTTGATATCAAATCCAGCTGCGAGCGAGCGTCCATGGAAGAAACCCGGATCGCCGCCGCCATCAAGGCTCGACCGTTGCCATAGAAAAGACCAGGACAAGCGGTCGTTTGGCTCCCAAAGGACGGAAATCCGACCGGCGATATCATCGCGGCGGCCTGGGCCGTCGAAAGCCTCATCATCGCCCTCAACAAATTCGTTCGTGTAAAGGCCATCGTTTTCACGGAAAAACATCGAGCCGCGTACTGCGAGTGTGTCGGTGATTGGCAGGTTGATGGCTGCTTCGAATTCATTCATCGAAAAATTACCGAAGCCGCCTTGGACGTAGCCACCAAACTCCTCAAAATCGGGGGCTGCGGAGATAATGTTGATCGTTCCGCCCTGCGAGTTTCGCCCACGGATGGTGCCTTGGGGGCCTTTGTTGACCTCAACCCGTTGTGAGTCGAAAAACAAGAGACCAATGCCGCGCGGGCGCCCGATATAAACGTTATTGAAAAAGGTCGCGACTGACGGGTCCGAGGAAAATTCAGCGTCGAAAGAGCCGATACCGCGCAAGAAGACCTCGGTACGGCCCTCGTTATTGGTGATCTGCAGGCCCGGAACAACGAATTGCAGATTGCGAAACTCGTCATTCACCCCGAGGCGCTGAAGTTCATCAGGTGAGAAAGCCTGAACGGTCGCGGCAACGTCTTGAATATTCTGTTCGCGCCGTTCCACGGTCACGATCATTTCTTCCATTTCCGGAACGTCCGTATCGTCCTCGGCATACGCCGCGCTGCCAAGAGACGCGGCAAAGGCACAAGATGCGACGGTTAAGAGCAGATAGCTGGTTTTGCCCCAGCGTGGCTTACATGCGAATGGCATCGCATCCTCCCTGAATGAAGCGCTTTTTTCTTAAATGCGGCGCGGGGGGTATCGTTCACCCGGCCAGACCGGCAGGGAAAGGACAGCGATGATTGGCCATAGGGCGACATGGATTTTGCCACCCCCAACATACGGTCATTCAGTGAAAAGCATGCGGTGTGCATGTTTTTGCATTCCTCCCCAAAGACAGAAACGGCATTCTTTTTGATTTTTCGCCGTTCGACGAGCCGAAGCCCGCGAATAGAATGCAAATATTTTCCCAGTATTGCAAGAAATATTAGTTTCATCCTTGAATCCTGTTCAAACGCCTATTTTTCCTTGTTGTTATTGAGAGATAGTTATGCAAAAAATTGCAATACAAACGATAATGCGGCTGGTTTTGATGGGCATAGTGTCACGGAATGCCCGAAAAAAACGGGTCAAAAAATATCGACCTTGAGCGTTGGCCATATGGTCGGCCATCAGGATCTGTCTTGGGGAGGATGAGGATGCGATTTCAAAGAAGAGGTATCGCAACGGCTTTCATGGGTTGCGCGATCATGCTGGCTCATTCGACTGCCCACAGCTCGGAAATCCAAAGTGCCACGATTGAGGTTGCGAATATCGAGGTGCCGAGCCCGGCCGACCGCCCCATCGTCGATGATGTGATTTACTTTGTGCTGCCCGATCGTTTTGCCAATGGTGATCCGGCCAATGACAAAGGGGGAATTTCAGGCGGTGTATCGGATCATGGTTTTGATCCGACGCATAAGGGGTTTTACCACGGCGGCGATCTGCGCGGCCTGATTGAGAAGTTGGATTATATCCAGGGGCTCGGCGTAACCGCGATCTGGATGACGCCGATCTATCAGAATAACCCGGTTCAGCGTTCGGCAACAGACCGCGCCTCTTCAGGATATCACGGATATTGGGTCACCGATTTCACACGGGTCGATCGTCATCTTGGGGAAAACGATGATCTAAAGGCGCTGATTGATGCTGCCCATGCGCGCGGTATGAAGGTGATTTTGGATATCATCACAAACCACACCGCCGACGTCATCAAACTACGCGAATGCCTCGACCCGAGCGCTAGTCCTGACACACAGATCGACTATTGCCCATACCGCGACAAGGGAAGCTTTCCGTATGCGACCCGCGGGGATGTGAACGGCGAAGCGATCAACAAGGGTTTCACCGGGGACGCGCCCGGGCAACAGACCGAGCAGAATTTTAAGCGACTTGTGCGGCCGGACTATGCCTACACGCCCTACATTCCTGAGGGGCAGGAAAACGCCAAAACGCCAAACTGGCTGAATGACCCGATCTATTATCATAACCGTGGCGACAGCCTGTTCCGCGGCGAGAGCTCGCTTTATGGCGATTTTATAGGGCTTGATGACCTGATGACCGAACACCCGCGCGTACAGCAGGGTCTCATCGAGATTTATAGGTCATGGGTAGAGTCTTTCGATATCGACGGTTACCGCATCGATACCACACGTCACGTCAACACAAGCTTCTGGCGACGGTTTTTGCCGGCGATCGCAGCGGCGGCGGAGGCCAAGGGCCGCCCACACTTCTATATGTTTGGGGAGGTGTTCGATCCTTCGCCAGCGGTGTTGGCGCGGTTCACGCATGTAGATGGATTGCCGACCGTTCTCGATTTTGCGCTGCAATCACGCATGCGCGCCGTGCTCTCCCAAGGTAAGAGCCCGATGCTGCTTGCTGATTTGTTCAAGGTCGACGGCATTTACAAAGGCGGGACCAAGGGCGCGGCGCTTCTGCCGACTTTTGTTGGCAATCACGATATCGGGCGCTTTGGATATTTTCTGAAATCGGACCGCCCCACGATCTCGGATGATGAGGCCTTCAAGCGCATGCGGCTCGCCCACGCTTTGATGATATTCGCGCGCGGTGTCCCCGTTATTTATTATGGCGATGAACAGGGCTTTACCGGCGACGGCGGCGATCAAAACGCCCGTGAGGACATGTTTCGAAGCCAGGTCGCCAGCTATAACGACAATGACCTTATGGGTACGACGCGCACAACTGCGGACGATAACTTCAATACCGATCATCCGCTTTATCAGGCGATCCAGACCATGACTTCACTTTTTCACAGCCACCGGCCATTGCGCCGTGGCCGGCAGATCGTTCGGTTTGCCAGTGACGAAGAGGTGGGACTGTTTGCCATCTCCCGACAGATGGATGAGCCGAAAGACGAATATGTGTTTGTGATCAATACGTCTAACCAGCCGATGTCTCAGCACATAGAGGTCGATGTACGGTCCCAAAACTGGCAAACGCTCGCGGGGGAATGCGAGGCGCAAGCTGCGGCACCGGGCAGCTATATGGTGACCGTTCCCGGGCTTGATTACATCTTATGCAAAAGCGAATTCTAGGCCGGAAATCCCATGGATAAAAACTCAGACTCTTGGCGCGGTGCGGTCTTCTACCAGATTTACCCCCGCAGCTTCCTGGATACCAACGGGGACGGTATTGGCGATCTTCCGGGTGTCACGAAAAAACTCGAATATGTGGCGTCGATTGGCGTGGATGGCGTTTGGCTGTCGCCCTTCTTCAAATCGCCGATGCGCGATTTTGGCTATGACGTCTCGGACTATCTCGATGTTGATCCAATCTTTGGCACGCTTGCCGATTTTGACAGGCTGCTTGCACGGGCGCATGAGCTTGGGCTGAAAGTCATCATTGATCAGGTGCTGTCGCACACGTCTGATCTTCACCCCTGGTTTGTAGAGAGCCGCCAATCGAGAACTGGCGCGCGCGCGGATTGGTATGTCTGGGCGGAAGCAAAGCCGGATGGTACACCGCCCAACAATTGGCAGTCTATTTTTTCGGGGCCGTCCTGGACATGGGACATGCAGCGCCGCCAATATTATCTGCATAATTTTTTGCCAAGTCAGCCCGCGCTTATTGTGCGCGACCCGGAGGTTCAGAGCGCGCTTTTAGATGTGTGTCGGTTCTGGCTTGATCGCGGCGTCGATGGGTTCCGGCTTGATGCGGTTAATCATGCCATGTGCGATCCAGAACTTCGGGATAACCCCTTGCGCTGTGAAACGCCGGGTCCGGCCCAATTTGCCAAACCGCACGACTTCCAGAAGGTCGTTCATAATATATCGCACCCCGATGTGATCCCGTTTTTGGAGAAGCTGCGGCGTTTGACCGATCAATATGGCGACCGCTTCATGGTTGCCGAGGTTGGCGGCGCTCAGCCGCTCAGCGATATGCTGGCATATACAGAGGGGACGAAGCGTCTTCATACCGCCTACAGCTTTGATTTTTTGGAAGCTGAGACGCTCACGCCGGATGTGGTGAGACAGTTTGTTGCGCCCTGGTTGAAGGCTGAAAATCTTGCAAGCTGGCCCGCATGGGCCTTTTCCAACCATGATCGCCCGCGCGCGATCTCGCGATTTTCACATAATGAGACGGCAGACCCAAAACTTGGCAAGCTGCTGCTCACGCTGTTGATCGCGCTGCGCGGAAACAGCTTTATCTATCAGGGGGAAGAACTGGGGCTGCCTCAGGGACATGTGCCGTTCGATCGGCTGACCGATCCGGAGGCGATCAGCAACTGGCCGGTGACCTTGGGCCGTGATGGTACCCGCACCCCTATGCCGTGGGTCGCGAAAGCCGTGCAAGGTGGTTTTAGCGATGGCGAGCCCTGGCTTCCGCTTGACCCAGAACAGGTCAAATATGCGGTCGATGGGCAAGGGGCAGAGCCCAAATCCCTGCTTCATTTTACGCGTGCGCTTTTGAAGACACGTCGCCAATTACCCGACCTGATCGATGGAGACATGCAGTTTTTGGACGAGGATCAGGACCCAATCCTGACGTTTCGTCGCGGTGATGTTCTGTGCCGTTTCAACCTGTCAGCCGAACCTGTCGAAAGCCTGCCACAAACCGGCGATGTCTTATTCGACGTAAATGGCGGCTTTGGGGGCGGGGTGGCAAAACCTTATGCGGCGGAGTGGCGCCGCGGCTGGCGATGATTATCCGGCGCTGGACACCCGCAATAACCTAAATTTGATGGGCTGGGGGTGATTTTGAGGTTTCGAGTACCGGATAATATATTGAAATATTTGAGGAACGCAGAAACGAGAAATTACACTCACGACGCGAAAGAAGGTTTTTGCGGGTATCCAGCTGATGCGCCGCAACTGTCCCGGATAATCAGCTCCGCGGGCATTATCGTCGACTGGACCTTGCGGCCTTTCAATTGGCGAAGCAATTTCCCCACCAGCAAATCCCCGGCCTTCCCAACGTCCTGCCGGATGGTGGTTAGCGGTGGGGAGGCGTAGGCGGCAAGCCGCACATCGTCATATCCGACCACTGAGATATCCTCTGGAACGCGCATGCCAGCCGACTTTACGGCCTGCATCGCACCAATGGCGGCGATATCGTTACCAGCCACGATGGCATCAAATTCGACGCCGTCGTCGATCAAGGCCATGACTTGACCATGCGCATCATCCGAATGAAACTCACACGCGATGGGTGCTTTGACGTCAAGACCGCGCTGCGCCACTGCGTCTTGGAAGCCCTGATAGCGCAACATCACCTCGGGTGCGATCACGTCGCCCAAAAAAACCAGTTTACGCCGCCCCAGCCGGATCAAGTGGCTCGCTAGGCGAAAGCCGCCGTCATAGTTGTCGCCGCCAACGACCGGATAGGTCTGTGGCTGAAGCTGGGCACCCCAGACGACAAAAGGGACGTGGGAGCGCGACAAAGCGTTGAGTTCCTCATGAAAATCCCCTTGGCCGATAAAGATCACGCCATCAGCGTTGAGCCGCGCAAAGAGACTGGCAAGATTGTCATGATTAGCCGGCGAGAGGTGGGAAATGAGCAAGTCACACCGTTGTTCGCGTAGCGCATCACCAATTCCGCCGATCAGATCGAGAAAGAAGGCTTCCGAAATCCGCGAGTCCTGACCATGAGGGCGCGGCAGGACAAGCGCAATGGTATGCAGGCTGGGGCTTGAGTAGGCGCGGCCATGACGCCGGATGCCATAGTTCGAGGCGTCGGCAATTTCCTGAATACGCGTGCGTGTTTTTGCGCTGATTTTCGTACTGCCATTGAGCGCGCGCGACACGGTCGAGATCGAGACACCGGCTTCGCGGGCGATATCTTCCAACCTGGCTTGGCGAGCTTGGCGGTTTGTCTCGGCTCCATTGATGGGCAGGTCAGATGACATCGGCTTTTGCAGGTCCACTCGCAGCTTCTAAGGTCGTAACCGCTGTATCGCGAACATAAAGGGTTGCACAAGCTGCGAGTATCAGGGACCCGCCCCCCAGAGCCAGCGCGTAGATCGCCTCGCCGCCAAATACATGTTTCACGAAAAGCCCCAGAACACTCGCCGCCAGCAGCTGTGGGATCACAATAAAGAAGTTAAAGATCCCCATATACACCCCCATTTTCTGCGGCGGGAGCGCGCCCGACAAAATGGCATAGGGGACCGACAGGATCGACGCCCAGGCGATGCCAATCCCGATCATGCTGATCATTAAATAGATCGGGTCTTTGATCACGACAAAGGACGCAAAGCCGAGCGCACCCGCAATCAGGCAAAGCGCATGAACCTGTTTGCGACCCAAGCGTTTGGCGATCCAGGGCAGGGCGAGCGCTGCGAGCGCTGCAAACCCGTTATAGGCGGCGAACAGCAAGCCGATCCAATCCGCACCTTCATTATAGGCTGCCGAAGTTGTGTCGCTGCTGCCGAAGTGGAAGGCCGTGACGCCGGGTGTGGCGTAGATCCACATCGAAAAGAGCGCAAACCAGGAAAAAAACTGCACGATGGCCAGCCGTCGCATCGTCGATGGCATCAGCCACATATCGTCGACGATTTCGGCAAACGGATTATCGGTTCGCCCCTTCTGTTTCATGATGCCGGCGGCAATTTGCATAAGTCCGAATGCCGCTCCACAGCTACTCAGTATAAAGAGTTCTCTTTCAAGCGACAGCTGGACAATGAGTAACGTCGCAATCCCGCCGGCGATCAGCCAGATCCACCCGTTGCGGATCAGGTTGCTGGGCTGAGGGCGCACCTCTTTGTTAAGGATTGGTATGAGTGTTTCCGGTGGTTGATCGGGTTGTGATTGCGCTTCGAACGCAGCTAGTTCTTCCGGTGAATACTCCTTTGTGCTGAAAACCGTCCACATCACCGAGCAGAACAGCAGGACAGCGCCGATATAAAAAGCGAGCGTAACAGATGGCGGGATTTCGCCGGGCCCCGCGATATTGCTCATATCAAACACATTCGTCAAAATCCAGGGGAGTGCCGATGCGAGAACGGCCCCGCTGCCGATGAAAAAGCTTTGTAAGGCAAATCCCATGGTGCGCTGTTCGTCGGGCAGCATGTCCCCGACAAAAGCACGAAATGGCTCCATCGTGACGTTGATCGATGCATCCATGATCCACAGCATGCCCGCTGCCATCCACAGCACCGGCGAATTTGGCATGATGATAAGGGCGAGGGTAGTCGCCAATGCGCCGTAGAAGAAATAGGGTCGTCGGCGCCCCATCCGTCCCCATGTCCGATCACTCATATAGCCGATGACGGGTTGCACAAGCAGGCCCGTTAAGGGGGCCGCAATCCATAGGATAGGGATGTCTTCCATGTCCGCCCCGAGCGACTGGAAAATCCGACTGACATTGGCGTTTTGCAAGGCAAACCCGACCTGGATGCCAAAAAAGCCGAAACACATATTCCAGATCTGCCAGAAACTTCGGCGCGGCTTTGCCATAAATATCGCTCACACTTTGCACAGTATTTTCAGTAGCTTGTATGAAGAATTTTAAAATTGTGCAAGTTTTTGTATTTTAGATTGTGGTAACTTGAGCCGCCTTGGGCCCCTCGACGTAGTGAGACGTGGCGTCGGAAAGCTTAAACTAGGTGAGATAACGCGCGGCGATGTGACGGTGTGGTTCCAGAAAGTGAAGGGAACAGATGGCAGCCGCAATCGCGCGCTGTCGGTGTTGTCTTCACTTTTCGTCCATGCCGAAATCCGTGGCCTGCGCTCG
>JBCDDR010000066.1:0-11904 GCA_039180205.1 Pseudomonadota bacterium | reverse complement strand
CGCAGACAACCTGGTTGCCCCATCGGAATTGAGCCGCTTCGACCGTGATCACCTGAAAGACGCCTTTGCGATTGTCAGCCGCAGCCAACAGGCGGCATCGCTCGCCTTTACCGGGGGGCAGTTTTGATTTTCGGCAAAAAAGCCCCTCAGCTGCCCGAGGGTGTCCCTAGCTTTCACAAACGATATAAGCCAAGCCGCAACCAATCGATTGCCGAAACTGATATCCTTGCGGTTGATCTCGAAACAACGGGTCTTGACCCGCGCAAAGATACGCTCTTGTCGATTGGTTCGGTCCCGATTCGTGGCGGCACCGTTCGGCTTGATGAGGCTTATTATCAGGTCATCCGCCCCGAAGCGAAAGACAAGCTCGGAGATGACATTGCCGCTCCGATTCATGGGATTCGGCATCAAGAGCTCGAAGAAGAGGGCTGTACCGCCCACGAAACAATCTGTGATTTTCTTCCGCGCCTCGACGGGCATGTACTTTTGGCGCATGCCGCTGGGATTGAAACCGGCTTTTTGGCCGGCGCGGTCAAGCGCTGCTTCAACGCGCCATTTCGTATTTCCGTGATCGACACGCTGATGATTGAAAAACGGGCACGTGAGCGGCGCAATCAGATGATCGAACCAGGAACGTTAAGGCTCGGTGCGTTGCGCGAACATTATGGTTTGCCGATATATGCGGCGCATCATGCGCTCATTGATGCGCTGGCCGCCGCAGAACTTTTCCTCGCCCAGGTCAGCCATATGTGCAGCCATCTCGAACATCCGGAAGCGGCCCCCGTGCGCGACTTTGTCAGCCACTGACCTCTTCATTCCCCGCTTTGCGACTAAAGTCGCCTGTAGCTGCCTTGTCCGCTTTGGTACCGTGCATCCTGGGTCGGCATAAAGCATCTTGCCGTCACACCACACCATGATTGGGGAGGGAGAGATATGGCTACCATCACACCTGGCAGCACGGCTGGCATGGCCGCAACGCAAGCTGTCAAAGAGAAAACGACCAGCCAGACGAATGCTTCGGATTATTGGAAGGCCAATGTGCGGCTTCTGCTGATTCTGCTCGCCGTTTGGTTCACCGTTTCATTCGGCTTCGGCATACTTCTCGTTGAGCCTTTGAACGCGATCCAAATCGGTGGCTTCAAGCTCGGTTTCTGGTTCGCACAACAGGGCGCAATCTATGTCTTTGTCGCGCTCATTTTCGTCTATTCGGCGCTGATCAAGCGCGTTGAACGCAGCTTCGGCGTTGAAGACTGATTGAGACAAGGATCCTGAACATGGACAAGCTATTAATCCCCGGTGCCGTTGCGATCGCTGCGATTGTCATGATCGTTGTCAATCTGGTCCTCGGTATTGATATGGGCTCAACAAAAGGGCTCACCTATCTTTTCGTCGGCATGAGCTTTGGGCTGTACATCGGCATTGCCGTTTGGAGCCGCGCTGGTTCCACCAAAGAATTTTACGTCGCTGGCGGCGGGGTCCACCCCGTCGTCAATGGCATGGCCACCGCAGCCGACTGGATGAGCGCCGCCTCCTTCATCTCGATGGCAGGCATCATCGCCTTCGCAGGCTATGACGGCTCGGTCTACCTGATGGGCTGGACGGGCGGCTATGTGCTGCTGGCACTTTGTCTTGCGCCTTATCTGCGCAAGTTCGGTCAGTTTACCGTGCCCGATTTCTTTGGCGAGCGCTATTATTCAAAGGCTGCGCGGCTTGTCGCCGTACTCTGCCTGATTGTCATTTCCTTCACCTATGTCGCGGGTCAGATGCGCGGCGTCGGCGTCGTATTCTCACGTTTCCTGGATGTTGAGATCAACATGGGCGTGCTGATCGGCATGGTGATTGTGTTCTTCTACGCTGTGCTCGGCGGCATGAAAGGGGTCACCTATACCCAGGTGGCGCAATTCTGCGTGCTGATTTTTGCCTATATGGTACCGGCAATCTTCATTTCGCTTTTGATCACCGGCAACCCCGTTCCGCAACTCGCACTTGGCGGCAACGATGTCGCGACAGGCACACCGATTTTGCAAAAGCTCGACAATGTGCTCGTCGACCTTGGGTTCAATGAATACACCTCTGGTACCAAGGCGATGGTTGACGTATTCGCCATCACGCTCGCGCTGATGGTCGGAACGGCGGGCCTGCCCCACGTGATTGTGCGCTTCTTTACGGTGCCGAAAGTCTCTGACGCGCGTATTTCCGCAGGATGGGCGCTGGTGTTCATTGCCATTCTCTACACAACGGCACCGGCCGTTGCCGCCTTTGCACGATTGAACCTGATCGATACGGTCAACGGCAAAGACTATGAGGCCGCCACCGAAGCGCAAAGTGTTCCCGGATGGGTGAAAAGCTGGGAAAACATTGGGCTCATCGGCTGGCTTGACAAAAACGGCGATGGCAAAGTCGATTATGCCGCCGGAGCACCTTTCGCCGGAAAGCCGACCTTTGCCGAAGGGCGGGGCAACCTGGGTGAGCGGATCATCACCAACGCCCCGACAGCGAACCGGAACGAGATCTATGTCGATCGCGATATCATGGTGCTTGCAAACCCGGAAATCGCCAACCTGCCCGGCTGGGTGATTGCACTCGTTGCTGCCGGGGGTGTGGCTGCCGCACTTTCCACCGCCGCGGGACTGCTGCTCGTGATCTCTACCTCGGTAAGCCATGACCTTCTGAAAAAGGTGCTCGCCCCCAACATATCGGACAAGCAGGAGCTCTTGTTTGCTCGAATGGCGGCGGTCGTTGCGATTTGTATCGCGGGCTATTTCGGCATCAACCCGCCAGGCTTCGTAGCGCAAGTCGTGGCACTCGCCTTTGGGCTTGCGGCATGTTCGCTCTTCCCGGCCATCGTCCTGGGTATCTTCTCCAAAACGATGAACAAGCAAGGGGCAATCGCTGGCATGCTGGCAGGTCTCGCCTTTACCATGAGCTACATCGCTTACTTCAAGTTCATGGGCGGTACCGCCGACCAATGGCTTTTTGGGATCTCACCAGAGGGCATCGGCTCGATCGGTATGGTGATCAATTTCGCGGTGGCCTTTGCCGTCTCGAAAGCGACAGCGCCAGTACCCGAAGACGTCCAGGCCCTTATCGAAAACATCCGCATCCCTGCCGGAGCGGGAGGGGCCACACACTAAGCCTCAAACTCTCTAACATCGGGGCGCTTGCGAGAGATCGCGGGCGCCCTTTTTTTGGTCCGCGGGTTTTCCGTTTGGCATGGTCGCTTGATCAATCATCGAACACCGTCTGAAAGACTCGCGATTCCAACACTAGCCAATCACGCTTATTTGATTTAGAGTCATTCCAAAATCATAGGCGAAGGGGTTGTGAACGCTGCATCCCGAGAAAATCGCCAGGTCATTTTCTTGGGGAGCAGTCAATGTGACAGGTGCGTTGATCATCGCGGGAATGGTCGTTTTCGGTAGCTTCCTCGCTATGGTCGCCCTCTGGGGAGACCGTCATGATCAACTATGGGAGCGACCCGGGTTTCGCGCCCTCGTCTTCTCACTCGCCCTTGCCGTTTATGCAACCTCGTGGACCTTTTTTGGCGCAGTCGGCACGGCGACCAAAGCCGGTTACGAATTTCTACCGATCTTTCTAGGTCCTATTCTCGTCTTCACGCTTGGCTTCAAAATCATTCGTGATATCGCCCGAAGCGCCCATGCACAGAATGCGACGAGCCTCGCCTCGTTTCTTTCCACACGATATGGCAAGTCCCGCGCGATCGCCGTTCTGGTGACTATGGGGGCGATTGTTGGTGTCGTGCCTTACATCGCGCTTCAGCTCCGTTCGATCACCATGACCTATGCCACGCTGGTCGGCGAGACTCGCCCCCATGAAACGGCGGCTGGGGGCGATCTGCTGGTTGTCTTGTTGGTGGCTGTCTTTGTCGTTTATTTTGGCACCCGTAACGCCGACATGACCAAACCAAACCGCGGACTTATGCTTGCGCTTTCAATTGAGAGCGCAATTAAAATTGTGGCATTGGCGGCCATCTCATTATTCGCATTTCTTTGTTTCATGAGCGCGCCGACATCACTTCCCGTCGAGGATTTTCCGCTCAAACATTTCGTCATCAATGACCGCTTTATTACCCTCACACTGTTGTCCGCGTTTGCGATCATCTGCCTTCCCCGACAGTTTCACGTCACCTTCGTGGAAGGCGGGAAAGAGGATGAGCTCAGACAGGCGCGCTGGCTCTTTCCGCTCTATTTAGCGGCGATCGCCGCGCTCGTTGTTCCCATCGCCGTTGCTGGGCTTGCCTTCACACCGAGCGGTACCCCCGACCTTTATGTGTTGGGGCTCCCGCTTGCGTATGATGAAAAATGGCTAGCCGGAATTGCTTTCTTGGGCGGGTTTTCTGCCGCCACCGGCATGGTCGTTGTCGCAACGCTCGCGCTTTCGAATATGATCGCGAGCGAGCTTGTTACCCCGTTTCTTTTGATGACCCGGCCGGAAAATGATGGCCGACCGATGACCAAGCGCCTGCTTGTCGTGCGTCGACTGAGCATTCTCGCCGTCCTTGTTCTCGCTTATTTCTTTCAGACCGCTGTCGGCGACGGGGAAACACTCGCAAACCTTGGCATTCTATCCTTCGCAGCAGTTGCGCAGTTTGCACCCGCGATCGTGGGGGCGCTCTACTGGCGCTCTGGCCACCGGATTGGCGCATTCGTCGGCCTTTCGATCGGCTTTGTGCTTTGGTTCTGGACCTTGATGTTACCTCTGTTCGGCATACCAGCCCCGCTGGATGGCCCGCTATTCAATAGCCTTGATCCGCTCACGATCGGTGTCGCTGCCAGCCTTGGCATGAATACTCTTGCCTATGTTGTGATCTCCCTGATCGCGTCCTCGCGGGCTGACCAGCGCGATACCGAGGACGAGGGGAAAACGGCGCGCGTCCAAGATCTGAAGGATCTGCTTGAGCGATGTCTTGGGCCGAGTGAGGCCACGCAGGCCATCGATGCCTTTACCTATGTAACCGGGAAAACCTACCATAACCACGACCGCGCCTCGAAGCAGCTTGTCGAGTTTGTCGATACCCGGCTCACCAAGGTTGTGGGTGCTTCCTCCGCGCGTGTTCTCATTCGATCGGCAACCGGCAAAGGGCCGCTTGCGATCGAAGACGTCGTTTCCATCATTGATGAGACGTCGCAAAAACTGCAGTTCAAGCAGGAGCTTCTGCAAGCATCGCTGGAACATCTTTCACAAGGCGTGTCGGTGGTCGATGAGCAGATGCGCCTTGTTGCCTGGAACTCTGCCTATCAGCGCATGTTTGAGTATCCCAATGGCTTTCTGCACATCGGCCAACCGGTTTCTGACCTCATCCGCTTCAATGCACGCAAAGGCGCTTTTGGCGAAGGTGACGCGAACGATCAGATCGAAAAAAGGGTGAGCCACATGCGCGCGGGTCTGCACCATGTGTTCGAACGCCATCATAAAAACGGTCAGGTTCTTCGACTTGAAGGGAACCCGATGCCAGGCGGCGGATATGTCACCTGTTTCAGTGATATAACCGAAGACAAACGCCGTGAAGCGCAGTTGGAAGAGGCGAAGACAAAGCTCGAAACCCGGGTGAAAGAACGAACCGCCGAGCTTCATAAAGCGATGCAGCGGGCTGAAGACGCGACAGCATCGAAGACCCGGTTCCTTGCCGCAGCCAGCCACGACCTGTTACAACCACTCAATGCCGCCCGGTTGTTTACCTCGGCACTTGCTGAAGACCTGAGCCAGGGCGCCCACGATGCCGATCGGCTGGTATCCAATATTGATAAATCGATCAACTCAGCCGACCAGCTGCTGAAAACCCTATTGAATATCTCGAAAATCGATGCGGGTGGCATTGTGCCGACAAAGTCAGTCTTTTCGGTTGCCACCCTGTTCAATGAACTGGAAACGGAATTTGGTGTCATTGCTGAACGACGCGGTCTCGCCCTCGGTGTGCGGTCCACGGGCTTGTTTGTCGAAAGCGATCAGGGCCTGCTCCGCAGTATGCTGCAGAACTTCATCTCCAATGCGATCCGCTATACGTCAAAGGGCCGCATCCTCGTTGGGGCTCGCAAACGCGGTGATAAGGCGATGTTGCAGGTATGGGATACCGGCCCCGGCATTCCCGAAGATAAACAGAAAATGATCTTTGAGGAGTTTTCGAGACTGGATAACGGTGATGGCAGCGAGGAACGCGGGGTGGGTCTCGGGCTTGCCATGACCGACAGACTTGCCAGGCTTTTGGACCATCCGATCAGTTTGCGCTCGCGCGAAGGTCGAGGCAGCATCTTCGGTGTTGCAGTGCCGATCGCTTACGCAGTGCCCCGCCCCACAATGGTTGCGAAGAAGCGTGAAATAACGAAGGCGGGATCGCTGAAAGGTCAATCAATCCTGTGTCTCGATGACGACCCGCGGGTCTTGCAGGCCTATGGCACGCTGTTGGCCAAGTGGCAAAGCGAACCCATTCTGTGCACCGAAGAGGCAGATGCGCGCGCGCACCTCGCGCAAACCGGCAAAATACCCGATATTGCCATCGTCGATTATTACCTCGGCCAAAACGGGTCTACCAAACTGGGGCCCGATGTTTTTGGGCGGCTCTGCAATGTTTGGGGGAAAACGCCACCAGTGCTGATTGTCTCGGCAGAACCGCCAGGAACAATTGCAAAGCGTTATCCGGAACTGGTCGACGTGATCCTAACCAAACCGGTTGCGCCGGCGGCCCTGCGCGCGATGTTGCAACATCGCCTTGCCGAGGCGCACGACAATGAGGCCGTGACAAAATCAGATGCGTCGATGGCAGGTGAGCCTGTGAATTAGGGTCAGGGCTCAGTTCCTACGCGGTGTTCCGATAAAGTCCGCGCGGAGAAGTCGATCAGACAACCTCAGGCAACCTGGGGCCGATCCACGTCGAGGACATCCGCCGCGAGCACGGCCTGTGTGCGATTAATCACCTCGAGTTTTCGAAATACCGCTGTGACGTGCGCTTTCACTGTCGCTTCGGTTATCCCCATGTCATAGGCAATCTGCTTGTTCAACCGACCAGCGCGCAGGCCCATCAACACCCGTAACTGGGCGGGCGTGAGCGTGGCTATGCGTTGTGCAACCTCATCATCGCCGCTACCGCCGTTGAGATCGGTATCATCAGGCACCCAGATATCCCCTTCGAGGACTGCCGAGATCGCTTTACAGATCACGTCAAGAGACGCGGATTTCGGAATATACCCGGCAGCACCGAATTCAATCGCCCGGCGCACCACATCGTCCCCCTCGCTCGCCGAAACAACAATCACCGGCAAAGCGGGCGCCTGATGCCGGATCGTGATGAGACCGGCAAACCCTTCGCTATCGCTCATGTGCAGGTCGAGCAGTAACAGATTAAGGTTCGGCGTCAGTTTTTGCCGCGCATCCCCCAGCGAGGAGGCCTCTTCGATCTCCGCAGCAGAATTGATGCGTTTCAAAGCGGCCGCCAAAGCATCCCGAAACAACGGATGATCATCGGCGATCAAGAACCGAGACATGAAGCTATCCTCAACAATTGGATGCGCAAGGGAATTTGACAACATGAGCGAAAACTCTCTTTCAGGCATCGATGCCCTCGCCTTGAGCGCCACCCGACGTTGTTTCGTCCGGGGGCAAAAACGCCTTTATACGCAACGAAAGTTCATCGGGTTCGGCACTATCCTCGAGATCTGCCGAACCGGGCGTCACATAACTCATTATCGGTTTTGACGCCCTTCGATCAGGCTATCGACAACCTGTGGTTCCGCGAGTGTCGATGTATCGCCAAGGTTATCGAAACTGTCTTCGGCAATCTTCCGTAAGATCCGCCGCATGATCTTGCCCGACCTCGTTTTCGGCAGCCCCGGCGAGAACTGAATGAGGTCAGGGGTTGCCACCGGCCCGATCTCAGTGCGGATCCACTTTTTCAGCTCACCTTTCAAGTCCTCGGTCGGCTCAAGGCCCGGGTTCAACGTGACATAGCAATAAATGCCCTGACCCTTGATGTCATGCGGATAGCCGACCACCGCCGCCTCAGATACGAGGCGATGTGCGGACAATGCGGCCTCAATCTCCGCTGTTCCGAGCCGATGGCCGGACACATTCAGCACATCATCAACGCGGCCGGTAATCCAGAAATAGCCATCCTCGTCGCGCCGTGCCCCGTCACCGGTAAAATACTGCCCGGCATAAGTACTGAAATAGGTCTGCACGAAACGGTCATGATCGCCGTAAACGGAACGCGCCTGACCAGGCCAGCTGTCCGTGATCACGAGGTTGCCCTCAACGGCGCCCTCAAGCGGCGTCCCTTCCTGATCAACCAACTGCGGCTTGACGCCGAGGAACGGCTTTGTTGCCGAACCCGGTTTCAGCGGTGTCGTGGAGGGGAGCGGCGTGATCATTGCGCCTCCGGTTTCGGTTTGCCACCAGGTATCCACGATGGGACAACGACCTTCGCCCACCACATCATGGTACCAGTTCCAGGCCTCTGGATTGATCGGCTCGCCAACTGACCCCAAGACGCGCAGGCTCGACCGGTCATGCGCGGTGACGAGATCATCTCCCTCACGCATCAGCGACCGGATGGCCGTCGGCGCCGTGTAGAGAATATTGACGTTATGTTTCGCCACCACCCGCCAGAACCGATCCGGACCAGGATAGGTGGGCACACCTTCAAACATCAAAGTCGTCGCGCCATTGGCAAGTGGACCGTAGACGATATAGCTGTGGCCGGTCACCCAACCGACATCGGCGGTGCACCAGTAAATGTCACCGCGCTCATAGCCGAACACCATCTCATGCGTGAGCGAGGCCCAGAGCAGATAGCCACCTGTTGTGTGCACAACACCCTTGGGTGTGCCTGTCGAGCCTGACGTATACAGGATGAACAACGGGTCTTCCGCATTCATGGGCTCAGGGTCACAATCCGAACTCACATTGAGTGATAACTCATCATACCAGTGATCACGGTCGGCGTTCCAGTCGATCGCGGCACCGGTATGACGAACAACGACGACCGATTTGACCGTGTCAGTGAGCGCACAGGCCTTGTCGACATTCGTTTTCAGCGGAATGGCTTTTCCAGCCCGGACACCCTGGTCAGCGGTAATGACGACGGCGGAACCGCAATCTTCAACCCGACCCGCAAGCGCCTCGGGGCTGAACCCGCCGAAAACCACCGAATGGATTGCGCCAATTCGTGCGCATGCCAGCATCGCATAGGCGACCTCGGCAATCATCGGCATGTAGATTGTCACCCGGTCGCCTTTTTTCACGCCCAGCGATTTCAACACATTGGCGAAACGGCATACATGATTGTGCAGCTGTCCATAGGTGATCGAGTGCGAATAGGCGGGGTTGTCGCCTTCCCAGATGATGGCAACATCGTTGGCACGTTCAGGCAAATGGCGGTCGATACAATTGGCAGCCACGTTCAGGACACCGTCTTCATACCATTTGATATCGGCGTTCCCGTCGAAGCTCGTATTCTTGGCCCTCGTCGGGGCCTTGTCCCAATCCAGCCGACCTGACAGGGTTTTCCAGAAACCCTCGGGGTCATCGATCGATTGCTGATAGAGCGCGTCATATTGCGATGCCGTCAGTTCGGACGGCTTTCGGTCTTTATCCACAAGAATGCTTGGGTTTACCATTTGATGAACGCTCCCCATGTCGGTTGGTGCCGTGGCCATTCTTGTATCTCCTTATCCTTTTCAAACGTGGCATTTCGTCGAAAGATATCGCGGGGCGCCTTTGGCTTCGTCACCGGCTTCGTCACCTGAACGAAAATAGTCGTGTGAACCATAACCAGGTGGTTGCATCACGCCCGTTAGGCACCCTCAAATTGCCTGGGTGACTTGTCTCAAATCGAGGCGTTGACTGCCATTCGACCTTGGTCTCATCGACCATCCGCTAATTTCGTTTCGCGTCACCCCGCCCATACTGACCCATAGAAAAAACCCCGATGTGACCTGCCAGAGTGAGCTCCCAGAATGACCTGGAAGTGCGTGAACTCGATGCGCAGGAAACCAAGAAGGGTTGCGATTACTTTTGGGGAGAGCCGTCATGACGTTACGAAACCCTGTATTCAACAAAACCTCATCGCACATTTTGGGCGGACTTCTTGCGTCCACGATCCTTTTGGCGGCGCCCGCTGCCATGGCTGATGACAATGATCTCGAGGCACGCGTCAACCGCCTGGAGACGTTGCTGGAAACCGTACTCGAACGGCTTGATGAACAACGCCCGACGACACCGGCGGCCCCCGCAACCACGACGACGAGGGCGCTGTCGGCTCAAGAGCTGGAACAGGCGAGGCAGGCGCTTGAGCGCGAGCGGGCCGAAATCTACACACTGCGTGAAGAACTTGCCAAGGATCGCAAGGCCGCCGAAGCCGAACGTATTCAGCAGCGCGAGGAACTAGCCAAGGATCGTAGAGCCGCCCAAGCCGAGCGCATTCAGCAACGCGAGGAAATGGCCGAGCTAAAAGAGCGAACCAGCGAAGAGTCGGTTTTGGAAATCGCAAACAACGTCTACGCCCAGCGCGAGCGCGCGACAGGGTTTTCGATCGGTGACACGAAATTTTCGTTCGGCGGCTATGTCAAAGTCGACACGATTGTCAGCAAATTTTCCGATGGTGAGTTGCCCTCGAGTTCGATTGCAAGGGACTTTTACATTCCAGGGGCCACGCCCATTTCGGCAGGCCTTGAGGAACCTCAGGTAGAACTCGACTTCAATGCCCGTGAAACGCGGTTCCTCTTTCAAGCGCGCACACCCGTCGGCGAGCATGAGCTTTTCGGCCATATCGAGCTCGATTTCCAAGTGACTGACTTTGGGAATGAAGTTGTTTCGAACAGTTTCACCCCAAGGGTGCGCCAGGCCTTCCTCAAATATCGGAATTTCACGGTTGGTCAGGTATGGTCGACATTTCAGGATGTGAGCGCCTTACCTGAGAACCTTGACTTTATCGGCCCGGCTGAAGGGACAGTCTTTGTTCGCCAGCCACTCGTTCGCTTCACCCAAGGCCCTTGGGAGGTTGCCTTTGAAGAGCCCGAGCTCCTCGTGACCGCGCCCGGTGATATCGGCAGCGGGATTGCCAATGATGACATTTTGCCCGACTTTGTTGTACGGTATACCCACCAGATCGATCGGGCAACGTTGAAAGCCGCGGTGCTGCTGCGCCATCTGCGGGTTGAGGGCGGCGACTTTACGGGGCTTGATGAACGCGACAGTGCTGTCGGCTATGGTTTAAGCCTTTCGGGTAAAATTCAGCTTTTCGAGCGCGATGACTTCCGGTTCATGTTCACGGCAGGTGACGGACTGGGGCGCTACATCGGGGTTGCCCTTGTGGACGGCGTCGCCATTACCGATGGCAATGATCTCGATGCGATCGCGACCTATTCCGGTTTCGGTTCCTACCGCCACTTCTGGTCTGACAAATGGCGTTCGAACTTCACCTTCGGCTATTTCCTGGCCGACAATCCAACCGAGTTCACAGGCGACACCGTCAACAATGAGGTGCTTTCGGTTCATGCCAACATACTCTACTCGCCCGTACCGAAACTGACCGTGGGTCTCGAATATATCTTCTCCCGCCGCGAGCTTGAAAACAGCCTGAGCGGCACGCTCAACCGGTGGATGTTCTCCGCAAAATACGGATTTTAGTCCCTAGAACAGCGGACGAGGCCTCGATCATGAGCATCTTTCGGGGCGCAGCCGAAGCGTGCCCTCACGACCGATCCCGAAACCGTTTCTTAAGTTGAAACGAATCAGTTGCGGTATTTATTTCGGACTAGGCCGATGATGATGCTTTTCTCAGTCCGAAAGAACAGAATCTTCACAGAATCCACCCGCTTTTTTGCAGGTAATCGAAGACTTTATCAGTCTTTATGTGAGGCAATTTGACCTGAGTCAAAACGAGGAGAAAAT
>JBCDDR010000065.1:0-12066 GCA_039180205.1 Pseudomonadota bacterium | reverse complement strand
TTGCGACCGCCGAATTGATCGCATGGAACCAGGGCACAGGTACCGTCCAATTCCCGATTTCACGAGCTACAGAGTCGCGTATGAAAACGGTCCAGGACCCATAAAGCTGGAACCAGCCGATTTCGAAAACACAGATGAATCCTGCCATGATCACCAACAACAGCGCGGGCTCATAAAACGCCGGTTTGCCGATTGAGCTAAAGATCGTCGCACTACTTTGGCTCTCGCCCCGCTTCGTACCTGCTTGACCGAGCAAACGTGGGGCAAGGCTCAGGTAAATGAGGAGCGCGAACCCCATGCTGACCCCGGCGATTGAAAACCCCCAATGCCAACCGATGCTTTCCGCGACGCTTCCCACCAGAATACCAGCAAAAAGGCCACCAACGCTGATCGATACATAATAATAGGCAAAAGCAGTTTGCCGTCGTGGGTCTTCGCCCTCAAAGACATCACCCAATGTTATGGTGAGCGGTGATTTCATCAGCATATTGCCAAGGCTCAAAAGGGCAATCGCACCAAAAAGTGCCGGTTCCGCGAGCTCCGCCTGCAGAAAGGCGGGCAGCGCCATGGAAAAATGCCCAGCCGTCATCACGGTTGCGCCCATGGCGATACCGCGCCGCGCGCCCCAGATGCGATCTGCCAAAACCCCGCCTAAAACCGGCAGGCTGTAGGCTAATGCAGAATAAATCCCTACCACGGAAAGCGCGCGCGAACTGGTCCAGCCAAATCCGCCGCTCGCCGTGTCATCGCTTAAGAACAAGGCCAGCAGCGAGAGCATTCCGTAGAAGCTGAAGCGTTCGCATAATTCGAGTACGATCAGCAGCACAGCGCCTTTTGGCAAGTTTGCCAGGCTGGCAGCGCGACCTTTTGATTCTGAGGCTGCAAACATGCACCCTGCCTATCACCGCCGTCATCCAGCAGACTTGTAACTGGTTGGGTCACAATGATCTTCGTTCACTTATCAGGAGAGAAACGATTGCGCCGTGATCAGCACAACTAGGTGCAAGCGTTCCCAGGCCGACAGATTTACATGACGTACATGTGGCAAGTTTGGAAGGAAGAGCCCTATGAAATTCGGGCGGTGTTGGTCATTCGTCGGTGTATTCGGGGTCGTTAGCAGTTTGGCGTTGGGAGGTTGCAACTCAGAAATCGGCGGCCTGGATGCCAACGCCAGTAAAAAAGAGCAGGTCACGATCCGCTACACGGCGCATGAAATTCCGCATATCAAAGCCGACACGTTCCGGGCAGGCGGTCATGGCATTGGCTATGCCTTTGCACGGCATAATCTATGTCTGTTTACAGAACATATGACCACGATTCGAGGGGAACGATCGGCTTATTTCGGGGAAACGGAAAGCTACTTCGACCCCTTTGTTGCCCCTCGCAAACCGGTCAATAATCTGCGCAGTGATTTCTATCATCGCTATTATTTTACCGATGCGGTGGTGGCTGATGTGCGCGCCAATGTGTCGGAAGACGTTAAGGACCTGACCGCAGGGTTTGTGTCCGGCTTCAACGCTTATGTGGCCGAAAATGGCCCGGAGGCTTGCCGCGGTGAACCGTGGGTCAAGCCAATCAGCATTGAGGATATGTATAAACGTCAACACCAAATGGTGTTGCTCGGCTCGTCCAATATTTTTTTGGAGGGTATAGTTGAAGCTGCCCCCCCAAAAATAGAAGGCGCGGAAGCAGGGCCTCAGCAACCGATCGAGTTTGCCGCAGCCGAGTTGGCAGAAGCGATCGCCGTGCGTGGGGGAAGCAATGCCTATGCGTTCGGCGATGAAACGACTGAAGGCGGCAATGCGCTGGTATTCGCTAACCCGCATTTCCCCTGGTATGGCGCTGAACGCGTTTATGGGTTTCAACTGACAGTCGGTGATGTCTTCAACGTATCGGGTTCCTCACTTTATGGGGGGACCATTCCCTTCATCGGCACAAACGATAGCGTCAGTTGGTCTTTAACCTACTCAACCGATCAGCGATTTACATTTTACCGCGTCCCCATCGATCCGGAGGACCCTCTCAGTTATGTCGTCGATGGAGAAAAGCGCCCGCTGATCGCAAAAACGGTGAGCGTCATGGCGAAAGCTGATGACGGGTCGCTGAATGAACGTTCGCATACTTTCTATGAAACGCATCATGGCCCGGTTATCTCAGCCTATGGCATGACATGGACGAAAGATGCGCTCTTCACAGTGAGAGACGCCAATCGACAAAACCATAGGTTTCACGACCAGTTTCTTGCGATTGGAAAAGCGAAAACCGTCCGCGACATAAAGCAGGCGCTCGATGATCAGCTGGGCTCACCCTATTCTTTTGTAACTGCCGCGGATAAATCGGGCGAGGTGATGCTGGCAAATATCTCGGTAACAGCCAACGTCCCGAACGAACAGTATGAGGCTTGCGTGCTTGGTGCGCAGGGGCGGGCGATGCTGACAGCGGGTGGCGTCTATGTTCTCGATGGGTCGCGAAGTGTTTGCGACTGGCGCAATGCTGAGGGTACGCCGCAGGCCGGGATTATTCCGTCGGACCAGCGGCCCTCGATCTTTCGCCGCGATTACGTCGTGCAGTCGAATGACAGCCATTGGATCGTAAATGCGGATCCGGAAACCTACCTCACCGGATTTTCCCGCGCGATTGGCGATGAGGGAACACCGCGCGGTGAACGCACTCGGATTTCCCTTCAGATCATTGAAGATCGCCTTGCCGGCAAAGATGGGTTGCCCGGTCGCAGGATGTCGGCGGACAAAATGCACACATTGTTTTATCAGGCGCGCAATTTTACCGCTGAGCGCATGGTTGACGACCTTATCGCCGACTGCGAGGCCAATCCTGTCATAGACGTGGAGGGGATCGAGGTGGACGTCTCGGCGGCATGCCAAGCGCTTGCCCGCTGGGACCGCACAGACTCACTCGACAGCCGCGGCGGCCATATTTTTCGTGAGTTTTCCGCGAAGCTGCCAACCGTGTTTCAAGTGAGCTTCCTGCCCGCGGGCCCGATTTGGGCAAGCCAATTTGACAGCGATGATCCCGTTGACACGCCAAGCGGCCTAAACGTTACCGATCCCATGCGTCAGGCATTCGCGCAGGTCGTCCAGAGGATTAAGGCCGCGGGTATCGCCTTTGATGCACGTCTGGGCGATCTTCAAAGCACCCCTGGGCCGGGGGAAGTACCGGTTTCCCTCGCGGGTGGGCCTTATAATTTTCACAAGCTCTATCCGGTCGCGCCGATTGAGAATGGCTATGCCGGACCCATCGGTGGGGGCGACACGCATATCTCTTTAACAACACTCACCGAGGACGGTCCAAAAATTCGAATGGTGATCTCCTATTCGCAATCAACCGAACCCACGTCAGCCGCCTATCGCAGCCAGCTTCCGCTTTATAGTTCTGGGAATTGGATTGACCTGCCGTTCTCTGAGGCAGATATAGAGGCGCAGACTATCGGCGATCCGGTCATATTGACGGTGGATTAATGCGGACAAAGCGTTTCGGCTTTCTTGTTTTTCCGGGCTGCGAGGAGCTTGACCTTGTCGGTCCCTGGCAGATGGCGGCGCTTTGGAAAGCCTATGCGGATGGTCCGCAAAATCTCCATATGGTTGGCCAAACGGCTGAGCCGCTTACCTGCGCGAAGGGCATGATCTTAACGCCCCATGTCAGTTTCGCTGATTGCCCGCCCTTGGACTATCTTCTTGTTCCCGGTGGGTTTTCCGTTTTTGAGATGCTGCAGGATGAAGGATTTATCTCCTTTCTGAAATCGCGAGGCATGGCGGCCGAGCATGTCTTATCGGTGTGTTCGGGTTCGTTTTTATTGCACAAGGCAGGTCTCCTCGATGGCCGGAAGGCGACCACCAACTGGAAAGTCCTCGACCAATTTGAAGCGCTGCCGGGGGTGACGCTGGTCGAAGAGCGCATCGTCCGGGATAGCAATATTTGGACATCGGGCGGTGTGGCAGCCGGTATTGATCTGGTTCTCGCATTGATTGCGGATGTCGCCGGGCGCGCGGCTGCGGGCATTGTACAACGCCATGGCGAATATTATCCGCCGCAAATCTATTATGCCGAGCCGTCAGATATCGACCAACGCGTTCCGAGCTATTTCAAGTCTCTGGGCCACTGAGAAAAAGCGGCACAAAAGAAAGGCCACGAGTTTCCTCGCGGCCTAGGATTTCACCGATGCGAAGGGAGAGCTGGGCGCCCTACAGATCCACCCTGAAGTTGATCCCAAACGTCCGAGGGCGCACGGTGAAAAAGCGATCAAAGGGGAGCGGCTCAAAGGTTGATAATTGCCTGGTAATTCCAGCGTCCGAGTTGTTGAGATTATCAACGAAAGCTGCGATTTGCCAATTGCCCGCATTGACCCCTAAGCGGATTCCGACAAGGGAATAATCACCCTGGGGTACCTGAGGATCGGCGGCGAAGTCGCCAAAGGTGCGGAAGCTCTCGCCAATGAAACGGTAATTGACGAGCGCAAAGCCGAAATAATTACCGAAATCATGCTCATAGCGGGCATTGATATTCGCAGTCCACCGCGGCGTGTTGGCGATGGGGGTGCCTTCATCACCAAAGGGGATGATCGTATCTTCGCCAAGCTCAGCTTCGTTGAAATTAAACCCACCGAAAAACGAAAGTGCCTCGGTTATCTGAAAATCAAACTCGACCTCGGCTCCAAAAACATCCGCGCGTCCTGCATTGAGCGTGATGGCGCCCGGACATCCCGGGAAGAACACGAGCTGCTGAATATCAATCCAACGGATATAGTAGCCGGACGCATTTACATTGACGCGTCCGTTGAGCCAGCTCGTCTTTCCGCCAGCTTCAAAGTTCCACAGATTATCTGACGTGAAGTCGGGGGCTGATCCATCGTCACCGATTTCGATATCTGCGCTCCCAAAGGCCGCCTGACAAGCAGGTACAGCAAAAACCGGGAAATCACCATTGGGGCCACCGGGGCGAAATCCGCGGGAAACCGTCGCGTAATATGTCTGATCTTCACTATATTTGTAAGCGATTGAGGCGCGTGGACTTGCCCCGAGTTCGGAGCTGCTTGTCGTGGTATTTGGTGTCACATCCGTATCGGTATCGTCGATACTAAAGCTGAAAGCGCGGACCCCAAGTGTGAGTTCCCATTTTTCGGCAAACTCATAGGTCGCTTCAAAAAACCCGGCGATCTGCTCGCGGTTCAAACTGCCGGAAATGGTAAAGGGCGCAAAAGCCGGTGGGACGGACTCGACCCCGGTAACTATGTCTTCGGTACCGAATTCGGTGAGTACATCACGCTCATAATCTTCATAGTAAATGCCGGCGACAAAATTGATCGGCTTATCCCACGTGCTCGCAATACGAAGTTCTTCAATGAGCGCAGTGTCTTCACGCGGACCACCGCCAAACAACGGATCCACGCCGGTTGACGGGTCCCCATCAATCAAAAATGCAAAGGGCAAAAAGCTGCCATCTTCTCGGAAATCACTATCGCGATCATAATAGGTCGTGGATGACGTTAGTTCAAAGTTATCGAACTCATAGTTGATGACGATGTTTCCTGACACAAACTCATCGGTAACGAATTCGTCGAGATTGAACGGGCGGATCTGGCTGAACGTTTCCGGCGGGGAGTCAAAGCTCGGAAACCCTGTCTGCTCGACATCCTGATAAGCGAAAGTGCCACGAATACTCAGCCGTTCGGTCGCCAACCAGTCAACAATCGCGCGTACGCCGATATATTCGGAATCGTTTATATCTTCGGTTACCGGGCCATCCTCGAAGGTGACGCCGGTAGGATTGAGGAGGGTATCCTGTTGCCGGTCGATGAAGCCGCTGTCATTTCGAAAGCTCCCGACAACGCGCACGCCTAATTTGTCGGTGACAATGGGTACATTGACCATGCTGCTGATATTATAGTTAAAGCCGCCGCTTTGTGTGCCAGAGAGCTCGGCACCCGCTGCTGCCTCAAATTCATCAAGCACCGGCTTGTTTGAAATGAAACGCACCGTGCCTCCCAATGAGCTTCCGCCGAAGAGTGTTCCTTGTGGGCCGCGTAAGACTTCCACACGTTCGACATCGAAAAAGATCGGTTCGATGATCGCTTGCACAACACCAGCCGGTTCAATGAAGGACTCGTCGTAATAGAAGCCGGTCGCTGCGGCATTCACGCTGATATCGGTTGAGGAAATGCCGCGAATAATGATCGAGCGAAAGCCTGGGCCGCCTTCCTGAAGGGTAACGCCTGGAACCGCTGTTGCCAATTCACTGAAATCAGTGATGCCTTGCTCAAGTAATTCCTGTTCTCCAAACGCGGTGATGCTGAATGGAATGTCCTTAATAGATTCAGCTCTTTTTGTCGCCGTAACAAGCATTTGCTCGATCTCGACCTCGTCGTCATCGTCATCGTCGGGTTTCGCAACTTGCGCCAATGAAACTGTTGATGAGAAGGCTAAATAGGATGCACCACTTAATAATGCTAAAAAGGATATCTTACCCAAACCCCACTCTCGCATCACTCTCTCCCTACCGATTTTTTCTTTATTTGACGGTTTCTTACCTATTAAATCCGCATATTTGAGATCAGGAAGCTTGAACTTTGTTGCGTTTATGAGTTTTTGGGTTAACCGCAAAGATGAAGATCGACATGCTTACGGTCGGCAATAAAGGATGGTTTCAGCCCCAGGGCCGTATGGAAAGAGCGGCTGAAATGAGCGGAGTCTGAAAATCCGCAATCATGGGCGATGGTCGTTAATGTGTCCAAACCGACCATGCGTTTCATCGCTAGCCGCAGCTTGTGCCATAGCCGCAAAGACCGCATGGAAATCCCCAGATTATCTGTGAAAATATGGGATAAATGGTTTTCTGAAACACCTGCGTGTTCCGCTAGATCTGCAAACTGGCATAGATCCGGCTCGGTCGCATTGATGCGGTCAATGACCGATAAAACCCGCCGATCTGCGGAGGGCGTTTCCGGCATCAGGCGTGTCACACGATCAGCACAGAATTCAAAGAGGCTGACGACATCGTCAACTTGCTCACACCCTGACTGACACCGGTCTAAAAGGGAAGGCGAAGTGTCACGCAGTCCAAGATCAAGCGCAAATGCACTTTGGCTATGCTGCCAGCCACGAAACCGCTGAAACTCAGGGTGCCAGGGGTCTATATTGATACTGAGCAAACCAGGGGGCGCCTGGGTCAAGGTTCGTTGTGCACCCGGTTTGATGAGGATTGAGTGGCCGCGTATTTGCGCGCCATCGATAACCACTTCAACAGGCTCGTCTTCCAGTGACGCAAGGATTGTCGCGGCATGACGACGGGTTTCCTGTTTGCGCGCATCTTTGGTGATGTAAACCAAGCCGGTGGGCAATGCATAGAGACGAGATTTCGGAATATCAGTCATGGCTGTTGCTCCGCTGCGCGTTTTTTGAGGGCTTTGCGGTCCAGTTTTCCGATTGGCAGCATCGGTAGGTCAGGATCGATCGTCACTTTTTTCGGGACTTTGTAATTGGCGAGCTTTGATCGGCAGAAATCCATCACCGTTTGCTCATTGGGCGCATCATTGGATTTCGGAAGGACAAAGGCGTGACCGACTTCGAAAAACATCTCATCGCGAACGGGCACAACCACCGCCATCGAAACGCCGTCGCAATCCTCTAAACAGCGCTCCACCTCGCGGGGGTAAACATTATAGCCACCTGATTTGAATACCTCTTTCAGTCGCCCCGCGAGTTCAATTCGGCCATCACTGCGGCGGCGGCCGAGGTCGCCAGTCTTCAGCCAGCCGGTCGGAGTATAAGCCTCGGCGGTCGCCTTGGGTCTGCGCCAATACCCCAACATATGCATGGGGCCTTTGACCTGAATTTCGCCGATTTCACCGTCATTGGCGGGCATATCCTCTGCGGACCCAACACGCACGCAATACGCGGGCGGCGGCGACCCCACGGTTTCTTCAAATATGTCGAGCGGTTCATCAATTGCGTAAGTGATGGAACCGACAGTCTCCGTCATGCCGTATAAATTGGCGATAAGAGGTGCGAGTCCCCGTAGGCGTTCAATCAGGTTTCGTGATGCGGGCGCGCCCGACCAAACAATGACCTTGAGTGACGACAAATCATAGGCCTCGGGTCGACCACGATCAAAGCTGAGCTGAAACATGGTGGGCACCTGCAACCAGGCGGTGATCCTATGCTTTTCAATCAGGGCAAGTCCGCCTTCAGGATCAAATTGTTCCTGAAACACAACGCAGCCACCACCGGCGAGTATATAGGTCGTGATATCACCCACACAGCCGATATGATTGATCGGAAGATTGTTC
The DNA here is from genome assembly GCA_039180205.1 of Pseudomonadota bacterium. GTDB lineage: Bacteria > Pseudomonadota > Alphaproteobacteria > Sphingomonadales > JBCDDR01 > JBCDDR01. The sequence continues at coordinate 3,767 of JBCDDR010000065.1, read as the reverse complement.
AGCGCGATAGGCCTTTCCAGGCCAAGTAGCTCGGCCTGAATGAGGCTGCAGCGGGTAAGGCCGCGATGGGGGATGAGCGCGCCCTTCGGATCGCCGGTTGTCCCCGAGGTATAAACAATCAGAGCCGGATCATCCGGGTGAACGGAAGTGCGATCTGAAGGTGAGGCCGCGTTCTGGAGTATAGCGGCGGGAAAGGAAATATGGTCCGCGAGGGATCGGACCAATCCGCTGCCAGTGATTTCAACGACAAGTGGCCTCAACTCGTTTGATCGAGCGATTTCGTTGATTGTTTCTGAGAACGCCCTGCCTCTGATTTCTGATTGAAAGAGTATCAGCTTCGGGTCTGCATCGTTGATCACATAAGCGAGTTCTTCAGCAGTATGCTTTGGATTTAGGCCCAACCAGATGGCACCAACCGAAACGGTGGCGAGATAACTGACATAAAAGTCTATAGATGGGGGCACGAGGACAGCGACCCGATCCCCGTGTTTGATCCCGGCTGCGATTAGTGCCGAAGACAAGGTCTCGACGGCCTCGGACAAGTCGCCGTATGTCATAGCCTGTTCGTGGAACCGTGCCGCCATGGCAGTGCGATCTTGAGCGGTCCAATAGGCGAGCAAGGCAGGTACGGTTGCGATTTCATCGAGTGTTGCGGCGGCGGGTATCATTGCGCTGCCAATCTTTGGTTACCTTCCTCGCTCACCCAATAGGTGACCCAGTCCGCAATCAACGCGGGTTTTTTTGACCCCTCGACTTCCACTTCTACCTTGAAGCAGGTGCGGTATTCGCCTGCGTTTGGCTCGTCCATCGACGTCAGCGTAAAGTGACACCGGAAGGGGGTGTCCACCGGTACAGGCTCAATAAAGCGCACCCGGTCAAACCCGTAATTTAGCGGAAAGCCTTGGTCTGTTGGCGTTTCCCCGTCCCAACCAAACACCTGATGGTGGAAATAGGTCAGCATCGAGAGGGTTTGAAACCCGTAAGCGATCGTTCGGCCAAACGGGCTGTGCTTGCGAACCCATTCTGTATCCATGTGGAGCGGCGCGATATCACGGGTGTTCTTGCCGAACCCGTCGATGTCAGCCTGGCTGAATTTTGTCCATTGCGAAGGACCAAATTCTTTTCCGATATCGTCAGGTGAAAATCTATGCATGGAAAATTCCTAAAACTGACGTCAGTATCAGTTTAATCCAGTCGCAAGAATTTTCAAGAAAGTTTTCTGCTGAACGCCTTTATGTAATTGTGATGCCTAGAAAAGTGGGATGTATTTTTTGGGCTTTAGTGAGCTACACCAGTACAAGGCAAGAGATAGGTGGACGCAAAGATGGGCGAAGCGGTCAAGTCAGACATCAGGACTTTTGACTTTGTCGAGGCCTTGTCAGAAAAATTTGAGACATCGCGGCCCAGGCGTAAAGGCGAGGTCACGCGAACCCGAATTGATATTGCTTGCGCGCGCACACTCAACAAGATCGGGTTTAACCGGGTGACGGTGAAAGACATCGCGACGGATGCGCAAATATCCAGCGCCGCATTTTATCAGTATTATGACAATAAAACCGAAGCGGCAGCCAAGATTTTGGGCCAGTTTATTTTTTGGGCAACGGCGCTCATCACCGATACGGCACGGGCGGCACGTGGGGATTTGTCAGCGGAGTTGACCGCGGGCAATCTGGCGTGGCTGCGGTCGGCACGCGCGAATGCCGGGCTCATTCATTGCCTATTACAGGTTTCGGATAGTGACAATGGGTTCGCATCGCTTTACCGGAAATCTAACGAAAGCTTTATCGCGCGGTCCGCCGATGCGCTCTTGCGGCAAGCAGGTAACACGTCAAGCCAAGCCGATGCGCCAGCTGTTTTCCGGTTCAAGGTTTATGCGCTAAGCGCAATGATGGATGAAGTCACGCGCTCATTATTTGTGCGTGAAAGTCCGCTGCTCAAAGACATTTTGCGCGACACAGGTTATGATGATCAGGCGCTGGCAGAGGCACTGGCTGTGATCTGGCATCGTACACTTTTTGGGTGTGACCCTTCGTAATCATCATCCCTGGACTACCAAGCACTTATCAATCGTCCGGCAGTGTAAGCAGGCGGCGTGGTGTTTCCAATATCACCGTATCAATTTGCGCCTCAGACCAGCCGCGGCGGCGCATCAGCGGGATGACGTTCCGAAAGATATGTCCATAGCCATGACCGCCGAATTTACGTAGGCGCGTGCGATAGCAGATGTCGTGGGAAATTGTGATCTGCGAAATCTGGCCCCGATCGACAAGTTTGCGCATCCATTTCAATCGCACTGCGTCATTCGGCATATCGACTGCTTCATTCATAAAGTAATAGCTGTTTTCTTGACCAAACAGATCCCACTCGACCACGACACCGGTATCCGCCAATCGGTACAATCGATCCTCATCGAATATCGTACGATCGATATGGCTCATAACCACACGGCTCATATCCGCACCTTCCGCGAGTAAAAAATCAGCGACTTCCTGTGGCTGGTCAGGGTCTCGCCCGGGGTGCACACTAATGGTGGCATCGGTTTCATGCTGGGCCAGTACGGCTGCCTTCATCACCCGCTTTTCAAGCGCCGTCCAAGGAGACTGACAACCGATCTCCCCCAATATACCCGCCCGCACGGCGGTACCCCATGCGCCTTCGCGCATCTGGGCCACCATTTCTTCGGCGAACGCATCAACGCTGCGGTTTTCGTTTTCCTCAGCCTGATACTCATCGACATAATGGCCGCATCCCATAACGACATGGACACCGGATTGCTTCGATACAGCAACCAAACCTTCGGGATCGGGTGACAACCCTCCACAGCTTAACTCGACAACCGCGCGTCCGCCATCATTGTAGAGCTCGGTCATTTCTGATGCTGCAACATCGACCTGGTCGAGCTGATAATTTCGGGGCGCTTTGACCTCGCCATAATTGATCGGCCAATGGGTCGAAAGATCGATCAATGGCCCCTGATCCGCGTCTTTCCAACTGGGGGGGCGAATGTCCCACAAAACATGCTCATGCATGAGCGTCGGGCCCAGATCTTCGGGTGCGATCGGGCCACAGACAGTCTGTATGTACGGCATCGCAGCAAACTCCAAGTCTTGGCGTCAATCGGTTCGATATTGTGGATATACGCCGCAATATACATGGCTCGCCTTGCATTTTTATGGGGTAGTCACGCCTTGACGGTACCGATTGACCATTGAGTTGCGATTGAAGAGAGAGTTGTGATGGCAAAGATCGCGAGAGGAACGACGATCATGACGGAGTTTCAGAAGCCTGTCACAGCAGAGAGTGAGGATGGCGGTCAAACTGAAACGCGTCGGCGAGCTCTACTGATCTTCCTTATGTTGGCCTATACGCTTTCGTTTCTTGACCGGCAAATCGTGAGCATTCTCGCAGAAGATATCAAAGCCGATCTGGCCCTCAGCGATTTCGAGCTTGGTATGGTCACAGGGCTCGCTTTCGCAGTCTTCTATGCAACGCTCGGCATTCCGCTCGCCTGGTTGGCTGACCGGTCGAACCGCATCCGCATCGTCGCCGGTTGCCTGCTCGTGTGGAGCGGCTTTACCGCTGCCGGCGCGCTGGCCGGTAACTTCATGCAGTTAGCGCTTGTCCGTCTCGGCGTTGGTATCGGAGAGGCGGGGTGTCTGCCGGCTTCACATTCGCTGATTGCCGACAGCTACGAACCGGCTTAACGCTCGCGCGCCATGGCCACCTTTCAGCTCGGCGTGACCCTGGGTATTTTGGTCGGTTTTTTG
>JBCDDR010000064.1:0-12085 GCA_039180205.1 Pseudomonadota bacterium | reverse complement strand
CAATCGTCTCCACAACCAACATCCCCAATGCGCCCCCTCAAAACATCTGACAGAGCTTCTGAACATAAATATCAGGGGGGTCACTTTTGGACGCCGATTACCCCAATAATGGGGTCAATTTTGCATGCCTATCCACAGACCGGCAGAGATCGTTACATTATCGGTTCTCCCTAAAGGTCGCGGCCAATAACGACAAACGATCTTTCGCTCGTTTTCCGTCTCCGTTTGCGGTCATCGAAGGCGGCGTAGCGTGCGGGCACCCGGCGTTCATAATACCAGTGGCCGTCGCGGCATTTGAGGAATTTCGTATCCCGGTGCATTGCGAGGACCCTTGTTTGCCGTTTGGCGCACAAATTGGCGCACGTTTTGGCGCACAAATTCCTCGCAAACATAGGGTCTGCCGGGAACTCCGGCAACTAAGCTATTGTTCTTACTTGTCTATTTTGGCTGGTGTTTGGAGCGGGCGATGAGATTCGAACTCACGACCCCAACCTTGGCAAGGTTGTGCTCTACCCCTGAGCTACGCCCGCTCATACTCAATACCCGATCATCGCCAGTCATGAGTGTGTGCACCGGTTCGGGGTAACCCGACAACAGCCGGGCTTCGGTGCGAATGCGCTGGATAGCGAAGCCGCTCTCGCTTGGCAACAGAAAATTGCTATGAGCTCACCACAGTGGGCTGCCTTGCTGCCACCATGATTGGGCGATTAATAGGTCATCCGAGGAAGTAGGTTGAAGGACGTCGCGTTGAAACGTGATGGGATTTCAGCAGTGCAGGCCCGAACGCGGATGACGGCAATGAAGCCGAACAATACCCGATATCATCGCGACCATTTAAGGAGAGGCAAAATGCAAAAAGTCAATCGAAACACCGCGATATTGCCTCCGAGAGCCTTTCGGCAGCTGTGTGTGATGGCGTTTACCGTATGTCTTCTCTTTACTGCACCGCTGTTTTCACGTCCGGCGATTGCCGCTGGAAAAGCCGACGGTGAGGCGCTCGTGGCAAGCGCTTATGCCACGCTGAAATCCTTTCAGGCGAACCCCAAGCTCGAATGGTTCCGCGAAAACCTGCCAAATGCCAAGGCGGTCATGGTGATCCCGCGTTCAATCAAGGGCGGGTTCATCATTGGGGGTTCGGGTGGCTCGGGCGTTTTGCTCGCGCGTGATCCCGCAACAAAGAGCTGGTCCTATCCGGCTTTTTATACCATCGGATCGATCACCTTCGGACTGCAGATTGGCGGCGAAGTTTCGGAAATTGTTCTGCTCGTCATGACCGAGCGCGGTGTCGATGCGCTGTTGACCACCGATGTCAAGCTGGGGGGTGACGTCAGTGTCGCGCTCGGGCCCATTGGTACCGGCATCAAGGCGCAGACGGCCGACATCCTCGCCTACACCCGCTCAAAAGGCGCTTATGGCGGTCTCAACCTGGAAGGCGCGGTTGTCAAAACCCGGAATGATCTGAACGACGGCTATTATGCGCAGGATGTGAGCCCGGCGGATATCCTGATCCGACGCAGCGTCGGCAATCCTGATGCCGATCAGTTGCGCGCGGCGATTTCCGAAGCGGTAAAATAGGCCAAAGCTGCCAATGACACGTGAGGTCAGAGCCTATTCCTCACGGTCAGGACCCTGGTCATAGACCTTGACCCGCGCGCGACGCCCCGGGTCGCAAGACGGTGTCGAGCCTCATTCGATCATGATGTGCGGGCACCGCAAGCGCCACCATCACCAAAGCCAGTCGGGTAAAGGTATGCCCATCAATATCGAATAAAGGCTCCGCCAGCGCATGGCCATAAGTTGTGACAACGAGCAGCAGCCCAAGCGTCACCAGAACCGGGCGGGTAAGATAACCAACCAAGAGCAGGGCCCCGGCGATCAGCTCGATAACGGGAATCGACGTCCCCAACGCCCAAAGGAGCCACTCGGGGATCCAGCTCTCGCGGTACGCTTCCACAAAAAACCGTTCGGCATGCCCGCCAACACCGAGTGTGAAAACTTTCCAATACCCGGAAACGGCAAATAGAATGCCAACCACCCAACGTGCGAGGGCGGCACTCCAACCGAGCCCGCTCATCTCTATGATGGTTTGGAAGAAAGCGCGTATGCCGACCATTTCAATTCCCTAGAAGTCTCTCTTAATACCCGCCCTGGTTTTATCCCCGTTCGATGCTCGTCGGCATCCTTTTTTTGTTGCTGTTCATTAAGGTGGATCGCCTGATTTCGTCTGACCATGGGATAGGTCGCGATGAAAATTTCCCCGAACAATGATCTTTTCAGTCAATTTTCAATAGTTTCTTGACTCCCATGGTTTATAACTTTGTGTATGGACGTATGGTTAACCACAACATTTAGTCTTTCCCCGGCGCAAGTGCCCTATGCACTTCTGCTGATGGGGGCTCTTGGCGGCCTTCTGGTTGGGCTATTGGCCTGGGTGATTGGAAGAGCGTTTCGCGAGCGTGCGCACGCCCATGAAATTGCAACACTCGAGGCTGAGCATGATGAACTTCAAACCCGGTTTGAAGAAGCAATCCGTGATCTCGCGGGTGCGCAAGCGCGGCTTGAGCCGCTGCAAAATATCGAGAGCGAACTGAAACGCGCGCGCGACACAATTTCGATCCTCAAAGTCGATATCGCAACCGGGGAAACCCGCATGGCGGAACGTGAGCGAGTTTTGTCTGATGAGATGGCACGGCTGACCAAAGTCCGCGGCGAACTTGAAAAAGATTTTGAACGGCTTGCAATGAATGTGATGCAAGCGAGCCAGGCGCGGTTCCTGCAACTGGCGAACGAGACATTCTCCAAACACAAGGTCGGCGCCGAGGCCGACTATGCCAAACGCAGCGACGCCATTCAGCAGATGTTACGTCCGGTTGAAGAAACGCTGACCCGCTACCAGTCTGAACTTGAAAAGGTTGAGAAAGCGCGGATCGAGGCTTACAGCAGCCTCAACTCGGAAATTCGGAACGTGGCGCTTGCCCAGTCCGAGGTGCGCCAGGAAACCAGCAAGCTGGTCAATGCATTGCGATCCGCGCCGAAAACGCGGGGGCGCTGGGGCGAGCAACAACTGCAAAATGTGCTCGAGCTCGCAGGCATGAGTGAATATGTTGATTTCCGTCGGCAGGTGAATGTTGAGGGTGCGGATGGTAACCTTTATCCTGATGCCGTGATCCGCATGCCTGGCGGTCGTGAGATTGTTGTTGATGCAAAGGCGCCCATGGCGGCTTTCCTCGACGCAACTGAAGCTGTTGACGAAAGTGACCGCGAAGCCCTCTTTGCGCAGCATGCGCAGCAGGTGCGAACCCATGTACAACAGCTCGCCTCAAAGCGATATTGGGAGACGATGAGCGCAGCACCCGACTTTGTGGTTATGTTTTTGCCGGGGGAAAATCTCTACTCGGCGGCGATTGAACGTTACCCTGATCTCTTTGAGGAAGCTGTGCGGAAAAAGGTACTGATCGCCACGCCGACGACGATGATCGCGCTGGCAAAGGCGATTGCCTATGGCTGGCGGCAGGAGCGGATGAGCCGGAACGTCAAGATCGTGGCGGAGCTCGGTCAGGAACTTTACCGCCGAATGGCGGTGATGGGCGGACATGTGCTGGGTCTTGGGAAATCGATCGAACGCTCGGTGAAAAGTTACAACACGCTGGTTGGCTCGCTTGAAGGTTCGGTTTTGCCGCAAGCGCGGAAGTTTCGCGAACTTGAAATTGAAGGCACGGGTGAAGAACTCCCCGATCTGCTACCCGTCGATATCGAACCGCGCGAGGTTCAACCCGGGCGGGACTTTGACTTGACGGAGCACGAGCCCGAAGCGCTGACAACTGATCAGACCGAAGCGAGTACGGGCACCGCTGGATAGTTGAACAATCAACGGAACTCCGGTCACTCTCCGTCTTCCTTTTGCGCCCCCCGTCTTCCTTTTTTATCAATGTTCGTCGGCTGCGAACAATCCTTTGCCAAGATTGCGTCTGGGGATCAGCGGATATCCTCTTATCTGAAGGTCTGTTATCGTTTCAGTCGACGATAAGGTCTTGGACCGCCACCCAAACAACGGTTTTTGGTTACGGTGACCCGCCCGAGGCCCGATCGTGCGCCTACAAATCCCCAGGTAAGGCCCCCAGATAAGGAATGACGTTGATGTCAAAGTCACTTTTTGACGAGGTTTCGCTAGGAAGCCTCACACTTCCAAATCGCATCTTTATGGCACCACTCACGCGGTCGCGCGCCAATCGGGCGTTTGAGATTCAGCCGATCAGCGAGACCTATTATGCACAACGCGCCGACGCGGGCCTGATTATCACGGAAGCAACGAATATCTCACACCAGGCCGTGGGCTATGCCTATACCCCGGGGATTTTTACGGCGCGCCAAACCGCAGGCTGGGCCAAGGTAACCGATGCCGTTCACGCAGCTGGCGGGCGGATCTTTCTGCAGCTCTGGCATGTTGGTCGAATTTCGCATCCTGACATGCAGCCGGGCGGTGGTTTGCCCGTCGCACCTTCAGCGCTTCAGCCCAAAGGAGAAGCCTTTACTTATGAAGGCATGAAACCGCATCCCGAGCCGCGCGCACTCGACCTTAGCGAGCTTGCCGGCATCGTTGAGGACTATCGCGTTGCAGCAGAAAATGCCCAGTTTGCCGGGTTTGACGGCGTTGAAATCCACGCTGCGAACGGTTATCTGCTGGACCAATTTTTGCGCGACCACACCAATCGACGTACCGACGATTATGGTGGAACGGTCGAAAACCGTGCCCGGCTTCTGTCAGATGTGATTGAAGCGGTGTCGGGGGTGTGGTCGCCCACTCAAATGGGTGTTCGTTTATCGCCCAACACCGATTTTGGCGACATTCGCGATAGCGATCCCGTCACAACATTTTCGCACGCGGTCGACGTCATCAACACCCACAAGCTCGGGTACCTCCATCTCGTTGAGGATTTCCCAGGCATGGCGGGGCAACTCGATACAATGGTTGAAACGAAAACACTGCGTGATCGTTTCGATGGATTGATGATTGTGAATGGTGGTTACGACAAGGCCAAGGGCAACCAGGTGATCGCAGACGGAAGCGCGGACGCGGTGACCTTTGGCAGACCGTTTCTCGCAAACCCCGATCTCGTGAAGCGGTATCTCACCGACGCGCCGTTGAACGACCCCGACCAATCGACATTTTACGGCGGGGGTGCCGAGGGATACACCGACTACCCGACGCTCGAGGATCAGGCCGCCTGACTTTCATTTGGGTGGACCGCAAAAGCGAACGTCCCCGACACCGCATTGGTCGTCGTGGGCACGCCGTTTGAATAGGATCAGCCTTTGGCTAAGCTTTTGGCCTGGCCGATCCAATCGTCACGTTCAATACGGCCGGAAAAGCGCAGGTGAGCATCAATCCACGCGACATTTTCGGTCGTCAGCCCGGCAATCTGGCTATAATGGAAGATACCGAGGTCATTGAGCGTTTGTTCAAGTTTCGGCCCAACCCCTTTGATCTTTTTCAGGTCATCGGGCTCACCTTCGGCAGCATCCAACAACCGAGGCATCTCGCCAACCGCTTCAACTTCCTGCGGCTCGGCAAGGGCAACATCCTCAGCCTCTTCAGCAACCGGCGCAGGCGCTTTCTTCTCAGCCGCAGGCGTGGATGTCTTGGCAGCAGGTGCGGGTTTTGGCGCAGCTTTCACTTTTTCCGCCGCAGCTTTCGCCTTTTCCGTTGCAGCTTCCGCCTTTTCGCGCGCCTTATTCGCGGCAGCCAGGTCCTTGCGCAGATCCGCGTTCTCAGCCTTCAGCGTGCTGACCTCGGATTTTAGCGCGGTTTCTGCGGACTTACTCGTTGGCTTTGCGGGCTTTTGGCTTCGCAGTTTGGCAATCTCCGCATTCGCCGACTGTAATTCCTGGCGGGTGACAACTAAGCTGTGTTCGGTATCAGCAAGCTTGGTCACCGTATCCCGTTGCCACCAGGAGCCAAATACCCAGCCACCTACGAACGCAATGAGAAGAAAAATGAAAATCTGAAACAGCAGATATGTCATGTTGGGTCCTTTTTCCTGCTGAGTTTTTCCGATTGGATCACGAAAGCGCAATCATATGTTTCAGCACCCACACGGCGATCGACCGCGTGCCATTTTAATCGTCTTTGTCATCATTCACGATAACGAAGCTTATGATATTTTGCTGGGTCGCAACGCCTGAACCTTCAGAGACCGGATGGTTTGCCACCATTTCAACATTACCTTCGGGGAGCCCGCGGCTGACAAGATATCGGACGACGGCTTTACCGCGACGGCCGTTGAGCGCGTTTGCCGCCTCCGACTCTCCCGGATGCGCAAGCACCACGAGGCGCGCACCGTCGCAGCCTTTCGCCAGCTCGGCAATCGCATCGAGCAAAGGGCTGGGACGAGGTTTCAAAACGGCGCTGGCCGCCTCAAACTGTACGGCTTGACCTGATGTTACGTCTGCCAATTGATCGTTGCATGAGTGAAGTGTGAAAGTAGGAACAACCGCTTCCTCCTTCGCGACATCGCTCACGCTATCACTCTCTTGATCAGCTGTTTCATCAGGCGGAGACGCGTCTTCCGTCTCGATATCTGGCTCTTTGATATCTGCCTCTTTGATATCTGCTCCGGGCGGAATACTGTCATCATAGTCCAACAGTTCTTGCGGCACCTCTTGCGCGGGGTCACCTTCGGGAGCCACTTCCGCGGGCTCTGATGCTGAGACTTCATCGGGCTCCGACGACGGTGCTTGAAGATCCGGCTCTGCGTTTCCAACCTCGTCTTCGGGTTCGGGCGCGTCCTCAGATTCTACAACCTCTTTCACCTCAGGGGTTTCCTGAGGTGCCGGCACGGTTTCTGGTGATGCTTCGGGCGCAGCTTCCGGCTCCTGGCTGATGGCCGAAACGTCCGGCGTCGCGGGCGCTTCCGAAGCCTCGGGTTCTTCGGGCGTCCCTTGGTCCATCTCAACCGGAGCCATCGTTTCGGTTACCTTGACGCGGCCGGAAAAGCCCGAAGGAAGGGCACCACGCATGGCTTTCTCAATCATGCCAACCATCTTGGGGTCGCTCGTCGCCCCCGAGATTGTCAGGTCATTATCGCGCAAAACCGCCATGCCGGATCTTAATTCGCGGATCTGCGTCAACGCCACAGTTGCCGCCCCCAGCCAGTTACCCGACGGGGCACCGCGCGCAAGTTTCAACTCGTCACGAATGGGCTTGGTATAGACTGAACGGGCATTTTGTTTAAGCGCCTGAAGCGTTTTCTCATCGGGTGCATCTCCGCGCAAAACCAATTCGTCACCGTTGGAGATCATCAGGGTGTAGGGCGATGAGAGCGGCAAAAGGCTCGTTTCGTCAGCTATTTTACGAACACCGCGCACGCCATCAATAACATTGAGAACTTCTTCGCGAACCTCTTGATCCGGGGCTACGCCTTTCAGGGTCGCATCACGCCCACTGAAGGAGATCGTCGCCCACGCACTGCCGGTTTTGGTTTCGGCAAGTGCCTCGGCAACACGCGCGGAGAGGTCCGCCTCGATCGGCCCGGCCCGAAAGGCCACGGTGAGAATACCAACAAGGATATAAAAAACCGCCGCGAAGACGAGGATCGATTGCTTTGCCATATCGTCCCTTTGCTAACCAGAAGCGGGTCCGTCGGGACCAAAGCCCTGAGACCGCCAAAGATGAGGTGCGCCCGAAGTTGGCAGCATTCTTTTACCGTGACGAAACGCTTATAGGACGTCAAGAGGATGCGAGCCGAAACGTTTGTTTTTTTGTTTGGGGCCTAGGGTCAGGACCCTAATAGTTCGCTTTGTCGTCAACCGCATGCCCGCGTTTCGGCACAAGCATTGAGCGATCAAACTGACAAATCATTTTGCCGTCCTGGTTGGTGCCCCGGGTTCGAACCGTCACGATCCCCTGCGTCGGCCGGGATTTTGATTCACGCACCTCAAGCACCTCGGTTTCGCCGTAAATGGTATCGCCGTGAAACACCGGGCCGGTCATCTTGATATCGGTCCAGCCGAGGTTGGCAATCGCTTTCTGGCTGACGTCCGACACGCTCATCCCCAGCAGAATGGCAACCGTCAAAGGGCTCGCCACCAGTGGTTTTCCAAACTCGGAGTGCTTTGCGAATTCATGATCAAAGTGGAGCGGGTGGGTATTCATCGTCAACAGCGTAAACCAGGTGTTGTCTGCTTCAGAGATGGTTCGGCCAGGGCGATGCTCATAAACATCACCAACCTTAAACTCTTCGAGATAACGACCGAAACTCTCGCGGTAGCGGTTTTCGCCGACTTGTTTATGTGTCACCGTCATGACTGTTCCCCCTCGCTGATCGCTTGCCTTTGATATCAAACCCTTTTGAGATATCAAACAGGACGGAAAGCAAAACTCCGGCCTGGCCCGCGGCTCGTGTCTGTTTCCGCACTATCGTGTGCCGTGCTTTTTTGTCAATTGATCCTCGCGTCACGGCGCCGGTTCCCACGATGCGAGCGTAGGGCGCGTTGGCGATTGGGTTTTTGGTTTAATCTTGGTAACATCCTGGGGTGATCCCATGATACTGCATGATACTGCATGATACTAGGAGGTACGTAACATGCTGACCGTCATGTATGGCTTCCGAGAGGGCCCAAGGTCGGGCACCGCCTCCCTAGCCTACGGCAACAACTATCTCAGTTTCAGGCCCAAAGACGAAGCCGGGCAGCGGGATCTGGACTCCGCACGAGGTGCTTAGATATGCCCGGGAACTCGCTACGAATGCAGAGACATAATATGCCCCCGAGCATTCCCAGCGTATGATCAATATCGTTTATGATCCGCGCTATAACTTTGAACTTGGCCTATTGGGTCGCCTTCACCCGTTTGATGGGACAAAGTTCAGAAGGATTTATGATGACGTTTGCGCGCTGGAAGGCGTGAATATTGTGTCGCCAGGGGAACCTGCGGCGACCGAGGTGATCGATCAGTTTCTATCAAGCATAATGCAGAAGAAGGTCCGCGACCGGGTGTTCGTCTTCCGCGCGCTTGAGGTACCCCAACTGCCGCTGGTTTCAATCGAATATCTTGATAAAAAAGTGCTGACGCCGATGCGATGGGGCGTGGCAGGGACGCTTTTGGCTGCGAACCGGGCGCTCAGCGACCCAATCGTCGAAGGGCAAGCGCCAGTATTCTGGAACCTTTCAGGCGGATACCATCACGCCATGCCCCAAAGCATGGAGGGATTTTGCATCTATAACGATATTGGAATATGCCACCAGCAGCTCGTAAAGGCCAACAAGCTATCGGCCAATGACCGTGTATTGATTATCGATACCGATGCCCATCATGGCAATGGCAACGCCCATACCTTTATGGAAACCCCAAACGTTACCATTCTCGATGTTTTCAACCAGAATATTTACCCGACATCCGATTATACCCGGGAGCGGGTTGATCTGCCCGTTCCGCTTCGCCCGGGTACCGATGGGGATGTCTATCTTGGACAATATGAGGCGGCGCTCAATAAAGTGGGAGACGACGCGCGCATCGCCTTTGTTGTTGCCGGTACCGATGTCCTCGCCAGCGATAAGCTGGGCGGACTCAACCTGGAGATTGCCGATGTGGCTGCGCGTGAGGCGCTGACACTCCGCGCCCTTAAAAAGCATTGCATCCCAACCGTCATTCTGGGTGGCGGGGGCTATTCCAAAGACAGTGCGAAAAGCGTAATCGCCGCCGTCAAGAAGTGTGCGACACCTGACACCCGCACGATCTGAATATATGGCAACCTACATCGGGAGACGGCGCAGCGGCCGCTATTCGGTAGTCAACACCAACCGGCCATAGCGCGGACGGAAATAGGCGACACGGTAGATGGTGCGGTCTCCGAGCAGGCTGTCGAAAACGAGTGGGCTGTATGGATGATAGATTTCAGAGACGACGACCGCCTCATCTTCATCGAGCGTTACGGTTTCTGGCAGCGTTGCTGTCGCCCCCACACTGCCGACCAGCGGCTCGCCAAGTCCATCGGGTCCACGTGTTTCTTGCCACTCGATCGTCGGCGCCGAAGACCCCGTGCGCCGCACATAGCTGACAATCACCCGGGCCTTGGTTGAAAAACTCTCAGACCCGACGATTTCGTTGGCCGCATCAAGCAATGAGCTGAGTTGGGTGGTGCTGATTTCGTCATTGCGCGAAATAAGATCGGCCGTGGACATGGCAACCCGCCCTGCGCGCTGAATGTCGAAGACATAGCGCCCGATTTCGAGCCCGCCGAACACCATCCCAACAATGATCGGCATAATGAAGGCGGCCTCGACGAGCGCTGCCCCTGCCTCGCTCCGCCGGAGCTGGCCCATCAGGCGATAGGCAGCGACTCCTTTTTTCATCCTATTCAGCCTCACTGATCAGCACCCTCAACCATCGTCATCGTCGTCATCATCGTCGTCGTCATCTCCACCGCCCCCGTTGCACGGGATGATGCCAACGTCTTCGACCGAGTCCTCATTGCGGACGGCAACGCTCGCAACGAGGGTAATTGTGTCGTTCCCCCCCAGAATGCCGTTTGCGAAACTGACGATCGTATCAACTTCATATTCCGCGCTGTAGAGAACGATATCACCAGGGCCCCCAAGCCCCGCTTCTCCCAGGTCCTCGTCATACAAACCGTTACCGTTCACATCGGTAAATTCTTCTCCGCCGTTTCGTTTGCCATCACCATTATCGTCTTCAAAAGGCTCGCCTTCGCCAACGGTATCAAAGCTCGGGTAGACTTTTTGTGTGACCTCACGATTTTCAACACCGGAAAAGCCGAGCATGGCCTGGTCAATAATCTGCGTGATAAAAGCTTGCCGCGACATGCCACACGGTACGTAACCGGTAATCCCCTGGCGCGCGGCATTCCTGACCGATCGTTCAAGAACGTTCTTCGCAAAGAAAAAGTAGCCGACCTCATAAAGCCCAAAGACAAGCAACAGGAAAATCGGCACGATGAATGCAAATTCAATCGCCGCCGACCCCTGATTGCCAAGGCGGATATGTCGTAAAATATGAATGACTTTAGACATACACCGCCTTCATTTACCGGTTCACGAATTCATCGGCGATCCGACACGTCGCGGGTCCAAGCAGCACCACGAACAAAGTCGGCATGATGAACAGGATCAGCGGCACCGTCATGATTGCGGGCAGGCGCGCGGCCTTTTCTTCGGCCTTCATCATGCGCTCATTCCTGAACTCGGCAGACAGGACCCGCAGTGAAGACGCAAGCGGCGTTCCGTATTTTTCGGTCTGAATGAGGGTTGTCACCACCGCGCGCATCGCAGGCAAGTCGACGCGCTTGGCCAGGTTCAAAAGCGCCGTGCGCCGCTCCTGCATGAAGCCAAGCTCAATCGCGCAAAGTGTGAGTTCGTCAGAAAGCTCCGGATACCCTGTTCCCAATTCGCGAGCGACGCGTTGCAAACCAGCATCGAGGGTCAGCCCCGCTTCAGCGCAGATCACCATCAAATCGAGCCCGTCAGGCAGGCCTTTCCTGATCATCGTCACACGTTTTTGGATGGCATTTGAAATAAAGAGATCGGGTGCCTTGACGGCGAAAATCACCGATCCAACGCTGGTCAACAGTTTACCCATCGGCGAAAGCGCAAATGCGTTCAGCCCATAGACCATGACAATCGCTGCAATCCCGAGAAGAAATGGAAGGACAAGCTTGAAAAACAGATAGATCACGATGGCATCGCGCGACCGGAAACCGGCCTGCTGGAGCTTTTCGACGATCTTCTTGTTCTGCTCGGATTGCAACAGCTTGAGCTTGCCCACCACAACCCGCATCAAATCGACACTCTCGTTCGACTTGTTGATTTGACGGCTTCGCTTTGGCTGAGCAACGAGACCGGCACGCAGGTCATCGCGACGCCCCTGGAGCGCGTTGACGCGTTTGCGCATCGGATCACGTGCAACTGTCGCCGCGTTCCAGACGGCAAAGACAATCGCAAACGCGGTAATCGCCGCGAGGATCGTCACCAGATCCAGCGTGGTGAGCCCAAAGGGCATGAATTTATCGAATCTACTTTCCACCGGTCGTATCCGTTCGTTTCGCTCGCACTAAATCTCGAAATTGATCAT
>JBCDDR010000063.1:0-12510 GCA_039180205.1 Pseudomonadota bacterium | reverse complement strand
GAGGATGGTCTCCATCCGCGCCATATCGACGTATGTGTTGATCAGGTACCGGCGTAGCAGTTTGGTGTAAAAGCCTGGTGCTGCAGCATCCTCAACAACGCCGCCCGATGAGAGTACGATG
Organism: Pseudomonadota bacterium; assembly: GCA_039180205.1. Classification (GTDB taxonomy): domain Bacteria; phylum Pseudomonadota; class Alphaproteobacteria; order Sphingomonadales; family JBCDDR01; genus JBCDDR01. The sequence goes on along the minus strand of JBCDDR010000063.1, from coordinate 12,389 downwards.
AGCCTCTTGACGCCTGTTGCCCGCATGGCCGCCCGAAAGCGCCGGGTGCTGTCACTATAGAGCGTGGTAAATCGCGCTGACGCTTTGAGCCCGCCGTGGCCGAGCGCAGAGACGACGGCGTCAGCGCCGGAAATCGCAGCCTCGATTGAGGTTTGATCTGAAAGATCAATTTTCCTAACCTCAATCCCTTGAAACTGACTCAGGGTTTCGGGCCTGCGGACCGCGCCAACAACGCTATGTCCTGCCGCAAGACTTTGACGAACAATCTCCTGGCCGGTGGAACCGTTCGCACCGAAGACAATAATACGCATCGCTTTTTCTCCAAAAACTTGTTTCGATGCCCGCACTTGGGCTTGGCCCTGAACTAGGAAGCGTCTACCAAGCTCTCCAATAATCGCTTTTGGGTAGGTCATAAGCGGAGGCAATGATCCGGGATATCGATCTCAACCTTCTGACCGTTTTTGATGCGGTCATGGCGGAACGAAACCTGCGTAAAGCTGGCGAAAGGCTCGGGCGGTCTCAGCCATCGGTGAGCCAGGCCGTTGCTCGCCTGCGCGACCTGACGGGGGACCAGCTGTTCGAACGTGCGCCAAGTGGCATCACGCCAACCGCGCGTGCAGAAGTGCTCTGGAGCGAGATACGTGATCCGCTTGCCGAGTTGAGAAAGGCGCTACTGCCTTCGCACTTTGATCCGTCTGAAGTCGTTGGCGAGACGGTATTCGGTCTTTCGGATGATGCGCGTATTCTGTTTTGGCCCGAATTGGCGCGCACGCTTTTACAAAAAGCACCCGGGAGTTCGCTGAGATCGGTGGACACGAACCACAGCTCGGTCTGGCGTGATCTCGACCAGGGTGTCATGGACCTGGCGTTAACGGTCGCGGGCCAACCGCCGCCGGGATTTGGGGCGCGCATCCTCCACCAGGATGAGTTTGTGCTTTTGATCTCGCCCGGCGCGGCCCCTCCCCAAACGCCGTCTGACTATGCGGGCCTGCGGCATCTCGCGTTGGTCTTCTCAGAAGAACAACCGGCCTATGCCGATGAGGCACTCCAAGCGCTCGACATGCAAAGACGAGTTGTCGCCCGGTCATCGCGTTTTGATACGCTGCCACAACTGGTCCGCGAGCTCGATGCGGTTGTGGCGTTGCCTCGGCTGATTGCGGGCTATTTCGCTGCACATCATGATGTAGCGCTCTGCCCGCTCCCGGTGCCCTTTCCGCCGGCGATCCTGAAACTCTGCTGGCATGAGAAAAAGCGCAACAACACCCACCACAAATGGCTTCGTGAGGTGGCCGTTCGGCACGTTAGGGATCAGATCGAGGCGTTAAGCCCAGAGAACAACAAGGACCTTTAGGGCATTGCCGCCGCAGCTCTCGTGACAGTTTGGAACTTCAGATCGCGGATCAGAGCCGCCGACAGGCTGTTTGTGTCCTCGCTGTCCGCGCTGATGGCGACGAATACAGGCGCTGTCATCTCCGATCCGAACGCCGCTTTATAATCGGCAGCAAGGTCGATCATTTCATTGAACCAGACGCCCTTCGCCGCGCCACCCGTGCGCAAATTGATTAGGCGGCCATCAGCCAAAAAGGGGTTTGCGTGCGGTATGCCGACGGTATTTGTTGCGCCAAATACATAGGTAATGGCGCGGCCCTCGGGCAGTCCGTCGCCAAACATACCGTCATCCAGCAGATCGTCGGGCTCCTCCTCAACCATATCTTCGGGTGCGAACCACACGTGAACGGCGATCGGACGGTCATCCTTGCCCTTTGCGGTGAAATCGGTTGCCGGACCGGCCGCATCGACACGCCAAGAAAAATTCAGCCGTTGGGCTTTCATCTCATCAGCGGACAGCATGCGATAGGCGAGGCCAAACCCGTTCTTCACTCTTAAATCGAGCGTTTCGCCTTCCATTAAGAACTTGGCTTTGCTGACAAAGGGTCGGGTAAGAAGCGTCCAGGTTTCCTCAAAGATCTCGCGCGTTGGTCGGCCAAAGGCGTGGGCTTCGGCCCCGCTCAAAAGCGCCCCGCTAAGAAGTGTTGCGGCCACGAGCGCGTTCAGCCGCCTCGTCGTGCGTGGTTTCGGCATTTGCCTTCGATCGGTCATGTGCGATATTGCCTTTTCAAATTCATGAATTGAAACGTCCATATGGGTTATACATGTCAGACAAGAAGCCAGATCACGCCGCATCCCACACAGATGTGAGCGAAAAACCCGATGCTGTGACTGAATGGGAGAGGCGGGCAACCAAGGAATTGCGCGGTCGACCGCTTGATGATCTCACCTGGCAGACGCCCGAGGGTATTGCGGTTAAGCCGCTGTATACCGCCGCCGATGCCGGGAATATCGAAAATACCATGCCCGGCGCCTTCCCGTTCACGCGCGGGGTCAAGGCCACGATGTATGCCGGGCGACCCTGGACGGTACGCCAGTATGCGGGCTTCTCGACGGCGGAAGACTCAAACGCCTTTTATCGGCGTAATCTGGCGGCGGGTCAAAAGGGGCTCTCGGTCGCTTTTGACCTCGCCACCCACCGCGGGTATGACAGCGATCATCCGCGCGTCGTCGGTGATGTCGGCAAGGCGGGTGTCGCGATCGATACGCTCGCGGACATGCAGATCCTGTTCGATGGCATCCCGCTTGATCAGATGTCGGTGTCGATGACCATGAACGGCGCGGTGATCCCCGTGCTCGCCTTCTATATCGTTGCAGCGGAAGAGCAGGGCGTGAGTGCCGACAAACTCGCGGGCACGATTCAAAACGACATCCTCAAAGAATTCATGGTGCGCAACACCTACATTTACCCGCCGGCCCCGTCGATGCGGATCGTTGCCGATATTATTGCCTATACGTCCGAGCACATGCCAAAGTTCAACTCGATCTCGATCTCGGGATATCACATGCAGGAAGCGGGCGCGACGCAGGTGCAAGAGCTTGCCTACACGCTTGCCGATGGGATGGAATACGTCCGTGCAGCGCTTTCGAAGGGGCTCGATATTGATGCCTTTGCCGGTCGGCTCTCCTTCTTTTTCGCGATCGGGATGAACTTCTTCATGGAGGTGGCGAAGCTCCGCGCCGCGCGAATGATGTGGGCGAAAATCATGAAAGACTTCGGCGCCCAGTCCGAACGTTCGATGATGCTGCGCACCCATTGTCAGACGAGTGGGGTGAGCCTCACCGAAAAAGACCCGTACAACAACGTGGTCCGCACCACGGTGGAGGCGATGGCGGCAGCCTTTGGCGGTACTCAGTCGCTGCATACCAATGCGCTCGACGAGGCGATCGCGCTGCCCACCGATTTCTCAGCACGGATCGCGCGGAACACGCAGCTTGTGCTGCAAGAGGAAACCGGCATTAGCAATGTCGTCGATCCGCTGGGTGGGTCCTACTATGTCGAGGCGCTGACCAGGGAGATCGCCGACGCCGCCTGGAAATTGATCGAAGAGGTCGAGGAGATAGGCGGCATGACCAAAGCGGTCGAGGACGGCCTCCCTAAACTTCGCATCGAGGAAGCGGCGGCGGCGAAACAGGCGCGCGTCGACCGGGGCGAAGAAGTCGTCGTCGGCGTCAACAAATACCGCCGGGATACCGAAGACCCCATCGATATTCTCGATGTAGACAACGCCAAGGTGCGCGCGGCGCAGATCGCGCGGCTTGAAAAAACGCGCGCCGAACGTGATCAGTCCGCCTGCGATGCGGCGCTTGGCAAACTAACCGAGGTTGCGAAATCCGGCGCGGGGAACCTGCTCGCCGCTGCGGTTGATTGTGCCCGTGCCCGTGCGACGCTGGGGGAGATTTCATCGGCGATGGAAAGCGAATTTGGTCGCCACAAGGCAAATATCCAATCGATCTCCGGCGTTTATGGCGGTGCTTATGAAAGCGACGCGGGCTTCGCCAAGCTTACCGCACGGATTGATGCCTTTGCCAAGATCGAGGGCCGCAGGCCGCGTATGCTCGTTGTCAAAATGGGGCAGGATGGGCATGACCGCGGCGCGAAAGTGATCGCGACGGCCTTTGCCGATATGGGCTTTGACGTTGACGTGGGCCCGTTGTTCTCAACCCCCGAGGAAGCGGCGCGGATGGCGATTGAAAACGATGTCCATGTCGTGGGCGTTTCGAGTCTTGCTGCGGGCCATAAAACGCTTGTCCCGCAACTGATCAAAGCGCTGGAAGCCGAGGGCGCAGACGATATCCGCGTCATTGCCGGTGGCGTCATTCCGGCGCAGGACTATGACGCGCTCCGCGATGCTGGTGTCGCTGCGATTTTCGGCCCCGGCACCAACATTGTCGAAGCCGCAGGCGAAGTCGTGGAGATCCTGAGTGCCGCGCAGACGGCTGCGGCGGAATAGGTCAGGCTTCGACCAAACCTCCTACGGTCTTGACCCTAGCGCTTGGTTTTGGCGAACAGCTCGACTAACTCGTCGAATTTCTGCTTCTGTTCGGCCTTGTCGCCCGATGATATCGCCTCAGCCACGCAACAGGCGGCATGGTCTTTCAGGACCTGGTCCTCAACCTTAAGCAGCGCGGCTTTCACTGCCTGGATCTGGTGCAGCACATCGATGCAATAGCGGTCGTCCTCCAACATGCGGACAAGGCCGCGCACTTGGCCCTCAATGCGTTTCAGTCGTTTTATGCTTTGCTCATTTTTCATGCTTGCATACTATACCCTCCTAGGGTATGTGGCAAGGATGAAATGTCAAACGACCCAAAATTTTCTGCGGTCTGCTGCGGTGCTCTGGCTCGCTGCTTTTCTTTCATGGTCAGGTGCTCAAATTGCGCAGGCGCGTCCGGTGTCCTATCCCGGCGGATGGACGTTTATTGAAGAAACCGATGGGTTTCAAAACACCGGGCTCATTCATTTTTCCCCGACGGCAAGCTACAGTCTGGGGCTAAGGGTAGAGCGGCGGCGGGTTGAGGAGTTCATCTATATCGGCAGCCAGATCAATTATCTTGCAAGGCGCTGGAATATGGAGAACGCTCAGGCAAATATCTACTTATCCGCGGGTGGCGGCGCAGCTATAGGTGACTTCGGTGGCGTAGATACACGGTCTGAAGCCGCCGGGTTTTTGAAGTTTGCAGGCGACTGGGAGACGCGGCGCTGGTTCGTCAGCTATTCCGCCCGGCAATTTCTGGTGACTGACGCCAATGATTTTTTCACCCAACGCGCGCGCTTTGGTGTGGCGCCTTATGTTGCGGATTATAACGCGCTCCATACCTGGCTGATGGTTGATATTGCGCATCGGCCTGAGGCGCCTGATGAGGTGGTGGTCACGCCCTTAGTGAGATTTTTTAAGGGCCCGGCGCTTTTGGAACTCGGCTTCGGTACAGACGAACGCGTTCTCGCCAATCTCATCTACAGATTCTGATCAAAGGAGACAGGCCTATGAGAAGTTCATTTTTGAAAGTGGCGATTGCGGCCGTGGCGCTGGCAATCTTTCCGGTTACGATGACGAAAGCGCAAGACCGACCGAAAGACGAGCATCATGATCATGACGCGGATCATCATGAGCACAATCGCGATCATGCTCATGGTGCAGATCATGCAGGCCACCATGAGGAAAGCGCCGTAAAAGACGAGGCTGCAACAAAGGTCATAATCGGAGAAAAGGCCAGTCAAGGTGAACAGGTCGTCGTTGCGCGTGTTAACGGGCTGGTTTGTGACTTTTGTGCCCGCGCCTTTGAAAAGGTATTCGGTCGCGAAGATGCAGTCAAAACCGTTGATGTCGATTTGAAAGCCAAGCAAATCACGCTCGTCATGAAGCCCGGCCAAACGCTGAGCGACGACCATATCTTAAAGGCGGTCAAGGACGCGGGCTATAAGCTTATGGGGATCGAGCGGACGCTGTGACCGATCCGGCTGACGTCACAACTGCATCGACACGGGCGTGGATAGCCCCTGCGCTGGCGCTCTTCACCAGCACAGGCACGCTCCTGTGTTGTGCGTTACCGGCGCTGTTCGTCGCCCTTGGCATGGGGGCCGTGGTTGCCGGCGTCGTGACATCCGTCCCAGGGCTTATCTGGTTGAGCGCGCACAAGGCACTGGTGTTTGGCGTTGCGGGTGCCCTGCTGGTTATTGCGGGGGGTCTTCAATGGCGTGCGCGTAACCTGCCTTGCCCTGCAGACCCCCGGCTCGCACGGGCCTGTATGCGCAGCCGTGCGATCGCCAAATGGGTCTATGTCCTTGCAGTTCTTGTTTATCTCGTTGGGGCGTTCTTCGCTTTTCTTGCCGGGTCGCTTCTGCTCTAATCAGGAAAAAGCGATAACGGTGGAGCCTTTCCATGACCTCAATCGAAATCGGGCTGGAAAATCATATCGGGCATGTCGTGCTCAACCGGCCGGAAGCGTTGAACGCGTTGCTGCCGGAGATGCTGATCTCGCTTGAAGAGGCGGTGACGAATTTGGCAGCCGATGAGAGCTGCCGCGTGATTGTGTTGCGCGGAGCGGGTCGTGCTTTTTCAGCGGGTGTTGACCTGAAGGCGCTTGCGGGGATTGAGCCCGCGCACGGCAAAGTCGGTACCGTGTTTGATGATCCCGCCGCCTGTGCGACCAAAGCGATCCGCGCAGCACAGGTTCCCGTCATTGCGCAGGTACATGGCTTCTGCTTTACCGGTGCGCTCGAAATCGCGCTGCATTGCGATATGATCTATACGACGCGCGACACCAAGTTCGGGGATACCCATGTCAAATGGGGCCTTCGCCCCACCTGGGGGATGAGCCAGAATCTGGCCCGCGCGGTGGGTGTGCGGCGGGCACGCGAGCTATCTTTCACCTCGAGGACATTTTCGGGGGAAGAGGCAGTGCGCTGGGGCCTTGCGCTTGACGCCTATGAAACGCCCGAGGCGCTTCATGAGGCGGTGTGTCGCCACGCGAGCGCGATCGCTGCGGCAAGCCCGGGGGCGGTCGCGGCGATGAAAGCGCTTTACCGCACTCACGAATCTGACCTCGGGCTTGAGCCTGCGCTTGCCGCCGAACAGGTTGCCGATTTCCCCGACATTGATGACACCGCCGACCGGCTCGGCACCTTTGCGAAATCCTGAAGGCGGTTTGCCGATGAAGCCGCGTGCGGCCCACCGAACCCCAAGGCTCTATGTGGAGGGTGATTATGCGCCGAACGTCGCGCTTGGCCTGACGCCCGAACAGCAGCATTATCTGAGCGGTGTGATGCGGCTGAAGGCGGGCGATGCGGTGCGCGTCTTCAATGGTAAGGATGGCGAGTGGCAGGCGAAGGTGCAAGGGCAAAAGCCGCGCCAGTTTGCGCTCGTACTTGATGATCTGAAAACTGCGCAAGAGACGGTGCCCGACCTCGCTCTTGCCTTCGCACTGGTCAAACGAAGCCGCACCGAATTCATCATCGAAAAAGCGACCGAGCTTGGCGTGCGCGCTCTCATCCCGCTGATTACAGATTTCACCCAGGCCGACCGCTGGAAGCCGGATCGTGCGCGCATGATCTCTATTGAGGCCGCCGAGCAGTGTGGGCGGACTGTGCTGCCGACGTTGGCTGAGCCCTGCGGATTTCCCGACTGGCTTTCCCGAATGCCAGATGATCGTATGCTGATTTATGGTGATGAACGCCGCGCCGAAGGGGCCACCCTTGCCGACGGTATGGCCGCGCTTGCGCCGCACGACAAGGCGACGCTCCTGATTGGTCCCGAAGGGGGCTTTTCGCGTGCGGAACATCAGGCTCTCTCGGCGCACCCTTTGGCGCACGCGATCGGCCTGGGGCCGCGTATATTGCGCGCCGATACCGCCGCCGTTTCCATGATCACACTATGGCAGGAGCGGTTCGGTGATTGGGCGCCCAGTTAGCCCACACCTAACCGCTGCGTTTTCCCGGGCGCGGCAGACGGATTGTCACCTCAAGCCCGCCGCCCTCGCGGTTTTGCGCCGAGATACGCCCGCCGATTGCATTCAGGTTACGACGTGTGATCCAGAGGCCGAGGCCGAAATGATCCCCGGTAGGGTCATGCTCGGGCTCGTAAATCTTTGGTGCAACCGCGATCGATGTCACGCCCTCATAATGGGCAACAAGGTTTGCCGACGAGGATACCGTGTCACTTTCTCCGCGAAGCGACACATAGCGTTCGAAAATCAGCTCCAGGTTCGCGGGATCGACGCCCGGCCCCTGATCGGCAACGCTTAACACCGCCTCGGTTTTGCCTGCGCGCAGGCTGACCTCAATGAGGGTACCCGGCGCGGAAAAACTGAGCGCGTTTTCAAGGACATTCTCGATGACCGTTTCGAGCAAATCCTCGCTCGCGAGAACTTTGATATCGGTTGGGATGCTTGCGACCACCTCGACATCGGCCTGGTTGGCAATGGGGCGGAAGACCCCGAGATAGGCATCGAGATAGGTACTGACGTCAACCGGCTCGGCCTCAGGTTCTAAAAGGTCGGCCGAAAGCGCATCAAGGTTGCGGGTAGCACTCACCAACCCATCGAGCCTTGATGTCGATTGTTCAATGAGCGCTAGCGAACGGTTGCGCGTTTCGTCCGTTGAGCGATCGTCGCGTAGCGGTTCCAGCGCGTGGCGGATTGTGGCAATCGGGGTTTTGAGCGCATGGGCGTTTTCCTCTGCTGCCTGGCGCATCAATAATTTCGAGACGTTGAGCGCGCGCATCAACCGGTCAAGCTCGTCAGCGACGCTGACCAGCTCAGGTAGGCGGATCAGCGCGGTGAACCCCGGCCCACCATCGGGGCGCGCGCGGAGCGTGCGGGCTGCTGTACGAATGCGCTGCATGTCGGCGCGAATGTCGAACAAAAGCCAGGTGGAGAGCATCGCAATCATCACATAAGCAATCCCGGCGTAGCGTATCGTCGGTGCCATCCAAAGCGGTCGGGCGAGGCTTGCCCCCAGATATGCATCGGTATTGTGTGCTGTCAGCAGGACCCAACATCCGTTTTCAAGCCTCAATGGCGTGAGCGACGAAAGAAATTCTGCCTGCCCGGCGGGATTGGTAAAGGTCTGGTTTTGAACCGCACTGCCTTCGCAACTTGATTTCAGTGGCTCGAAAATACCCTGCTGCGTGAGCGTCGTGCGCTCCTCGCGCAGTGCGGCTGTTGTCAGGCCCGGGTAAGCGGCCATGTAGAACAACCCCTCATTCGCACGGGGCATCTGTTCGGGCCTGTAAAACAGCTTCAGATTGACGTCATCGCGGGCATAGCGCGCAAGTTCCACCTCCAGATCGACATCGCGCGCATTCTGAAACCGCTCAAGGATCGGCGCAAGCCCAAGTGCGATCAGCCGGCCTTGCTCCTCAACATTCTGGGCCAGAAGCTCGGTCTTTTGCTGGTCGGCGTTCCGAAAAGCCTCAAATAGCACAAACGGCAGAACCAGTAAGATCAGAAAGAAGATCAGCAGGCGCCCGGTCAATGGCAATGAGCGAGCGCGCCGCCTTGCCATTAGCGCTCGGCGCGACCAACGGTCTCGTTTTCATCCCATCGGTATCCGAAGCCCGGATAGTTGGAAATCTGTTCGAAACTGGGGTCGATTGCTTTGAATTTCTGCCGAATTCGTTTGATCAGCGTTCGCACATTTGCGCGGTAGCCGATCTCGCCATCACCAGCGGCAAACCCTTCGCCGTGCACCTGGTCGTAAATCTGCCGGTAGCCGCTGTCCTGGCCCGCGCGCCCCGCAAGATAGCGGACAATGCGAAATTCAGTCAGGGTCAGATCAACCGTACGGTTCCGCCAATAAGCGCGACTTGCGTCATGGTCGATTTCAAGCGGGCCAATATGCTGCGGGCCCGATTGTTTATTCGCGCTATCACGCGTGCGTGCCCCGCTCAAAATCAGCGAGATCCGCCTTTCAACAATCGAGAATGATCTCGATTTTTCGATAAAATCGACGGCTCCACCAAGGAGCGCTGCCTCTTCATAAATCTGATCAGAAAGCACGGTCAGGAAAATGACCGGAATATCCACATGTTGTTCACGCAGCTGCTTCAAGACTTCGATCCCATTCAGATCGGGCATCCGCCAATCCAGCAGCAGGAGATCCCCGCCAAGCCCTTCAAGAGCATCGAGAAACCGTCGCCCTGAGGAAAAAGAAGTCACATCAAACCCGGCATTTACCAGGTTTCGTTCGATTGATTCGCGGAAAAGCTCGTCATCATCGACGAGCAGGATATGCTGTTTTTGGGCAGGGGTTCGAAGCGCCATTGTCATCGCCAAATCCTCGTTTCACTGATCGAAATGTCATCCCACGATATAGGGGCGACAATATCGGGGCCACTACATCGGTGGTTGGGTACCATCTGCCGTCTGGCGCCCATCTGTCTCCTGGTTTTGATTTGGCTCGGGGCGAAGCCCGGCCGCACCCACTGCATTTTGGATGGGCTCAAGCGCAGGAAGAGTCTGAGCGTCATCCAGGATATCACCGTCCACATCGGCAAAACCCTCTGGTTCTTCCTCGGTGTTTTGTTTCGTACCGGGCGGTGGCAAAACACCTTGTTCTTGAACGATCGCCTGTTCCTCCATCTCTCCGTCATCCAGATCATCTGGGTTCAACCGATTGTCGATCTCCACAAGCTCACGTGTCTCATTTTCCGTGTCATCGGCATCAATCACAGGTCTCCGCCGGGCCAACCTTGCAAAGCATTGTGCATCTTCGGTACCGGTGACCTCGTATTGCAGGGCATAATGACCGTTGGTTTCAAGATCCGGAAAAAACTGTACTTCAACATCGCATTCGCCGGTGCGATAGCGCCACAAAAAATTAGCGCCATCGGCAATGGCCTCATCCGGGGGACCAAAAAAATTGGCAACCTCGCGCGTCGATCGTCCAACAAGCTCTCCGCGAAAATCCTCCAGCTCCGGTTTGGGAGATGGGTTCGCGATGGGTTCCACCTTCGGCGTCGGTTTCACGAGCCGCGCCAAAAACGAGCGCTTTGGCGGCGGAGTGGGTTCTTCGGGTGCGGCTTCCTCAACTTCCATCGCGACGGGCTCGAGGGGTATTTCTTTGCCACCGATCCAGGCACAGCCACCAAGACCAACGAGTACAAAGGGACCCAATGCCCGCAAGGAATTCGGAATCCTCACCGACATCGCATCGTTTGCGCGTGGTTTGCCCCCTTGCAGCCGGTGATTTCGCTTTCGCGCCATCTCGCCATCTACCCCAAAAAACTCATACAGTGACTATTGATCAAAGGTAACGATCGGTTTGCTAGAAACGGTTTATCGCAACCGGTTCACACCAAGACAGGCGCGTTTTGGAATCCGCTGCGTAAGCGATAGCCATCGGCGCTTCAGAATGGAATGCTTAAAAAACATGGCCATAATGTGCGTGGGTTTTTGCATTGGCGCAAGTCCGCACCTTTCATTGCCCCCTGTCGTTGTGTGATGTGGGGTTGCATCAGTGAGTGGCGGTTCCTCTCAGCATGCAAAAAGGGGCCATATATTCACCATACCGGGCCCCGAATTCGCTGATGATCAGCGGGAAAAGGAAAGAATGGCGGAAAAAGAAGGATAAGTTTTCGTAAAAGGCTGAGCGATATTGTATGTCGCCTGATACGCATCTCCACCCGGGTGCCAAAACCGCGTAAAGGTGCCCGGCGAATTGCGAATCAGAAAGGATGTGGAGTGACCGAACCGCTGTTACGATCCGACTTTGGCTTTTTCAATCGCCTGCGTGTGCGCTACAGCGACATTGATGGCCAGATGGTGGTTTATAACGCGCATTATCTCAGATTTTTCGATGGCGGCACGGTCGAATATATGCGCCACCTTGGGGTGCCCCTCGTTCCGGACGACGCCTTCCCCTGGGATTTTCATATCGCGCATTCGGAAGTCGATTATCGTCGCCCGATCCAGTTTGACGAGATTATTGATGTTGGTGTGCGCACCGAACGCATGGGCCGCTCGTCCTGGACATTGCAATATGGGATTTTTGGGGAGGATAACGACACGTTATATGCCGAGGGCCGGATGGTTGCAGTGGCCTTCGATAGCCGAACGGCGGGTGAGACCAAACAATCAACACCCATGCCTGATTGGCTAAAGACCAAGGCCGAAACATGGGAAGCTGAGTTGCGTGACGAACCCAAGGTCATCATCTTGTAACCATGAGTGCAAATCAGAGCGCGAGGCGCAAGGCGTCTCGCCGTCGAACAGGATATCAAAGATGAAGTATCTCCACACGATGGTGCGCGTGAGCGATCTCGATGCCAGCCTCGATTTCTACTGCAATAAACTGGGGCTTGAGCAGTTGAAACGAAGAGATTTCGAGGCGGGGCGTTTCACTCTCGTCTTTCTCGCAGCCCCGGGGGACGAGACTGCGCAGGTTGAACTCACCTATAATTGGGACCCCGAGACGTATGAGGGCGGGCGTAACTTTGGTCATCTGGCCTATTTGGTGGACGATATCTACGAAGTCTGCCAACGGCTTCACGACGGCGGCG
>JBCDDR010000062.1:0-12990 GCA_039180205.1 Pseudomonadota bacterium | reverse complement strand
GACCCAAAAGACATTTCGGTCAGCAAGGGGGTCGTCACGTCCGGGAAACGGCAACATAGCTTTGGCGAACTGGCAGATGCCGCTGCAGCGCTTCAGCCGCCCGCGTCGCCGAAGCGCTGCAGCGGCATCTGCCAGTTCGCCAAAGCTATGTTGCCGTTTCCCGGACGTGACGACCCCCTTGCTGACCGAAATGTCTTTTGGGTCTACTCCCCATTTTGCAGCGGCGGCACTCACCAGCATCGCTCGCGCGGCAGCGCCAGCCTGACGATACTGCATCCAGCTATTGTTCATCGCGGTCGATCCGCCTGTGCCCTGAACACCAAATGATCCATTTGCGTATTTGGTCACATCCGCGGGAGCAAACTCGGTTTCCATCTGCGACCAATCGGCATCGAGCTCTTCGGCAACAATTGTTGCAAGCCCGGTGGTGCTGCCCTGGCCTTTATCAAGATGTTTCGAGATCACAACCACGCGGTTGTCGGGTGTGATTTTGACAAACGGATTGAATACGCCGTCCTTTTTCTGGGATTGTGCGCTTAGCGGTAAATGCCAGCCAATCACCAGGCCCCCCGTTGCAACGGCTGAGGCTTGCAGGAAACCGCGTCGGGAGAGTTTGGAAAGTTCAGTCATTGTTCGTCTCCGACAGGCGGTTGGCGGCAAGGTGAATGGCTTTTCGAATGCGCACATGGGTCGCACAACGGCAGAGATTGCCAGACATGGCGCCGTCAATGTCGTCATCGGTTGGATTTGGGTTTTCGGCGAGCAAGGCCGTTGCCGACATTAATTGCCCCGATTGACAATAGCCGCATTGGACAACATCGATCTCGCGCCAGGTCGATTGAACCGCTTCAAAGGCTTTGCCCACGTCGCTTTCCATTGCCCCTTCAATTGTCGTGATTGAGGTTCCCTCGGCAGCGGCAAGCGGTAATTGGCAGGACCTTGCGGGAACGCCATCCTGGTGAATTGTACAAGCGCCGCATTGCGCGATCCCACAACCGAATTTCGTTCCGGTTAGATTAAGCTGCTCGCGGATGACCCATAGCATTGGCATATCCCGATCGGCATCAACCGAAACATCTTTGCCATTGAGACGGAAGGTGACGGCCATATTGGTTTCTCCCCAGTGTGAACTCTCAATTTCTGAAAACGACGCTCTTGATGTCAACGATGTCAGAATATCAACTATGTCAGATCATTGCGACAGCCGAGATAGGCCTGAGCGTAGCGGTCGTTGGCTCATTTAAGTACCACTTCGAGCTAGCGCGATGGGCGTTGAGCTCAATCCAGCAAATTGGATCGTTTCGTGGGCGATCGCTGACTACTCATCCGCGATGCCCGCATAAGATTTTGCTGATTATTCTGTCGAAGTCGCTTTGCAATGCGGGTGGCTGAGAACAATCGGTCACCCCTGGCCTTTATCGTTAACTTTTTCATGACAATCGCAGGGCGATATCGTCCAGACATGCTCACATTGCAGCGAATGCCGCGCCTGCTATCGCCAATCACGTCGATGTGAATGCGCACAGGCTAACAAAAAAACGAAGAAAATCGCTCATTTTTTCAGTCCCTTTCTCGAAATCTTTACGACCTCCGCGTTTACATCCGCAGCCTGATTCACTGCCTGGCAGTCTTGTCGGGGGCACCCCGAAATCGTTGCTTATTGGAGTTTTGGAATGAAGTTCTGGATCATTTGTGCCGCACTGGCTCTTGCCGTTCTGCCAGGCTGTAAGCCGGTCGATGCCTTAGAGGGCGAAGGGGTGGCCTCGAGATCGACGAGCGCCCGAAATGCCCCGCCGGAAACCGGACGGTCCGCGCCAACGGCTCCGGTGCCTCAGCCAGCGCCAGCGCCCACGCCGCCTGAAAATGGGAACCCCAACCGGCGCGCGCCGCAGCCCGCTGAACCGGCACCTGCCGAACCAAGCTCTGATGCGCCATCGGAGCCGGGACCTACCAATCCCAATCGACGCGCCCCGCAGCCCGAAGACCCGGAACCGGTCGAACCAGAGGATCCAGCACCAACCGAACCGGAAGATCCTGATCCGACCGAACCTGAGGATCCTGAGCCTGCCGAGCCCCAGGGGCCTGTTGAGGTTGCCGATATCGAGGGCGCCAACTGGCAGCCGCTTGATCCTTTTACCTATTGCTTTGAAGGCGACTGTATCACGACCGATCTCGAAGAGTGGCGCGATGGCGATTATGTTTTCCACCGGTGGACGCGGAACGATCATGCCATGATCACCGTGGTGCGCACACGCGAAACGCTGGTTTCTGACGCGCGTCCAGTTGAGACCCTTTCGGTCTCAATCAATGGTGCCTTGGTGGAGGTCGATCTATTTGATTTTCAGCAGGCGATGATTTGGCAGTCAGGTATCCTCCAGCCGTATTTCGACGTGGAAGACGTTCAAAATGCAAACCTCCTGCCGCGCTATGAAACACCACTCAATTGGCGACTGAATGATAGTTCCTGCTGGTCTTATGATCTTGATATGGCAGGTTTGCCGGTACGCGGCATGGGCCAGGGCGGGTTACGCCCTGATATTGGATATCTTGAGGGTCGGTTCGCGGCTTTCCTGGCCTCAGGCCATCCGTGCGCCTATGAACAGGCCTTAACCTACGCCTTCGACCTGGCCCGCGCAACGCCATGGGCGATCAGCGAGTTTGGCGAATCCCTGCCGCTCGACTTTGATGGCGACTGGCGCCGTCACAGCATTGACGATTCCCGCCAGACCAACGGGAATATAGAAGTATTTGCCGGAGGTCCGTCGGCTTTCGTGCGCGCGGGTGGGATTGTGGCTGAGACCAACCACATGCCGCAACCTTATTTCGGGCCGTTCATGCTGACCGGGCATCCGTTTTTCCTGATGCAAATGGGCTATCAGGCGTCATTCGCAACCGGGAAACAACCAGGGCGCTTTCAGGGCGAAGGCGACTATGCCCTTATCGAGCGTTACCAGGAACGCGGTGGCCCCTCATGGACGATGCGCACACTTGGCATGCTGGTCCTGGCCACCCCCGATGACGCACCCGCTTGGCTTGTCGATCAGCAGACCTGGCGCGCTCGGTTCATTTACAACCGTGATGAGTTCATGAACATCATTCGTGTCCGCGATGCCGAACGGATCATTCCCATTGTACGTCAGCCCTCGCGACCGATTGAAACGCGCGACTTTGGCACCGGGCGCAGGCGGGCCTTGATGCAAACCCCATGGATGATCGGCTATGGACAATTGTCGATGGGATTTCTCTCCGCTGCCGGGCTTCAAGAGGCCGAGGTGTATCGCAGTGCTTTGGTGCAGCCGCTGGTTGATCAGTTTGAGACCGAAGCTTTCCCAAATGGTCTAACCGCGATGTTTCGTTTGCCTGTCGGCGACGCAAATGGTGTGGGTTACACAACCATGGTTGAGGTTGCGGATGCCGCGATGGATTATGCCGATGCGACCTATCCGGGTTGGTCCTCATCACCTGATGATCTGCCCTTTTACGGTCCCTATCAGCAGGAATTGCACATGATCATTGCGGCCCAAGTCAAAGCGGGCGACGACCGGTTTGCGTATTGGCTCGAGTGGATCGAGGATCAGCGTGATGATCTTCAGGACAACCGCGGACGCATCGAGTATTTCGGTCGGTAAACGGTACCGGAAAGCTGCCTATGCCGGGTGTGCACCTATCATCGGGTTGATCTCAATTTCGGCGATGCGCGCATGCGGCGGCAGGTCGACGATATAGAGGAAGGCGTTGGCAATATCATCTGGGCGCAACGCCTGAGGTTGCGGCGAACTAAAGAATGGCGTCTCAACCATGCCGGGGTCAATGCTGGTCACGCGCACGCCGTGTTCGTTTAGCTCATTCGAAAGATTTTTGGCATAGCCCCGGATAAACCACTTGGTAGCGCTGTAGACTGAACCTGAAAGCGCTATATGCCCCGCCTGCGAACCGGTGAGGATAAGGTTTCCTTTGCTCGCCTTCAGGTGCGGTATCGCATATTTGCATGTAACCGTGACTGCGAAATTGTTGACCATGATCATTTCATGGAAATTGTCGACTTCGCCCTTTTCGGTTCCCACTGCAGTTGCGCCAAGGCCAGCATTGGCGAAGACCACGTCAAGGTGCCCAAACCTGTCAATCACAGTTTCAAACATCGCCACCTGCGCATCGGGATTGGTGACATCGCATGCAATCGCAAAGGCATTGTCCGCACCGATATCTTCGACCAACGCGGTGAGTTTTTCGACCGAGCGTGCGGCCAGCGCGACCTTGTGGCCCGCTTCCACTGCCCGGCGGGCACAGATCGCGCCAATCCCCGAAGAGCCGCCAGTGATGAGAATGGTTTTGGTCATGGATCGGGCTCCCCTGATATCTTGGTCTTCGTAGGACCGTCAGGAAACACAGGAGCGATAAGGCTGTCTAGATGCAAATGCTCTCCGCCTGTGCCGCCTTTAAGGTGGCGGCTTGGGCTCTTCAGTCGCCCTGGTCGCTTTCGTATTCCAAAAGATCCCCGGGCTGGCACCCGAGTGTCTCGCATAATTTTTCCAGTGTGGAAAATCGGACACCGCGCACCTTTCCGGTTTTGAGAAGCGACAGGTTTTGCTCCGATATGCCGATCTGTTCCGCCAGATCCTTAGAGCGTATTTTGCGACGGGCGAGCATCACATCGAGCCGCAGAATGATCGGCATGATCAAACAATCTGCGCATTGTCATCCGAGAGCTTTCGCCCTTCCTCAAGGATATGCGCGATCGCAACCAGCAATAGGCCGACAAAGACAGCCGTCAGTTCGGTTGACCCAAATTGGATGGCAAGCTGCCGTTGGCCCGGGGGGTTGCCCATTGTCAGCACAACGCTGAGAGCGGCCCCAACAATCGGGCGCAGGGCGGCAGCGATTAGGATCATCCAGGCAAATCCGCGAAATCCGCGCACAGCATCAAGCGAAAAGAAGCGTCCCTCGGCGCATTCCTGAAACATGGCTGAAAGGCGCCACAAGCCATACATCGTGAGCCCACACGGGATCATCGAAACGGCGAACCCAACAAGGCGCCAGGTTATACTGACGTGCGCCACGTCGACATAGACGCCCGTGCTCCCGCTCAGTGCCGGGCCGAAATCATCCAGAAATACCCAACTTATGGCGACAAAAAGCGGAAGGATGAACATCGCAGCCTTACATAAAAGGGACATGATACGGCTCCAGCGTTTGACCGAGGCTTCGTTTGACATTTGTGATCCTTTATCAAAATTCAAAATTGATAAATTATCGTAAAACATGAATTAAAAATAACAAGACATTATTTCTGAGCTTTGCGGGGACAATGCGCGGCCCGTGCAAGTGGCGGCGACCATCCGCCATTAGTTCCGAACGTCGTACTTAGGGAGCACGCCACACAGAAGGAAGCGTTTGCACCCTTCCAAACGGCGGCATAGCTGGAGACGAATCGGGAGAGTTGGTTACTCGGCGGCTTCGGTTGCGGGGCGACCCGCCAGAATTGGAGTGAGATATTGCCCGGTATAGCTTTCCGTGACGTCCGCCACCTGTTCGGGTGTCCCCTGGGCAACGATTTCGCCGCCTTTTTCTCCACCTTCGGGACCTAAATCAACCAGCCAGTCTGCGGTTTTGATCACCTCAAGATTATGCTCGATCACAACGACGGTGTTCCCCTGGTCGACAAGCGCATGCAGCACTTCCAGGAGCTTTTTCACGTCCTCAAAATGCAGTCCGGTCGTTGGCTCATCGAGGATATAGAGCGTTTGACCCGTAGCACGGCGCGCGAGTTCTTTGGAAAGCTTGACACGCTGGGCCTCTCCGCCCGAAAGCGTCGTAGCCTGCTGGCCGATCGTTATGTAACTGAGACCCACCTTTTCCAGCATCGCAAGCTTGTCCCGCACAACCGGAACGGCGGAGAAAAACTGAACCCCATCCTCTACGGTCATATCGAGGATATCGGCGATTGATTTTCCCTTGAACTTAATCTCGAGGGTTTCGCGGTTATAGCGCTTGCCGTTGCAGACGTCGCAGGTGACATACACATCAGGCAGGAAATGCATTTCGATCTTGATCACGCCGTCGCCCTGGCACGCCTCGCACCGCCCGCCTTTGACGTTAAAGGAAAAACGCCCTGGTTTATAGCCGCGGGCTTGCGCTTCGGGTAGCTGCGCGAACCACTCACGTATCGGGGTGAATGCGCCCGTGTATGTCGCGGGGTTCGACCGCGGGGTGCGCCCGATCGGCGACTGATCGATATCGACGACCTTATCGAGAAATTCGAGGCCCTGCAGGCTGTCATGCTCGCCCGGCACGGCGCGGGCGCCATTCAAATGCCGCGCCGTCGCTTTGAAGAGCGTATCGATCGTAAAGGTGGATTTGCCCGAGCCTGAAACACCCGTGATACAGGTCAGCGTGCCGATGGGAATTTTGGCACTAGCGTTTTTCAAATTATTTGCCTTCGCGCCCTTCAGCCGGATCCATCGGTTGCGAACCGCTTTCCGCCGTTTTTCCGGAATCGGAATTGACCGCTCACCTGTGAGATATTGCCCGGTCAGGCTCGCCGGGTTCGCCATCACCACTTCGGGTGCTCCTGCGGCAACAACGGTTCCGCCATGGACCCCCGCACCAGGGCCCATATCGATCACATTGTCGGCGGTGCGGATGGCATCTTCATCATGTTCCACAACCACGACCGTATTGCCCATATCGCGCAGATTTTTGAGCGTGGTAAGCAACCGATCATTATCGCGCTGGTGAAGCCCAATCGATGGCTCATCCAGGACGTAAAGCACGCCGGTTAGCCCCGATCCGATTTGCGAGGCGAGGCGAATCCGTTGACTTTCCCCGCCCGAGAGAGTGCCTGATGAACGTGATAGGTTCAGATAATCCAGTCCGACATTATTCAAAAAGCCCAGCCTTTCACGGATTTCTTTCAAAACCCGTTCGGCAATCGCCTGATCTTTTTCGCTCAATCCCGGTGAGAGGTCTTCGAACCATCGATAGGCATCGGCGACCGATTTTTCCGTGATATCTGAAATCGTCGCGTTTTCGATTTTCACCGCGAGCGCCTCGGGCTTCAGTCGCTGCCCCTTGCATGATCCACAGGGTGCCGAAGACTGGTATCGGGACAGCTCTTCACGGATCATGGCTGAGTCGGTTTCGCGCCACCGCCGCTCGATATTATTGACCACGCCCTCGAACGGTTTTTCAACCTCGAATTTTCGTTTGCCGTCCTTATACACCATCTTGATTTTGGTCTTGTCTGAGCCGAACAGCACGACCTTGCAAAAATTGTCAGGCAAAGCTCGCCACGGCATGGTCATCGATTGCTTGAAATGCCGACAAAGGGCCTCAAGCGTCTGCATGTAATAGGGCGATTGGGTCTTCGACCAGGGCGCAATGGCCCCTTTGTTGAGGCTGAGGCTGGTATCGGGAACAACCAGATCGGGGTCGAAATAATAGCTTGTTCCCAACCCGTCACATGCGGGGCACGCCCCGAACGGATTGTTGAAAGAGAACAATCTGGGCTCAATTTCCTCAATCGTGAAACCGGATACGGGACACGCGAATTTGGCCGAGAAAATGATTCGTTCGCCTGCTTTGTCTTTGTCGGCAAATTCGGCAATGGCGAGATCATCGCTCAGCTTGAGGGCGGTTTCGAGCGAATCCGCCAAGCGACTTTCGAGCTCTTCACGGATAACGACCCGGTCAACGACGACTTCGATGTCGTGCTTCAGCTTTTTGTCGAGGGCAGGGGCGTCGGCAATATCATAGAATTCGCCATCAATCTTGACCCGCTGGAACCCGGCAGCGCGCAGTTCTTTCAGTTCCTTACGATACTCACCTTTGCGCCCGCGAATGATGGGGCTGAGCAGAAAAAGACGCGATCCCTCCTTCAATTGCATCAGTCGGTCAACCATCTGGCTTACCGTCTGGCTCTCAATTGGAAGTCCGGTCGCTGGCGAATACGGCACACCGATACGTGCCCATAAGAGCCGCATGTAATCGTAAATTTCCGTAACCGTGCCAACGGTTGAGCGGGGATTTCGGCTTGTGGTTTTCTGCTCAATCGAAATCGCCGGGGACAATCCCTCGATCAGATCAACGTCGGGCTTCTGCATCATCTCCAGAAATTGCCGCGCGTAAGCCGACAAGCTTTCCACATACCGGCGCTGGCCCTCGGCATAGATCGTATCAAATGCGAGCGATGATTTGCCCGAGCCCGAAAGCCCGGTAATTACCGTCAGTTTGTCTCGCGGGATGCTGACATCAACCGACCGGAGATTGTGCTCGCGGGCACCTTTGACCACAATGTGAGTGAGCATAATGACCCTATCTTTATTCCCGGCTTGGTTCCGGCTTTTTTCGGCTGATTTCATGCGCTGGGCGAGGGTTTCAGATCGCCCTTCGCTGTCGATCAAGTGGACCGATGCCCAGAGCGTGTCAAGAGACGCGACGCACTTCATAAACCGCGCGAAAAATCAAAGCGCCATGCCGGGGGCTTGTGTTCACCCCCGAATTCAGAGTAGAACATAATAGGAACATATGTCGAGCCGAAAACGGTGAACGGTTCAGCTGCCAGATTCGATTGTGTCCGGGTGAAATAGATGCGAGACGCAAAAGGAAAGGGGTGGACCTGCCGTTTGTCCACACGGTTGACATAGTTTGCTTTTAGAAAATCAAAGATAAGGGGATTTGCCATGGCGGGCAGCATTAACAAAGTCATTTTGGTGGGAAACCTGGGGCGCGATCCAGAAATGCGCAGCCTCAATGACGGCTCTCCGGTTTGCAATCTGTCAATCGCGACGAGCGAAAGCTGGAAAGATAAATCATCCGGCGAGCGTCGTGAAAAAACGGAATGGCACCGAGTGGTCATCTTCAATGAGGCCCTGGCGAAGGTCGCTCAGAATTATCTGCGCAAAGGCTCAAAGGTCTACCTCGAAGGCCAGTTACAGACCCGCAAATGGCAAGACCAATCAGGCGTTGAGAAATACACCACCGAAGTCGTGCTGCAGCGGTATCGGGGCGAGTTGACCATGTTGGATGGTCGAAACGAAAGTGGTAGCGGGCAGTATGCGGCAGAACAAGGCGGCGGGTATTCCGCAGGGCCTTCGGGTGACCGCGGCGGCCAAACTGGTGGGCATGCGGGTGGCTTCGGCAGTGATATGGGGAGTAACTTGGATGATGAGATTCCGTTCTGATCAAGGCTTTTGGCCACAGCTATCTGGCTTTGCCGTCACAGGTGTGATTGCCGCGATTTTATCGGCCTCCTCGCCTTCAGGGGCAGTAACTGACGATCAGGCGAACCCACCGCAAGTCGAAAATTCGGCTAAACCGCAGGCAGCCTCGGGGCCCTGGGTCGTCTCCAGTGGCCGGGAAAACATCCAGGATCTTTCACTCACCGTTTATAATGGCGACACCTCGCTTGTGCGGGAAACGCGTCGTTTGACGCTGCCGAAAGGTCGCGGGCGGCTCGATCTTTTGGATGTCAGCGGCCAGCTGCGCGCTGAAACGGCTATTTTCGGGTTCGAGAAAACGCGAAGCCCGCTCACGGTCATCGAACAGAATTTCGACTTTGAACTGATCACATATCAAAACCTGCTCAAGGCCGCCGTTGGCAGCGAGGTGCTGCTGGTGAAGACGCATCCAACGACGGGCGAAACAGCCGTGGAACCGGCTCAATTGCTCGCCTATGTCGACCAGCCGATTGTCCAATCGGGTAACCAGGTGTTGCAGATTGATAGGCGTGATCCTTCGCTATCGATTCGGTTCCGCGATGTGCCGGCAAATCTGCGCGCGCGCCCAACGCTTTCGCTTGAGATCGAAGGCGACGGTCAGGATGGCGAGGCAACACTGCAATATCTGTCGAGTGGATTGAGCTGGACAGCTGATTATGTGGCGCGGCTTAATCCGGCGCAGACCGAAATGATGCTGCAAGGGTGGACGACGATCGAGAATCAGTCGGGTACAGCGTTTGAGAACGCATTGCTGCAGCTGGTTGCGGGTGACGTCAATATCGTTCGAAAATCGCTCGCGCCAAGGCGGACGATGAACTTGGTAAGCCGCCGTGTTCAGGAACAGGCGGAAGTGGCGGCCGAAACGCTCGGCGATTTCAAACTATATACGCTCCCCACCCGAACCACGCTCAAAAATGAACAGTCTAAACAGGTCGGGTTTCTGACCCGGGGCCCGATCCCCGTGAAGAAAATCTATGAAACGAAGGTCTATCTCGGGGCATCGGCGGATCGCCCGAATTCGGTTGAAGTCACAATTGAGGCGCAAAACCGGAAATCTGATGGGCTTGGGCTTGCGATGCCGGCTGGGGTGATGCGCTTTTATACAAACGATAAGGCAGGACGCAGCCAGTTTGTTGGCGAAGATCGACTGCCGCATACGGCCGACGGCGAAAAAATCAAAGCACAACTCGGCAAAGCTTTCGATGTGAAGGCAAGACCGATCTTAAAGAACCGAGAGGTGATTTCACGGGAACCTTCGATCATTAAGTTTGATCAACAGGTGCTGGTTACGAACGCGGGCGACAAGCCGGTCGATGTGAAAGTGACCGTTCCCGTTGGCAGCGGCGAGGCGACGGTGCTGACGGAAAGCGCGCCGCACCGAAAGCCCAATGCCCAAACACTTCAGTGGATCGTCAATGTGCCTGCCAAGGGCAAAACCACTCTGAGTGTGGATGTTCGGGTCGCATACAAATAAAATTTGAGACATCAGATACTTGGTAGTATTTTATAAACGACTTTAATGTGGAGTGACTGAAAAGGAGGTGAGGCGTGCAACAAAGAGCCACGACAGGAAAGGCAGCAGATCGCCCTCGTCTTCTGTCACACATTGCGCTCTCACTCGTGCTTGCTGCGTCTCACATGATGATTGGAGCGGCTGCGGCGGCTCAATCCACTGAAACTGAAGATCAATCTTCATCGACAAACAAATGGCCCTTGTTGCCGTCTGCTGTGAGCGATCAAACGCCGATGGACGTGATCGTTCGCCCGCTTGACACCGAAGAGGCGCCCCCGCCGACGTTCGATGATGCCTATATCGATCTTGGCGACGGGATCATCATCACGTTTGGCCAATGGATACGCCGCCGCTACGGCATAGCCCCTGATGGTACCGTTGATGTGGAAAACGATCGGCTCGACTCGCTGTTCAACAGTGGTGAGGGATCGCGCAGGCTTTATGGGGGCACGGGCGATGGGTCGGATGGCGGTGCTGGTGTTTTGGCTGATCCATTTATCACCCCGCCCGAACGCTACATGTCGGCTCGCTTCAAAGGCATGGATTTCATGAGTATCGCCCATATCGTCGGTTATGATCCCGACCGACGGTTAGAAGGCTACGGTCTTACCCAGGGGATCCTTAGTTTTGATGTCAATCCCATGTCACCACATGCCGAAACCTTTGAGTATGAGTTTGGGGCGTTAGAATTCGGCGGCGGCCCGAAACTGCGTGAGCTTATGTTTCGGTATCGTTGAATTCCTAACGAACATTATGATGACATTCATGTTTGTCGGGCATAAGCCTGATTAGCTCGAGTGCGCCTAAAAGGCTGCTGTGTTCGGTCAAGAACGACCTTTCCAATCTCTTCTGGGTTAGCCCACTTCATGTTCAACGAAATGTTCAACGAAGCTCCACCCATTTTCATGTTTGGTTATGACCGTAGCGGCACGACTCTGCTATCGATGATTGCCGGCGCACACCCTGACCTTGCGATGCCGTTTTCGGTAACCGGGCTTTGGTATCGTTATGCTGCCGATCTTGATCGTTTTGGCGGACTGGCGACCCCGGATGATATCGCGCGGCTCGTTGATGCGCTTCTTGCCGAGGAACGGATCCAGATTTGGGATGCAAAGCTCGATCGCGAGGCGCTGTTAGAAGGGCTGCCCGCGAAATCCTTTTCTGCCGTCGTCGCGCGGTTTCATGAGGCCTATGCGATTGCGAAAGCGAAGCCTCGGTGGAGCAATATGGATATCGCCACGCTCACCGAAATGCCGATTGCGAACACATGGTTCCCGGATGCTCGCTTTGTCCACATTGTGCGCGATGGTCGTGATGTCGCACTTTCCCACAAGCATTACCAATATTCGGTCGGCAACTTCGTTGATGTTGCGCGGCAGTGGCGGGCACGCGTTGAAACCAACCTGCGGATGGGGGCAATGCTTGGGCCCGAACGCTACAGAGTTGTGCGCTTCGAGGATTTGGTTCGCGATACCGCGCGCACCCTCGCTGACTTGTGCGCCTTTCTGGGGCTCAGTTACTCTGACGACATGCTCAATTACACCGATATGGTCGGCGACAAAGTTCCCGAAGAGAAACGCGCGCTCTGGCCGGTTCTCGATAAGCCTCCCCAGCCTGACAAATGCGATCAGTGGAAACGCAAAATGTCCCGATCGACCCGATTGGTTTTTGAAGACGTCGCTGGGCCGCTGCTTGACGAGCTCGGCTATGCGGTTGAGGCGAATCCGTCGGTGAGCCCGATTGCCGAAATGAAGGGTGTCTTTTACCAGCTTGACCGGGGCGACCGGTTAGCGCGGTTTCGGCGTCGCTTCAAAAAGTGAGGCTGCCCGGGCGTGCACGTGCTTAAGAAGCTCGATTTGGTGCTATTATTCGGTGAGAGCGTAGGGTCATTTGGCGCTTTGTGTGACTATTCGGGTTTTTCCTAGGTCTGCGTGATCACGGATTGCTGAACGCGGAAAAAAGTCGTTTAAAAAATTGAAATACAAAGCTTTTTTCGGTTTTCTGCGGGTGCGCCAAAAAAACGTAAAAAAGGTGTTTGACAACCCCTGGGCTCATGCATATAACCCGCCGCCATGCCCCGGGCGATGCAGCCAACTGGTTGCACCGAGTACGGGGCGTTTTGCTCTTTGACATTGTTGGTTTTATGGAAGGGAAGTGCAGGCGGTGGTTCTGTTTGGTTAGGCTTTATTTGTCTTGATTGGACGGGATTGATTTTGTTTTGCACTTTCTTGGACGCTGGCTTGATTTTGGTTTGTTTGTGAG